>JAOHMI010000001.1 GCA_028101965.1 Bacteriovoracaceae bacterium
TCAATCTGAGTTAACAAAATATCGTCTTGCTTATGCTGGGAACTTATTTAGTTTTGGGCGAAATAATAATTCAAGATATGCATTAGAAAAATATTTAGATCACATTGAAAAAGATATTGATATTCTTAAAAATGTTGATCCGACCTATGAAGATCAGTTTAACCACCTCATGTCTCTAAGGCCCACTCATTTATCAAATGATAAGTTAGCAGATTTTATCGAATTAGTATCAGTACTAATGGAAGATCAAAATAGCAACTTGTTTAAAGAGACAGCGGCAAATACTGGTCTTGGAGGAAATGAATTGGCCAAACAATGGAAAAGTTATGGTCTTAAAAAATCAGATGCCCATACTGCCAATTTATTAAATGAACTACAAGTAAGAGATCCAAACTCAGATGCAGCAAGATTGTCTTTATCAAAAGAGTACTCTCGTGATTTTCGAAAAAGAAAAGAATTAAGACATCAAGATTTAAGATTTTTCTCACAACTACAAAACAAAATTTGGCAAGGAAAGGACCGCAAAGGAGCTGGGTTAAGTTACTCCTCTCACAAGCACTTAGACTTCAATGGTGATAAAAAAATTAGTTTTGATGAAGTGGATAACGATTTTAAAAACAAGTTTGAGAGTTTAATCAAGCAAAGTCAGTATTGTGACTCAGATATACTCTCTGAAGATTGCTTTGGAACAATTATTGATAAACCCACCCTACTTAATGAAGATGTTATAAAATTATTAGAGATAAAAGCAGGTGAGTTTAATTTTTCTCGTGGAAAAGTTACGGCCAAAGGTGGGCAAGTAGAAGTTCGAAAAGACTTTCATCGTTGGAAAGGAATCAAAGCTAGCTGTTTTAAAAGTTTTGAGGATGATCATTTGCCAACAATTGATTTTAGTAATCTTCCACAGACAGAAGAGTATTTCTTGATATATAAAGAGGAAGGTTTCGATAAAGAAGAAATTAGAAAAAAATATAATGGCCGAGGGTCGAAGTTTAGAAAAACGAAACGAGAAGAAGCTTCTGCATATTTAGAGGAGCAAGGATTCGAATACCTTCATGTGACAAATGAATTAATACTTGGTGGTGAAACTAGAGTTTATACTGATTTTGGTAATTCTACAGACCGAGAAGAGTCCAGGCGAACAATAATGGATAGTGGAAAACTAAATGTTCCGATCGAAAGTGCGAAAAATTTTGCTCTAGTTAGTCGATATGGGAACAAGCCTGTATTCTTTGATGAGTGTGGAAAGAAAACAAAGAACCCATCGATTAAAAACCCTCTTTCATCAATGCATGATTACTATGAAAATGTTGAGTCCATGAGTGAAAGTCTAAGGATTGCAGAAGAAGCAATAAATAGTAATAAAGTTAATGCTCAAATTATTTCTGAAAATCCGGATTTGATTCAAAATGATAAAGTTCAAGAGATCATTGTCCATAATCATAACTTAGCGGAAACTGAAATTGAGAAAGCTAGGAGAACAGAAGCAGCAGCTCAAGTTGCTAGGCATGAATACAATAATGCAATGGAAACAGTAGAAGGGAGAGAGGTCTTAAATGAATCTGGAGAAGAACCATTAGATGGTTCAAAAGTTGACGATCTTTCACGTCAAAAAATTAGAATAGATGATGAAATAAGTGCAAGCGAAGCTTATGTGCAGCAGATTGAAGATCAAATATCGAGCAGTAGTAGCGATATTACAGGGCCGGCAGTTTTAACAAAAAAGGATAATGGAAGTATTATTTTTGAAGATGATAGTGGAAGCCATGAAATCACAACAGGAAAACCAAAGGTTTCTTATTCCTCAGTTGGTTCAAGTGGAGAAAACTTATCTCTTGGGTTTGAGTTAGGACAACCAGGAGTACAAGACTCATTCGGAATGTATAAGATTGATACCAGTCAATTTGATGATTACATTGTTCAAGATGGTCATGGACAATTATTCAATGTTGAAAATATTAAAAAGTGGGAAGATGAAATAAATGGAATGTCGACAAATGAAGAACGTATTCATAAGTTTTATACAACAAATTTATCACAGACTAAAAGATGTAAATCTAGGACGTATTCAATCGTTAATAAAAAAGAAGGAACACTTACTGTTTACAGCATTTTAGATGGTTCTATTTTAAAGCAAATTCCAATACTAACTGGAAAGAAAGATGGTGATACAAAATTAACCTGGGATGACCCAAAAAGGTTTAAAACAAATGAGTCTACCACACCCGCAGGTAACTTTACGGTTAAACCAAATAGGGGTGAGCAAAGATATTTAGGATCAAATTATAAAGATTATAACTATAATTTATTACCTCTTGTGGATGATAAGGGAAACGAAGGAATCTTTGCGCTTCATCAAGCTCCAGTAAATTCGAGAAGTCGCTATAATGCTTTAAATAACGGAGGAAATTCAAGAATGACTAACGGGTGTATCAATGTCACTGAAAATCATTTTCATGAAATTGAAAGCATAATCCCGGGGTGTAAAATTCATATTCTTCCTGATGAATTTGGAGGAAAGTTTGTGGCTAAAGATGGAGTTTTGAAATTTCATTATTCTGGGCGTGCAGAAGGGTACGAACCTAAAAAGTATAATATAACTCCTGCAAATAAAGGAAAAAGTAATACTGCAATTCATATTAATACTTCGAGTGGTTTCTTTCTGCCCTTAGAAGAAGATGTAGCAATGGTTCTTGAAACTCAAAAACCTAAATTAAGGGAGTTATATAACTTGTCTGATGCTCTCTATAATGAGTTAGCACATTTGACAATGGCGACAATGGAGCTTGAGTGTGAATCGGGAGCAGGAGCAAGGAAGTATACTGCAAAGATGCTATTGAGTGCAGATCCAAAAGGGGATGGAGAGTTAATGTTAAGGACTTTCAAAGCATTGTGGCGTTGGGACCGAAGTGAATTTTCTAAAAGACTTTCGAGAGGGTGTGGGCAAAATAAGTTTGTACCAGAGAAAATTGAAGCTGCCTATGGCATCAAGAAAACTGGTTATAACCATATGGTTACGGCCCTAGTAACCTTTGGCGCGATAGCTGAAATGGAAGATGAGCTAAAAGCAATTGAAGATAACTGGCGAAGAGAACAACCTGATTGTCATTTATTAAACTACCGGCCAAGAGTGAATCTTATTCGTTTTTTATATCGAGGTGGAAGTGGAGCTAGAAAATTAAGAGCTTGTGATATTAATACTGAGACAAGTCCTACTTTAGGAGCTGTAAGTAATGCAAGAAGTGGATATAGCGTTTTTGCTCACTTAGAAGGTAATTTTAGCGTTGAAAATGCGGGACGTGGGCAAGACACACGATTAGGTTTATATGATCAACAAGGAATACAAGTCATCCCTCATAATTATGTTAAGATTGCGAAAAGTCCTCCAGGGAAAGGTTATAGTACTTCGAGGCAAAATGTTTATGATGGTTTTATGGAAAATGGTCTGTGCGAACGAATTATATCAACAAGAACCAGAACCGGTTATGATAATAAGGTCATTGCAAAAGGAATGAATATTGATGGTAATTGTATTCTTGATCCAGCCGAGGTGGAAAAAAAATTAGTGAGGTTCTATGGGATACAGTATGAATCTATTGGGATTAAAGTGAGGAAAAAGTTAGAAGAGCCAACTACTGTTACAAGGATCCCTCAATCTCAGGCACGCGTTTTTAAAGATGATTTTGGTGAGGTTGATTTTGTAGTGTATAAAGAAAACTGCTATAAGGTTGACGATAATTTCAATGTTCTAAAGAAAGGTTTTTCATATATCAATGAATGTTTTTTCTCAACGAGTGATCTTAGTAATTATTTAGATAATCGTGCAGCGGTATCAATCGCTCTCTATCAAGATTTTACTGGAAGTGATCTACCACCTGAGGTTGTTCCTAAATATGGTTTGGAGGGATGGAATAATAGATTATTAAATGAAAATGACGGAGAAGATATACTAAACCAGCCAACAATTATTCCTGGTAGACAAGTGGTAAAGGATCGACTGGAACCCAAAAAAGCAATTTCCCAGTTAAAATATATTGTTGTACATCATACTGCTGATATTGAAGGAGTCGAGCTTAACCCTGAAACCTTACTGAAATCACAAATATCAGGGAGAGGATACGGTGATGTGGCGTACAATTACATTATTGATGATTATGAAACTAGCAACGGTAAATTTAAAACCTATGAAGGAAGAAGTTTAAAAATAAAAGCAGCAGGTGTTAATACTGGAAATCCTAATCCAGATATAAGTTATAATGAAGAGGGTATTCATATTGTTTTAATCGGGAATTTTAATCAAAGGGCACCCTCGGCGGCAGCATTATCTGAGTTAAAAAGAATGATCAAACATCTTACGGAGGAATATGGAATTCCTCAATCGAATGTAATCAAGCATAGGAGTGTTGATAGTACAGATTGCCCAGGTAACCATTTTCCTAGTTTGAACTCTCTTTAGCACACCTACTTGACTTCCACCGTCGGGCTTTCTTAAGTTTAATTATTATTTTTATTTCAACCTAAAAGAATTTTTTTCCTAGCCGATAAGTTATTGAGAATTCCTGTATCATTTTATTATACGGGTAAAAGATTTATTTTAAGGAGTCTTTGATGAAATTATTGCTCTGTTTATTGTTATTGTCTCTAGCAATGGTGAGTTGCTCAGGGAACAAGAAGTCGCAAGACGTAGATGAAAACCCTGCCGGTATTGATCTTTCTGATTCAGAAGGTGAAGAAGGATTTGACGATGACTCAGATGATCCTCTCTTAGCAGAAGAGGATGAAGGCTTAGATGAAGGTGGAGATGAGCTTGCAGATGCTGGAGATGATCTAGCTGAAGATCCTATGATGGATGAGCCGGTACCAAGTGCACCAATGGTTGACACCTCAGGTGGCGGTCAAGGCGAAAACTTCTATACTGTGCAAAGAAATGAAACTTTGATGCTCATTGCATTTAAATTGTTTGGTGATTACGAAAAGTGGAGAGAGTTAGCTCGCTGGAACTCTGGCCAACTTAATGGATCCACCAATATTTCAGTGGGAATGCAATTAAAGTATATGCGGAGCGGACCTGAGTTCGTTTGGAATCCAGAAGGAAATCCTTATTTAATTAAAAGAGGGGAAACTTTAGGAATCATTTCTGATAATGTTTATCAAACTCCAAGGCATTGGAGAGATATATGGCAAAATAATAAGCCGCTAATCAAAGATCCAAATGTGATTTTTGCAGGATTTACTATTTATACGCCAATTCTCGACGGACGTGGAGTGGCCAATAATTAATAAATTGAGCTAAAGTAATTTTAATGAAGAGCAATTTCAATATAATGGGGCAGCTAGTTTGCCCCCTTTTTTTTTCCTTTTTCCTTATGTCTTCTTGTTCAATCACCAGGACCGAGAAGACCTTACAAGAAAGTGATGGCGTTGATATCGATTACAATAAACCAAAGTACTCGGAGTTGGATTATGTTGACCATTTTTCTTCTTTTAACTCATCATATGTAAAATCCAAGCAAATTAAAGAAGTTCGATTGAGAAGCTCTCACCAAGAATATTTGGAATCGCTTATCCAGTCAGTCTCTAATAACAACGAACTCTTTTTTCAATCCTTGGGCAGCGAGAAAATTGAAATAACAGTTATTGAAGATTCACGACCCTTTCACTTCTCCCTTCCAAAAAATAAGATATTTCTTTCTAGTGGGCTTTTGGCTAAGTTTATTAGTCATGAAGCTGTTTTAATCTGTTTGCTTGCCTATGAGATGATCCGTATTGAAAAGAACGTCTATAATAGGAATACGATCATCCCTCTGGGATATTTAAGCACGGAAAGAATTCTTTCTCTTACTCGAATTAGCATTCAGGACAAGTTGACGGTCCATAAATGGGCTTATTATTTATTAAAAAGGGCTGACTTAAATGCTCAAATGTATTTATCTTGGATTCAAATTCAAAACCGTAACGGATCTGAATTTAAGTTAATGTACCCGGATGCTGAGGCCATTTCCCGAGAGGAAACCTTGTTTAAAGCATTTTTGATTTCGCATTCAAATAAAATTGGTAATATAAAAGAACAATTAAACTCTAAAAAGTTTTATAATTTAATAACCTATCTTAAAACGAGGTTCTATTAAGCATGAAACTAGAAGTTTCGGAAAGACTCTTTGTTGAGCAATTATTTTTTAACTCCATGGAAAAGCTGGATATTCCTTCCACTAAGCTTAAGTCTATTGAGCGCTTAACGGGAGATGCTTCTACCAGGCGGTATTATCGAGCTAAATATAATGGAAGCTCCTTTGTGATCTGTTTAGATCAGCCCTCTAAAGATAAAACTGAAAATGATTTTGTGACGCTTCAATCATTTCTTCATGAAAATAAAGTTAGCGTCCCGCAAATCTTTGATAGGGATTTGCCTAAAGGTTATTTATTAGAAGAAGATCTTGGAGATCAAACGCTGTTAAAAGAATTAGGTGCGGTTGATTCAATACAATCAGAATATAACTTGTATAAACCGGCCATTGATGAATTAGTTAAATTTGCTTCTTTGCCTAAAACAAAAGACTTAATTCCGGCTTGTCTTGATCGATATTTTGATAAGGAAAAATATCAATTTGAAATTGATTTTTCCTTAAAATATTTCTTTAAGCTTTTTTTAGAAATTGAAGATGAGGCAATCGAGAAAACGAATAAACTTTTTTCGCCCATTATAGATACTATCTCCCAGGGCCCTTTCATTGTGACTCATCGAGATTATCATTCAAGAAACCTTATGTTGTCTGACTCTGGGCATAAGGTGATCGATTTTCAGGATGCTCGCTTGGGCATTGCTCAATATGATCTAACTAGTCTTCTTGAAGATTGCTACTATTTTATTAATCCACAAAATAAAGAAAAACTTATTGCTGACTATTACTCTGCTTTAAAGAATGAGTTGCCAGAAATAGCAGCTGAAGAATCATTTGCCCGCACATATGATTACATGGCAATCGAGCGCTTATTTAAGGCAATTGGCAGCTTTTCCTATATTTATCACCACCGAAAAGATGTTCGCTACTTGAAATATATTGGCTTTGCCATGGAGAAAATAAAAAAAATCTCCTTTAAGCACACTGAACTAAAAGATTTTCGTAAAAACCTCTTTTCCCTCTACTATGAGTATTAATAAAGTTTTTATATTAGCAGCAGGACTAGGCTCTCGAATGGGAAGCTTAGGAAAGTCCTTACCTAAGGTTTTATGGCCAATCTTTGAACGACCTATGTTGGATTTAGAAATTGAGTTTTGGAAAGATCGAGGTGGGGAAGAATTTTACATTAACCTTCATCATCAAGTAGAGAAAATTCAATCTCAGAGCTTCTTGCACAATAGTAAAATTCATTTGCTACTTGAACCCGAGCTACTGGGAGTTGGTGGTGCAATCTATAATTTGAAAAGAAACTTTATCGATATGGATAAGATTATTCTTTCCACCTCCGATCAGTTTTTTCACTTAGAGATTGAAGAGGTGAGAAAAGATGGGGAAAACTTAGAAAATTATTCTGTTTTTCTTTATTCTATTCCGACACAAAAATGGCAAAAACATAATGGTATAAAGGTTAATAAAGAAGATGAACTTTGCGATATTCTAGCTCCTGAAGCCATTGAAGATACTGTTTATCCTACTTACTCAGGACTATCCCTTTTAGATGTCAATTCTCTCGAAAATAAAAATGGACCACAGTCATTCTTTGGAACCATCGCTAATTATCGAGAAAAGAAGATCAAAGTGAAACCAATCGATCAATTCTATTGGGATTTTGGAACTTTTGATCGTTACGTGAATCATACAGAAAAAATATGGGAAATATTGATTAAAGAAGAAAGTGCAGCAGAATCCTTTGTTAATTTTTTAGTCCAAAAAGGGGCGGTTAATTTAAGTCAAGTTCAAGGTACTGGGTACAATAGCGAAAACTATTCAATATATTCCATAGGACAAGGTTTTATCATTGGAATCGGAATGAATCAAAGTCATTTAATTGAATGTCTGGCGGAATTGAAAATTGAGCCCTCTATTTCACGGGGGGTAGTTTTTTCTGGGGCATTTCATGCACAATCAAGCTAGTTTCTTTAATACAGTCCACTGGACAAATCTGAATACATAAATTACACATCGTGCAAGAAAAATTATCAATGGAATAGAGCGTTCCATCCGTAAAAATACTATTTTCAGGACAAATCAGACGGCAGGCATCACAAGAGACACAGGTGGGACGTATTTCAAGAATCGCTTCTTCGATTTTGCTCATAGGAAAACTATATCATCTCTGTTAAAATTTGCTTTTATAGGGAAGGAATAAAACATTGATTAATAGGTATCTATCCACAACTGTTTTTAGGAAAAGCTCAACGGTATACAAGCTAATTTTAGTCAGTCTTTTTATGCCTTTATATTTTCATATTTTATTGTCGTTATTTTTTGAGCATAGTGCTCTTTCAGAACAGTTATTTATTGAAACATTTGAAAATCATAAAACTTATTTAGCTCTTTCATTGGTTTCTTTATTTACCATTTACCGGTATTCAAAATATTCACGTCTGTTTTACATGATTTATCTTATTTATCCATTCGCCATTCTTAGTTTTCTTCTCTTCACTCGGTTTGATAATATCATCTTAATAGGACTCTTTTTTTATTTGGTCACTGCCTATCAGTTTTATTACACCTTAGTCGAAGAATTAAACCGAAGTTTCGCTAATAGCTTTCGTGAAAAAATCCCCTATCTCAACGGTCAGATAAAGCGGTTTAATATCAATCTTAATTCGGCACAATTTGAGGTTAAGGGAAGTTTAACTAATTGGTCGAGTGATTCTATTTTTGTTGAGCTCGACTCTCAGGTTCCATTGAGAAAGCTAAAGAAAAACAAAAACTTACAAATAGAAATTGATTATCAAGGTCAAAAATTTAATGCTTTTGCAAAATTGGTTTCTTATAATAAGGACGGAAAAGGGGCTGGGTTTGTTATTACGAATGAACCAACTCTTTTTTCATATTCAGATTTAATAACTATTTTAAATAATCATAAAATTGTTCCTCGAGGTTTAGTATGAAATTAAATTTAATTATTCTTTCTATCTTTTTGACTCTCATTGCATGTGTAGAGGAAAAGGAGACTCCTGAAAAGACCCTTTCTATTTACTTGAAAGAGAGAACTAGCTCACAGGTTGATCTTGAATTTTATCAATCCTACACAGCAGGAAAGATGTTGGCTTCAGTGGAAGCTTTAAATGAAGAAGAGTTTAATGAATATTCTCGGCCGATCGATGTGAAGAAGAAGAAATTTAAAATAATGAAAAAGAACTGCATAGAGGAGGATAATTCTTGCTTCCTGACTTATATAATCAGTTATGATACCCCAACGGAGAAACCGGAAACAAGTGCCCAGGTTAAAAAAATTGCCGAGATGAAGAAAATCGAAAATTCGTGGAAAATAGTAGAAGTAGTAAACGTTAAAACGTTTTACGAAAATAAGGAGTCTATTGATATAACTCCTGAATCTAACTAGATCTTAGTTTCGGTTCCTCATCGTTTCAAGGTCGCAGGCATTAGGGTGATGACCATGAATTACGATGATTCGAATATATTAACTTTTTTAGTGGATGAGACTTTGAGGAATTCCTCCAATGAAACTAGTTTAGTACCACTAATTTTTTCTTATAATCAAGAATTAAAAAGTTATCGCTTCACGGATGCCACTGATCGAGAGCGCTATCTCGATCTCCCAATGAATTTTTTAAAATTTTCTCAACTCATGGAAAAGCAATTTATTCAGCTCTCCATCGAATCAAGAGATGATAGGGATTTCTTATTGATTTTAAAAGATTATTTTTCACTTCATGATGAAATTAGAGACTTAAAGATTGTTCATCATCAAACAAAAGAGAATCACTTCGTCGTTAAGTGTGAGTACCTTGATCAGTCACAAGATACTCAGGCAGCTTAATTATATTTGTCTAATTTTTATTTTTGGAAATTACTTACTGTTACACAGATAGAGAATCTATTTACCATCTTTGTTTTTCTTCCAACTTTTTTCTTAACTTCATAGGAAGTTATAACTGGTTGAGAAACAAAGTTAATTTTTTCAACTTTATAGAATCCAGTTTTTATGGTTGGATTGTTCTCTGTTTCAGGGACAGTTGGTTCCCGGTCGATATAAATTGTATTTGCAAAAGCATCCAATTCTGAATTAAGCAACAATTTTGCTTTTGTAATGCTATTAGCCTCTTTACAAACTATTCCAGATCGCTCATTTGCAAAAATTGAAAATGAACTCATAATTAAAAGTGATGCGAATAGTATCTTCATTGTTACCCCCAAAGTGTATTTGAGACTTTTTTATTTAATTTGGGAGTGAATGTATTTAGGAAATTGGAATTTTGAATAAATTATCTAATTAAAAAACCGTAGAGATCAATAAAACAGAGAATTTGGGTATTAGGTAATGAGAGGATTCCAAGCACAACAGTTTGCTGTGCTTGGATTTATACTTTTAAATACATAATTTTGTTTACTGAAGTGTTCCGAAAAATTCTTTTAACATAACCGCATCTTTTTCTAGGTTTGGACTGTTACAGATTACATATCCTTTACAGCTTTTATCCTTAAGCGCTTTTAAAAGATCTCTCCAATTAAATTTTGATTGATCAAGGTTGAGGTGCTTTAAATCGCCTTTAGAGTTGCTACTAATTCCTGAAATATGAATGTGCATTTCATCCAGGGCCGCTCTTCCTAGCTCTCTTTCAACACGAGTAAGTGTTTCCATGAATCCATCATAGTCATTAACTTCACCAGTTCTGGCAAAGAGGTGACTAAAATCAAGGCATGGCTTACAGCTCATAACAGACTTGGTTAAGCTAATTAATTCTTCGAGTGACCCAAACTGGCTGGTTTTTCCAGTAAGTTCCGGACGAAGTTCGATTTCAATATCAAGGCGAGATAATCTCTCTTCAATAACATTCATGCTTTTTTCAACAAGATCGAAAACATCATAGGGTGAGTCTTTCATGTAGAAAGCAGCGTGGAAGGTCATGGACTCAGCTCCACAGAGGTCAGATATCTTAGCTGTTTGAATAATTCTTTCTACTGAAGAATCAATTTTATCTTGTTCACGTGCATTTAGATTGATGTAATAAGGACCGTGACTGGTCAAAGGAACATTTAATTCATAACTAACTTTTCTTAAAGCCGAGGAAACTTCCTCTTTCATTCTTACTCCATGCGCAAATTCAAGCTGCATGCAGTCAAGTCCTAGCTCGTGAATTTTTTGAACTCCATCCACAGGACTATTTTTCCTTTGCGTCGCGTTTGGTACTCCGGCAGTACCGAAAAGTAGTGTATCAAAACTCATATTCTCTCCTAAAACTAAATTAGCTAAAAAAATGCTCTCTATATTTTTTTATTCTCTATGTAAAATTTTTTACCCCATAGATAACCATTAAACACATGGGTTATCAAATTTTAGTTTGCTATAGCTTTGCTATATCCAAATAACCGGCGAGATAATTTCTTCTTCCTATTCAAGGTTGAATAGTGGAAGGCTTTTAGAGGAGATTGAATTTAAGAAGGTGCACACCATTGTTGACTTAGAAATGGCAGTGTTAAAATTCAAATATAAATGTTGATTAAAGTGATTGAAATGAATTTGCCCCTTAAATTCTTTCAGAAATTGCCCCTAGTAAAAGTTTGCTTTTTAATCTACTTTCGTAGATCAACGCCCCAAGCCAGACTCTTATAGCTTTTCAAAGCTGAGGCGTCATCAAAAAGCGGGCGATCCAGTAAAAATTATGTATTATATTAATATTACGGTTTTATTTAGTTAGAAATCAGTAGAGGTGATTGATTTTGCAAAAATTAATTTTTATATTTCTTTATTTCGTAAATTTCTTATTTTTAGATCTCTTTTTACTGATATTCTTACCAACTGATTATTATTTTATGGTGGTTTCGATCACTATGTTCGTTGCATTCCTAGTTTTATACTTTTCCGCACACATTGTTCTGATTTCTCTTGGTGCGCGTCATGCTCAAGAGCATGATCATATCCACTTTTATACTCATTTAAAGAACCAATGTTTTTTTTATGGATTAGATGTACCCGAAATTTACTTTTATTCATCTTCAAGTGAAAAAATAAACAAATGGCTATCATCTTTAAGTTACGATTTTGTTTTAATTAACCGGAATACATTAAATGCGGCCAATGATTATGAGAGAGAAAAAGTTTTAGACAAATTAATTCAAGAAAAAATGAATGACCGAACTTGGTTAAAAACATCCGTTGATTCTTTATTGATTTTATTCCTTCACTTAATTTCTTTTTTCAGCAATTTAGTTTCATTTCGAAATAATAATATTCGCAATGCGGTCTTTTTTGCTGGATTACTCTTTTTTATTCCTTTTTTCTTTTCTTATTATTTAATATTAATGGACTCGAACAAGTTAAAGGATCAACTGAATATTTTTGCAAGACTTAAATATTTTGCGAATAAGCAGTCGGAGAAAGTAGATGATCCAAAGGTACTACTTTTGGATGCGATCTTAGTTGAAGAAATTTAAATGAACTTATCTAAATTTAAAATTCTTAATTCATTGAAGAAAATTGAATATTCCAATTTATATCCACTGTTTTTCACACTGATATTTATTTTAATCCTGCTTCAATACAGCTTTCATAGCTTAGACGCCATTTTTTACGATTTATGGGTAAGAAATGATGTTGGAATACAAGAGGATAGTGAAGTTGTTCTCATTTTGATGGATGAAGAAACGGATCAGTTTTTAGGAGAAATTTATCCCTATAGTTATGCAACTCACGTAAAGTTTATTCAGAAGCTGGTTGCAGACGAACCCGGAATCGTAAGTTTTATTACCCCATTATCTGAACCGGATAACGAGATTGAACAAAAATACTTGAATGAATTCAAGAGCTACCTAGTAAAATACGTTGAGGAGGGAGGCTATTATCGCTTCGGAACCAATGCGGATATTTGGGGGGAACAGTTACCAACGCTAGACTTAAAAGATTTAGGTCATTCTCTGGCCCTGGTGAATGTGGATAATGTTTCATTTGCTCGGGATGATGTCAGTCGTAGGGCCATATTGAATATATCTGGCGAGGACACCCTTCATTTGGTTCTTTCAAATGTTTATAAAAGGAAAATCGGTGAAAAGGAAAAAATCGCCACTGCCTATAATGGAGCTTATTATAATAAAGATGCAGATGCTACTTTTACTCTCTTCCGCTATAGTAGCTCTACCACAGAGTTTGATACTGCCATGAAGACTATTCCTTACCACAGAGTCATGGTAGGTAATTTTCCCTCTGGATACTTTAAAGATAAAATTGTTTTAATAGGGCCGAAGTATTTCTCTAATTCTGATGATTTTGTGAAAACTCCTTTTAATAAAAGGGATGAAACCAGCTCTAAACTAATTGTTCATGGAAATATTATTGATTCTCTGATTAAAAATAAATCAGTTTTCCAAGTACCTAAAATTGTTTCTGATTTAATTTCCATTTTTGTAGCGATCTTTCTAAGCTTTATTATTTCTCGTGTTCAACCAACCAGAGGATTACTCTTCACTGTTGGACTCATGTTTTCAATTTTGGTTTTATCCTATTTGTTATTCATAACTTTTGGTTATTGGATTAAATTAAGTCATATTATCCTTTCTATCTTTGTGGTTTATTATATATGGGTTCCCTTTAGGGCCATCGCTGAATATCAAACGAGGTATGCGATTCAAGAAGAATCAAAACTGATTAAAAAAGTTGATAATTTAAAACAAAACTTTATTTCGCTTATGAGCCATGATTTAAAAACCCCCGTAGCGAAAATCGCCGGGATTGCAGACCTGCTCAAAGTGCAATTTAATAATACATCTGAGCAAAAAAATCTGATTGATTCAATTATCCTTTCCACAAAAGAATTAAATAATTTTATCACCTCAATCCTGGATCTGACCAAAATTGAGTCAAGAAACCTAAATCTCAAAAAAGAAAACCGAGATGTGAATCAGTTTGTTGAAGCAACTGTTAAGAAATATCAATTCGAAATTCAGCAAAAAAATATTCATATAGATTCAGAGCTTTCTCCGATTTATCCCATTTCCGTAGATGTTAACTTAATAAACAGGGTGATTTCTAATATTGTGGAAAATGCCATAAAATATACTCCTGAAGGAAGCAAAATTGAGATTAAAACCTGGGATGATCAAGACTGGGTGTACATTTCAATTAAAGATAATGGGCCTGGGATAGATCAAGACAACTTAGAGCATATTTTTGAGAAATTCTATCGTGTCAAAAATGATCTTTCTCATACGGTCAAAGGTTCTGGTTTAGGATTGTATTTAGTTAAGTATTTTGTGGAGTTACATGAGGGACAAATCATAGCTGACTCAATTGTAGGCGAAGGGACAAATTTTACAATTCAGCTGCCAAATCGTTGAAATTAATGGTAGGATTTAGTCATGCGCACCAGATGGAGTTGGTCGAACGAGGATGAATTCAAAACATCAATATCTTTGATGAGACCAGGAGTTTAAAATGCATAAAGTTTTAGTCGTCGATGATGATTTAGTTTTACAACAATCGGTTCAAAAAGCTTTAGAGTTTCATCACTTTAATGTGGATGTTGCCAATAACGGTAAAGAAGCTGTTAATGCTATTTATCGGGATAAGTACGATCTAGTTGTGATGGATGTGAACATGCCAGAAATGGATGGGATCACGGCCCTCACCGAAATAAAAAAAACATGACCCTTCAATTATTGTCATTATCCTTACTGCTTATTCAAATGTAACGGATGCGGTAAAAGCGGTAAAAGAGGGAGCTTATAACTATCTTGAAAAACCAATCTCAGGTGAAGCCCTAACAGCTTTAATTAAGCGAGCCCTAAAAGCAAAATCGCTTGTTGAAACAACAGCTTTTTCTGCACCGACACTTTCTTTGGGAAGTAGTGATGATGATAAATTTGTCGGTGAATCCAATGCTATGAAGAAAGTCTTCAGTGTTATTTCGAAGCTAGCGAAAGTTTCTACCCCAGTTTTGATTCGAGGAGAGTCGGGAACAGGTAAAGAGTTGGTTGCTAAAGCGATTCATTATAACGGTCCCCGTAAGGATGAGAAGTTTGTTACTATAAACTGTGGGGCTATTCCGGAAAATTTAATTGAATCAGAATTATTCGGCCATGAGAAGGGTGCCTTTACTGGTGCGACAGAGCGTAAATTAGGTAAATTTCAATATGCTTCTGGGGGAACTTTATTTCTAGATGAAATTGGAGATATTTCTCAAGCCATGCAGGTTAAACTTTTAAGAGTTCTGCAAGAAAAACAATTTACTCCGATAGGATCAAATCGTGTCGTTAATGTTGATGTGCGAATTATCGCAGCTTCACATAAACCATTTGAAGAAATGATTAAAGAGGGAACATTCAGAGAAGATTTATTTTATCGTCTCAATGTTTTGCCCGTTTATTTACCTCCTTTAAGAGAGAGAAAATCAGATCTTCCCCATTTGATTGGTTATTATATTGATTACTTTAACTCTGTTCATAATTTAGAAATAAAAAAACTTAATGAAGAAGCTACTAAGCTATTAGAGAACTACGATTGGCCAGGAAATATTCGTGAGCTTCGAAATGTTATCGAACATTGCTTTAT
This sequence comes from Bacteriovoracaceae bacterium, assembly GCA_028101965.1. Taxonomy (GTDB): domain Bacteria; phylum Bdellovibrionota; class Bacteriovoracia; order Bacteriovoracales; family Bacteriovoracaceae; genus JAOHMI01. The sequence goes on from JAOHMI010000001.1 coordinate 15,697, forward strand.
CATGGAAAGCTCAGAGGTTATTTCACTCGATTCATTTCCGTCAAATATTACTCATAAAGCTCAGCCTTCAGAGTCTGATGATCCAATTAAAGAAGAATCTCAAATTGACTTTAAAGGAATTCAAAATTCAGTTTTAGATCAAACAGATAGTTCTGAAGATGAAAAATCTGATCGTGAGTATAACTTTACTTACGGTGAGATGAATGAGGGTAAAATTAAACTTGATTTTCAAGTTACCAAAGATCGATTTGAAAAAAGAATTTATTACTCAGGCTTTAGTGGTGAATAAAGGTAAAATTAATCAAACCGCTTTGAATGCTAATATCCCTAAAAAAACATTATTACGAAAGATAGAAAAATATAATATTAATCCAAAAGAGTATTATGCAAGATAAACAAGTAACTGCGAGTGGAAGATTTTGGACCATGGCGATTTTAATCGCGGTCTTAATTTTGGTGGATCAATTTTCCAAAGGATATTTTCAATCGAACTATGCTTTAGGTGAATCACGGCCAGTTATTGAAGGGCTATTTAATTTTACCTATGCTCAAAATACGGGTGCCGCCTTTGGCATGGGTCAAGAGTATCATAAATATGTCCGGTATTTTATGTTCCTGTTTATTCCTACAGGTGCTGTTTTGTGGTTGTTCTACCTACTCTTCACTTCCCTGAGAGGGCCATATATTCGGGTTTTGGCTTATTCTCTCATTATTGCCGGAGCTATCGGAAATTTAATCGATCGCTATGCTTTAGGCTACGTTGTGGATTTCTTTCATTTTTATCATAAAGATTGGCATTTTGCCGTCTTCAATGTTGCGGACTCATGCATTACCGTTGCCGCATTTTTATTGGGAATTGATTTTTTAATTAATCCTCATCCCAATAAAAAAAATAAAGATGGGAAAAATAAAGCAGAGAAGAACGATGTTAAAAAAAATCAACCCTCAGCTTCATAAGCAGAATTAATCTTGCTTCCTTATTTTAAATTAGGTGATTCATTTATCCTTTACTCTTATCCAATTATGTTGGGTATGGCTTTATTTGCTTCAAAGCATGCCTTCGAAAAAATGTTGAATACTTATGAAATTAATTTACCTCAATTAAGAAAGAATATTTTGATTTTTTCATTAATTTCATCCTGTTTTGTGGGGGCAAAGATTCTTTTTATTTTATCTCAAAATGCTGTGCCCATGGAAAAGCTAACTCTTAATCCTAGTTTTTGGTTAGGGGGAGGGTTAGTTTATTACGGAGCTCCAATTCTCTCATTTTTTATCATTTTATTTTTTAGTAAAGTATTTAAGATAAAGTTCAATAAGTTACTAGCTGCTTTTCTCATGGCCATAAGTATTGGGCACGCCTTTGGAAGAATAGGTTGTTTTTTAGCAGGATGTTGCTTTGGAGATTTATTTCATCTTCCGGTGCAGATGATTGAGTCGGTCTATTTATTCGGACTTTTTATTGTTCTGACAAAGTATTTTCTAAAACATCCAAATAAAATTATTTTCATCTATTTTTTGTTTTATCCTATTTTTCGGTTTTTGATTGAGTTTGTTCGGCAAGACCCGATTCGTGGTGAGGTTTTTAATTTATCTACTTCTCAGTTTTTGTCCCTATTGATTATTTTTCTTTTATTAACTTATGTTAAAATTTTTACAAGGCATCTTGATCGAGATCAATCTTAGAATATTATAACTTAAAATTTAAATTAATGGTCCCTACGCCCTATCATTAATTTCATTCAAAATAAAATAACTACTTTATTTGTACAAAATAGGAGCTGCATTCATGCAAAAATTTAACTTATTTTTTTCTTTCCTATTAATTTCTTCATTTAATATTTTTTCTCAAGATTTATTAGGAACTCTAAATGTTAAAAAAGCTGGGTATAATGATATTGCTATTGAAGTTCATAGCGGGAAGAAAGAAGAAGGAGTTATACCAGGAGGAGCTGTCTATTCTTATGAAAATAGAGCTTTAAAAATTTATAGAGCAGATTCAAAAAATAAGACTCAAGTAGTTTTATCTGTAAAAGATTTAAAGGGAATTCATTCTCTCTTAGCCAATGAAGGAGCTCTTGTTGGTGGAATCACGATTGCTACGATTGTTTGGTCTTCACGTTGGGCCGCTCAAGCTCGAATTCATCCTGCTGCATCTTCCCGATCATATAACTTTTTTGGGATAAATATTCCACGGCCAACTTATTTTAATCTTGGACGATTTGGTATGACATATACATGGGGAGTGAATAATACTGCATGGAACGCTGTCATTTGTGTCGCCTCATGTGCTTTGGAATACTTTGTTGATGATACTGTGGCTACTGTTTTCACTGAAATTGATTCAGAACAAGAGGTATTTGGTTTTAGTGAACTTTTAGAAAATTATACTTCAGAAGATGTATTTACTTATGGGATAAAATTTGGTGAATGGATAAACCCTCTTCCTGAAATCAACAAGGCTGCAGTTTTAGGTAATTTAATTGATAATATTTTAAAAGCAAATTTCGATAATCCAAATCAAGTGAATACTATTAATGTTGACGGCCCTGCCTTGAGTGGATCACTTGAAAACTTTGGAATTGATAATGACCGTTACACTGTTTTGGATGAGTTAATTAATGAAGTAGAGCGGTTTGGCTATGAATATATAAAATAATGTTGAAATTATACTAAATGAGATTTCATCACTCCTAGTATATCTTCCTAAGTCATCGAAAATTTCACTGATAGTCTCGTTTTTTTCAATTTTTATTTGTAATAAAAATGATTTATAAAAAATGAGTATTTCGAGTTGATTGTAATATTTAGCATATTTATGTGTTAGAAGCGAGAAGCAAGGGGGACATTTTATAGACTCATTATGGACTTTAAGAATTTCTAACTTTAACTTCATGAAAAAATTAGTTTTTTTTAAGTAATCTATTCAAAGATGTTTTATTTTTGATACTACTCGAGCTTAAATTTATCGAGGAATTTAAATGCAAAATATAAGATACATCCTAGTTTGCTTACTCTTTACTCATTTAAGTATTTTTGCTCAAGAAAATAACTCTAACCCAGAAAGAAAAAAAGACGATAGTGATTACCAAGAAAATTATGATGGCAAATTAGCAGAGGAATCAAAAAAGTACGAAAAGATGTTTCGTAGTGATATGATTCGTCTAACTGCACTGGGAACATTAACTAAATTTATTAAAAAATTTGAACAAGCAGATAGGGCTAAAGTTGGTGATCTTGAATTATTCTTTTTAGAGTCCACTAAAGAGGAACGAGTTGCTTTAGTTAAAGAAATCGAAAATCTTAAGGATGTTCAAATGGGTGTAGCTGGAGGTAAAGCTCCTTTTGAATTCGGAACATTACAAGAAATTAAACAAGCAAAAGAAAACGATGAAAAAGTAAGCACTATTGGTTTTTATTCTTCAAAAAAGAAGACTGGTTAATTATTTAAATTTTCTTCTGTTTTGTTCAGAGCATAACTTAGATGCGAGTGAAACATTTAGGAAAAAATCAGAATTATTTCACAACGGTGGATTGAGGATTGGGTTAATACCTTTTGCCCGAAAATCCGATATTATAAAAATCTCATCTTGGAAGCATGTTATTTATAATGAAATAATTGCTAAATTTAAAAAGGATATCGAAGATAAATTAACGAAAGCAAAAGAAGTTTTTGAAGAAGTTGAAGGGAGTCTTTTTGTTGATGAAGAAGTTCTCGAAGAAGATTCAATCAAAATTTTATTTTTGGTCAATACATGTGGGTGGTCAGAACAAAATGTAACTCTTAAAGATAATAAAAAATCCGTTTCTTATGAAGACTATGCATTAATGCATATGAAAGTAATACCTCAATATCTTGAAGGTGAGCCTGAAATATCCATTGGCTATGTTCATAGTGGTATTTATGGCTATAATCCAAAATTATATTCCCAAAATGAATTCACCTCTTATTTAAAGCCAATGAAATCATTTAAAGATTTAGAGAATAGTATATATAATTCTCCTGGAACTGTTAAAGATACTTGTTCAACGGAAACGATGAGTGGTGTGCTTAAGCATTTGAAGTCCAACGGAATAGAGTATGATTTTATTTTCTTCTTTACGGATGGATACGGTAATAACAGTACGGATCAAAGTGCCGTAAGCAATCATTTCCCAAATACTCGGTTTATTTTTAAGGCCATGAACCCATCTGCGGGTAGCTGGGCAGGTTATCGTGACTCAGTTCCCAGAGAGGGTAAAGATATAATTTTAAACACTGAGTACTATTCTCCAAGATATCAAGAGTACTTTGATAGTAAGAAAGCCATGATGACCTTTGAGAAGATGATTGAAGAGATAGATAAATTATAATTTTCTTGATTGTTTGACTCTGATTCATTTGCTCACAATCTGTGATCGCTATTACCTCCCACCTTATTGTAAAATATCTCTATTTGCAGAAAAATTAAATAATCAATCTGAAGTTTAAATTTTTCTAAGGAGGGAAAATGAAAAGAATCTTAATGCTAATAATTGTTAGTCTGTGCTTTGTGTCTTGTATGGAGCTTGAGTCTCCTCTTTGCCAAAAAAATAATCGAGTGGATATCAAATTACCTAAAAAATTGACCATAAATTTGTTTGATGAGGAATTTAATTTAAATCAAAATGAGATTAATTTGAAAAGACTTGAAAAAGGTGTTTATCAATCAGGTGAAGCAGGAATTATGGAAGTCTGCAAAGTCGCAGGGAAAACGATTCTTCAGTCAGAGACAGAATTTGGTACTTATAAAATATTTAGTTATAGCATTGGTGAAAACACTGTCTCATTCCCGGATTATATTATTCAAAAGGAAATCTTAGATGCCGCTGGAATTTCTTATCAAATTATTGAACGTAAAGAGCCTACGAAGGGCATTGCCAAAAAGATTAACATTGGCGTTGATGAGGGAGTAAAGGTTATGTTGGTCGAAGAGTTACCCAAAAAGTTAATATCCGATTTAATTACTCTGTCTCCAACTATGTCTTTTTCTTATTAAATTAAATAAGGGCCGCAAATTTGAGGCCCTGTTTATTTTTTGAGATACTACTTCGCATGGAAACTATTGTGGAAAAAGAACGGAATCAGAATCCCAATATTATCGATTATTTAGATTATAAAGCTTATCTAAAGGATAAGTTTTTCTACTTAAGTTCAGTCAATAAAAAGAAAAGCATTCGATGGTTTGCAAAGAAAGCAGGAATTAATTCACCTCAGCTAATTTCCATGGTGATCAATGGAAAAAGAAAACTATCTAAAGAAATGGCATCATCTATTTCTTATGCCATTGAGCTGACGGATGACGAAGAGGAGTACTTACTTCTCTTGATCGATCTTCAGGATTCTAGAATTGGAGATCATCGTGAGGAAATTTTACAAAGAATCCGATCACAGTTTCATGGCGGTTTATTTCAAAACTTAAATAGAGATGATCTTGAGTACCTGGCAAAATGGTATTATCCAGTAGTTCGTGAGTCCATCGGACTCCCTCAAGAAAATAAAATTGGCGATTATCTCGGCCTTACTTATGATGAAGTAAAAGAGGCCTATGACTTTTTGCTTAAAATTGGCCTAGCTAAAAAAGTTGGTAATAAAATTGAAAAAGGTGATCAAAGCGTATGGTTTAAAGATGGAATTTCACCCTTGGCCTTAATGAAATATCACTTTGAAATGATTTCTCGATCCTTGGATGAATTAAAAGTTAAAAAAGAAGAGCAGCATTTTGAAACCTTAACTGTCTCGATACCTAAAAAAAATATACCAGATTTAAAGAAAAAAATTCATCGCTTTATGTGCGAAATAGATACTTGGCTAGAAGAAACCACAGCTCAAGATCAAATTATTCAATTAAATGTAAACTTCACCTCATGGCTTCAGGATAAAAAATGAAATTAATTTCTCTCTTGATTTTCTCAATGCTCTTAATCGACAGCTATGCCGGTTCAGGAGCTGGCTCACCTTTTGTACAGAAATTAGCTTCATTTGACTATCAAATGGCTTTTCCTGGGTTCTGGAAAGTTTCGAACCAAGATGCAAAAGGAGAAGAAGGACTATTTAAAAAGTGGTTGGCCACGAATGAACCTATCGTTGGGAGAGCGGATAAAAGTGGATTGAAAATTGAGTTTCTGGAGAAGTTTCCTGTCAATTCCTTTTCGGATCTTTACAAAGTGATAAAAAAACGACATCCAAAATATGAGTTCAGCTCTTCCTCTAATGTACAAATCTCTGGTTGGACTTCAGAGTTAATCAAAGTAGGAGAGATTTATAAAAATTGGGAATATTATTATATTGCACCTCAAAAGGTAGTGAGAATTTCCACATCGCGTAAAAAGGTTGGTTTTGGTGTATCTCATGTGGAAATATTACTTAATTCTATTAGAAAAATATCCCTTGGTGTTCAAATTCAAGAAGCTAAATTTATTAATCTAACAAGCCCAAAGTCACCCCCTAATTCAGGGGACAAAGTATGTTATGAATTAATTTTTGATTATCCAAAAGAGTTGCAAACAGAAAGTATTATTTCTTCTTTTTCACTTCATTATGAAAAAGAAAATTATAACCTCCCCATAAACAAAAAAATTCTTAAGCAAAGATCTTATGAAGTTAAAACAGGAAAACATCAGATTTGTTTTAAGATTATACCTAGCATGGATAAGAAAGATCACTTCATTAATTCTTTAGACATAGAGCTAGATGGTGATTTGAGTTATGAAACATGCACTTATGAGAATAGAAAATTAATTTGTGAGGGTAATTCAATAGAGTTAATCATTCCTGAGTCCATTGTGAGTAAAGTTGATAAAAAAGGACCTGTCGTAAATAAATTTACCTTCGATTCTTCGAAAAAAATATTAGCTATTCTCGCAATTGACCCAAGTGATATTCATCAAATCCAAATTTTTGCTGTTATTGATGATGGTTTTGAACAAGAGAGAGTTGCGGTTATCTTTTCTGATGAAATCAATAATGGTGAAGTGAAGTATTCATTAAAAAGAAATGTTCCTCCTGCAACCATTGTCAGCTCAGTTTATTTTACAGACAAATCGGGAAATACGTCTGTCTTGATTCGTAATACAGATTCGGATCTCTACTATTCTTTTAAGCAAGTAGGGAGTAAACCAATTAAAACAAAAATTCCCATCATAGGATTATAAGATGAAAATATTATTAATAACATTGATCATAATTTTAAATGTTAGTTGTGAACAAAAATTTAGAAATTCTTTGTGCCCAAGTTATCTAAAAAATATACCTGAGAAGTTTATCGGTACTTATAAAATTAATATTCAAGACATTGGAGACTCTGATTTCAAACGAACAGGGGGTGATGAGACATTTATCCATATTACAAAGCTAACTGTTTTATCTTCTCACATTCCGCAAAATGTTTCAGTCACAGAGATGAAAATGAATTTTTGTGAAATAAATGGTTATTTAATTCAGGAAAGCGTGGATGCAGCGGGATTTTATTCGTATTCCATGATTAAAAATCATCCAGATGGTTTATATTTTACTCCGTTAGTTCTCAAAGGAAATACTGATTTACATTTTAGACATGTTCCAGATGTAAAGTTTTGGGAAGATGGCGAGTGGAGTTCAGGATCTGTTATTGTATTAGGTAATAAGCAAATTGTGGATAATCAAAAAATTAACTCAAAAGAAGTTTTTTCCAATTTAATATCATCTTCTATGATTGTTTTTTATCAAAGAGTTAAACCTTCTCTTTTGAATGAAAAAATTTCTTGGAAGTCGATCTATCGATTTAAGTAATGTTTAATAGATGATCAAGATTACTTATGATGCATGAGAAAAAATTAAATTTCTTTGAATTTAGGAGACCGACTCTTTATTAAGGTCATCATTTGATTCTTCACTAGAACTCTCTGTTTCACTTTCCTCAATTTTTGGTAACTCAACTGATTCCACATCAACATAAAGTTCAGATTTCAACGTTTCATTACCCCAAGCTAAATAAGCATCATCGTGATTATACATAGTAATCGTTTCCCAAGGGCAATCAAAGGAACAGTTTTGGCATCCAATGCATCTCTGAAGATCGATTTCCACTGTCTGTTGAAAGACTGGGTTATCTGGATTAGGTCCAGAAACTAATTCGATCGAATCAACGGGACATCCGGCAATACAAACTTCACAACCAGTGCATCCTGATTGATGAACCACTGCAAGTAATTTGGGTGGTCTTTTCCCCTTACGAGGTTCTTTTTGTCTGGCGGTATGTTTTGGATCTGGTACTTTTATTTTGCTCATATTTCGGTAACTTTTTTTCAGTTTAACGTTAATTTTGCCTTATTAATCGGCTTCTTACAGAGACAATTTTACAAATTTCTAGTAAAATTCTCACTTATACTGTTACGTGCTATATTACATCAAATATTGGTGATTTTGAATCTTTTATTTTATTTGCGCCAGATCTAAGGAGCTTAGAGTGGAAAAATCTACAGGTCAGCAGAAAGTAAGGTTTGTTACAGCGGCTAGCCTCTTCGACGGACATGATGTTTCGATCAATATCATGAGAAGAATTTTACAATCCATGGGTGTTGAGGTGATTCATTTGGGTCACAACCGCTCAGTGCGAGATGTGGTCAGAGCGGCTATATGTGAGGACGCTCATGCCGTGGCCGTAAGTTCATATCAAGGTGGACACAACGAGTATTTTGCTTATTTACGTGAACTTTTAGATGAGTTTGGCGGTCAGCACATAAAAATCTTTGGTGGTGGCGGCGGAGTTATTACTCTAAAAGAAATTGAAGCACTCCACGCCAAGGGTGTCACTCGAATATATCATCCTAAAGACGGAATGAGCCTTGGTTTAGAGGGAATTGTTGAAGATATGGTGGAAAAAAGCCAATATAATACCCTTAAATATTTAGAGCAAAAAGAATTAGATAAAAAACCTTTAACCATAAACCAAATTGCTCAAGTGATAACTTACATTGAGGATAAAGGTGAATTACCAGCAAAGTTTCATCAAATTAAGCATGAAAATAAGCTCCCTGTTTTAGGAATTACCGGAACAGGTGGTGCAGGGAAATCTTCTTTAATTGATGAACTTCTCATTCGATTTAATACTTTTTATAAAAACTTAAAAATAGCATTAGTTTCAGTGGACCCAACTAAGAAAAAAACCACAGGAGCCCTTTTAGGCGATCGAATTCGCTTAAACTCTAGCCAATTTGATCAATTCTATATTCGGTCGCTGGCCACAAGAAACTCCGCTAATGAATTAAGCCCGCAAATACAAAACGTGGTTAACTTTTTGCAGACTCAAGACTTTGATCTTATTTTGGTGGAGTCCTCGGGAATTGGACAAGCCTCTGATGCCATTAATGATGTTTGCGATGAAAGCATATATGTAATGACTCCAGAGTTTGGTGCGGCAACACAACTTGAAAAAATTGAAATGCTAGATTGGGCTTCATTTATTGTTATTAATAAATTTGAAAAAGCGAAAGGCCCTGATGCATATCGCGATGTGGTTAAGCAATATTCACGAAATCATAAAATTTTTAATCATTCTCCCGATGAACTGCGTGCTCAAGTACCAGTATATGGTACGTGTGCCTCTAAATTTAATGATACGGGTGTGAATAAGTTATTTTATGATATTGCTAGTAAGATTAGTTTAAATATTACTGATCAATTAGACGGTATACCAAAAGCGAAAGCTTCTGAAAAAACGGATTCATTAATTTCAGGTTCTCGAATAAATTATCTGCAAAACATAGCCGATGCTGTCCGAAATTATAATGATGAAACAGAAAAGAACTATCGTTTAATTTCAGATTTAGAGTCTCTAACCCAAGCAAAAATTTTGTTAAAAGAAAAGATTGATACTCAAAATGAAATTGAAAAAAAGATTCAGAACCTCAAAGAAAATGTGGATGATAAAATTTTTTCGGATATTGATCAGCTAAAGAAAACCATCGATCAGTATGAAAAAAATAAATTTTCTTATCAAGTTAGAGGAAAAGACATAAAGGTAGATGCAAAATTTACATCTCTATCAGGACTTAATATTCCTCGGATAGGGACACCGAAAACTTCTAGTTCAGCTGCACTTTATAAATTCATGCGTAAGTCAAACCTTCCTGGAAATTTTCCTTATGCGGGTGGAGTTTTTCCATTTAAACGAAAGGATGAGGATCCTAAACGAATGTTTGCCGGAGAAGGTGGACCCACTGATACAAATAAAAGATTTCATTTTTTATCTAAAGATGAAAAATCAAAAAGGTTGTCCACCGCTTTTGATTCAGTAACACTTTATGGACAAGACCCTGATCATCGGCCTGATATTTATGGAAAAGTGGGTGAGTCAGGGGTATCTATAGCTACCCTAAGTGATATGCAAAAACTTTTTGATGGGTTTGACTTAACCTCTCCTTCAACTTCTGTTTCAATGACAATTAATGGACCAGCTCCGATTATTTTGGCCATGTTTATGAACGCAGCAATTAATCAAAATCTCAAAGAGGATGATCGAGATGATATTGAGAAATGCATTGAAATTATGCGGCATGTGCGAGGGACAGTTCAAGCGGATATTTTAAAAGAAGATCAAGCTCAGAACACTTGTATTTTTTCACTTGAGTTTGCCTTGAAGTTAATGGGGGACGTGCAAGAGTTCTTTTCAAGTAATAAAATTTTTAATTATTATACGGTTTCAATTTCTGGTTATCATATAGCTGAAGCGGGAGCGAATCCTATTTCTCAAACAGCTTTTACACTTTCTAATGGTTTTACTTATGTTGAGTATTATCTAAAAAGAAAAATACCTATTGATGATTTTGCTCAGAACCTTTCTTTCTTTTTTAGTAATGGTTTAGACCCTGAATATTCAGTTATCGGACGAGTGGCTCGAAAGATCTGGGCCATCGCAATACGAGATTATTATGGTGGAAGTCAGAAATCTCAAAAATTAAAGTATCATATACAAACTTCAGGACGCTCTCTTCATGCTCAAGAAATGGCCTTCAATGATATTAGAACAACCTTGCAGGCTTATTTGGCAATTAGTGATGCATGTAACTCACTTCACACTAATGCTTACGATGAAGCCATTACAACTCCTACTGAAGAATCCGTTCGCCGAGCTATGGCCATTCAGTTAATTATAAATAGAGAGTTTGGTTTAAATAAAGTTGATAACCCCATGCAAGGATCCTATATATTGGAAGAGCTGGCGGATTTAGTTGAAGAAGCAATCTTGATTGAATTTGAGAATATCTCGCGCCGTGGAGGAGTTCTGGGTGCCATGGAGAATATGTATCAGAGAGGAAAGATTCAAGAGGAGTCTTTATATTACGAAACATTAAAAGACTCAGGTGATCTACCAATTATAGGTGTGAATAGCTATATTCCAGACAATATTGAAGAGCAACTTAATGAAGAAATAAATCTAATCCGAAGTTCGACTGATCAAAAAGAAAAGCAGATTGAAAATCTTAATGACTTTCAAAAAGACGCGGGAACGCAATCAGAAGCAGCAATTGAAAGACTTAAAAAAGTAGCTTTAAACAACGAAAATATTTTTCAAGAACTTTTGTACACCACTCGTTATTGTTCTCTTGGACAGATTAGTAATACATTATTTGAAATTGGTGGAGAGTATCGTCGTTCAATGTAGTTTGGTTAAAATAAGCATAAGGTGAGTGAATGAAAATATATACAAAAACTGGGGACAAGGGAACTACATCACTTTTAGGAGGGGATCGAGTTGAAAAACATCATCCCTTAATTGATTTGTATGGTGAAGTTGATGAGCTTAATTGTTTTATTTCTCAATTAATTGCGATTGTGGATGAAAATAAAAATTTTACCTTTGATACTTCATTTTTAAGAAAAATTCAGACTGAAAACTTTATTATTTCCTCTTTGGTTTCTTGTCCAAAGAGTAAATGGGAAGCTTTCAAATTAAAGCAGCATGATATTTCAATGACCACTTCTTTGGAAGAGAGTATTGATGAAATGGAAGCATCCTTAACTGAATTAAAGAATTTTATTGCCCCAGGAGTTTCTCTTGAAGCTTCTTTAACTCATATTTTGCGAACTAAAACGAGAAAAATTGAACGAAAAATGACAGTTGTTTTTATAGATGATGAGGACTTTAAGTTGGTTTTAAAGTTTTATAATCGCCTCTCTGATTATTTTTTTACCTTAGCTCGCACTTTTGATCATTTGTTAAAGAAAAAAGAAATCATTATTAACTTGTCTTGATAAGAAACGCTATGATTCAAGGTTAATAGCAAATAAGTATTAACCAAGATCATAACGTGTCTTAAAATATTCTCTTTATTTAAAGTTACATTGTCCTTTTTTTACTAACTTTTTAAATTGTCTTGCAGCAATTTTACCATTTTTATAACTAGAAAATGTCTTATTTCGATCGAAATAATTTCTGACAACATTATAATTAGGGTTAGAGTTAATCAAGGCACAGTTTTTATAGTGAACGCCTTCAGCACCAAAACTTTGAGGGAAAGTATAACCAAGTTTTTCTTCATTAAAGTTCTTGGAAGGACTATCGTGATTGTAGGAAACTTGAGGAATACCTTCTGTAATTATGTCTCCATTTACCACACCTGGTAGAGGTAGAATAATTTTAGTACAAACAATTGTCTTTGCCACGAGATGCTTGGGAGTCATTTTATTAACTTGCTTCTGGGATTTAAAACAGGCGAGAGTCATTGTTGATAAAGTCATAAGTGAGATGATAAAAATTTTTTTCATACGGTTCCTTTTTGGGAAGGTTATCTTTAGCCAAACTCACTAGCGTCAAAATAAATTGGATGGAAGCAAAATTTTAGAAATTACATAATATTTTGTCAGAAGGTTATTAACCGGGCGACTATAATGGTGAAAATTGAAATTTCTAGTATTTATCAATTTTAACTTTTAATCATTTCGACAACTTAGATGCTATCACCACTATTGTCACCCGGTTAGTTAAGGTCAGTATTTATAAGTTTTATAATGAAAGGAAAATATTTATAGTTTTTTTTGATTAAAATAATGAATGAATTGGAATCTTTGATTTATTTAATTAAAAGGCATAAGTAAATTTTATAATCTATTCGAATATTGATTACTTGATTGTAATAATAATATTAAGAATCTGATGAACATGCTTCACATCTCGCTCTTAACTTCATTTATTTCTTTCTAGGGTCATCTCGGTTTTTCTTAATCATACCCTCTCCAATACTTTCTACGAGAAAATTATGATTTGCATAGTTAAAGACAAACATGGTGAAAAATCCAGCAGCGGTCATGGGAAAAAATCTTTTATCAAAAAGAATCATCACATTGAGTCCGGTTAATTCATTAATTAATTCTTTGGTATTATCGTAGTCCACAAAAACACCAATTATATAGGGTATAAAGAAGGTACAGAAGGCAAAAAAGTAATTCAAAATTGTGATTTCTTTCCTCTCTTCCGAAGTCCATTTACTTTTATCACTTCTGGCCAAACTACGAGATAGACCGGTACGCCTCCAATCTTTTCTTTTTTTAAGTTCAGATAAACCCATTTTTTTTTCTTTACGTAAATTTGCTTCAGTTGTACTTTCGAGGGATAATCTCTTGCCTTTGACTTGGGTATGCTCCGGCACTAAAATATTAAACATACTTTGATCAAGATCTGCGGCATTCATTTTGATATAGGTATGGCCAATTTTAATTGAATCGCCGATGTAAACTCGGCAATGACCCGTTTTTTCACCATTGACATACATTCCATTTTTACTATCTAAGTCTTCAACAAAAATTTCATTAGATTTTCGAAAAATCCTAATGTGAAATCTAGAAATAAGATCATCATGGACGATAATACTTGAATCACTCGAGCGACCTAAAATAAGTGGTTCTTTTTTCAAAACAAAATATTTTTTTTCATTGTTTTGATAAGTCATGATGAATGGAATTTTGATTATTTTTCCTTCCACAGATCCTCGTGATAATTAAAATTAGTTAGTTTTTTTATATTTTGTAAGTAGTCGTGAATTTTATTGCTGAATTGAAATTCAGGTACAACATAGAGGCCCCAGAGGTGACTCGCAATAAGAATATCTCTTAGGGAAAATGACTGACTTTGAAAATATGGCGTCAATTCATATTCTAATTTACTTAATTTAGGTTTTAGATTGCCAATAAATTTTTCAGATTTTTTTATAAGCTGGTTAAATGGACCTCTTTTAACTTCTTTTTTCTTTTGAAAGTAGAGTCGTGAACTATCATTAAACTCTTTTGTATAAATCCACTGAGGCATAGCCAAGTTATGAATATCTTTTCCCAAATCATTAAGTAAGGTTTCCAATTGTAAGTATGTTTTTTCGGAAGTAACGAATTTAGTTTCTAATCTATTATCCTGATCAATCAGTTCAATAATATCGAGACTTTCATTTAGTACTTTTTTATTACTTGATAGAATTGGGAGCATTTTTTTTCCGGCAAGCTTTACCGGAGTAGTTTCATCATCATATCTCAATACAATCGATTCATAGGGAATTCTTAAATATCCTAAAGCCATCCTCACCCTGATGCAAAAAGGGCAGTGCACATAATGGTATAATTTCATATATCTATTATACACCTAAAATGTGTTTTAAATAACTAGAATCAAACTTAATAACTTAGTCAGCTAGTTTAAGTTGTATAGTTGATTCTGTTCCTCTAAAAACAGCAAATTATTCCTGGAAAAAAACAGTTCAAACTTATGCATATTTGAACGATAATATACCTTATGTCAGAACAATCCGCAGATGATTATGTCCCAGTAAGATTGAAAACTTTACGAAAGGGCGAACCAGTTATTTTCTCAATCTACATCTTGCTTAAGCAGAGAGGTAAGTTTATTCACTATATTCGTGAGGGTGACGAGTTCGAAGCTGAAAGATACGACCGTTTAAAAGAAATGAAGATTAAGCAACTTTTTATAAGTAGTGCTGACGAAGACAAGTATCAGGCTTACATTGATAAAAAATTAGACTCAGCTATCAATGACGATAAAATGAGTACCACAGAAAGAGCCGAAATTATTACTCAGGTTACTTCTGAGGCAATTGAGCATCTTAGAGTTGACCCAACATCTGAAAAAGCTTTTGCCGAGATTGATCGAGCTGGAAAATCGATGGTTGAAGTAATTAAGAAAAGACCAGAAGTTCTCAAATCACTTTTTAATTCTGAAAATGATGATGATATTACGCTAACGAGTGCTATTAATACTTGTACACTTTGTATCCGGATTGGACGCCTCTTAGGCTTTGATGATGGTCTTTTGGAGACTATGGGGACAGGCGCATTACTACGGGATATTGCAGTTCAAAGTTTTGAAGAAAAAGATAAAGCTTTATTTACAAAACCATATGCCGATTTCACAGATGCAGATTGGGAAGTCTATAAGACCCATCCAGAAACATCAGTAGGTATGTTAAGCAAAGTAGAAACGGAAAATATAACTTCTATGGTAATTAGTATTGTTCGAAATCATGAAGAGAAACCTAACGGCAAGGGCTTTCCAACGGGAACTAATCAGTTAACCATTCAAGATTCTCTCGTCTCACTAGTCAGTACTTACGATCGAAATGTTACTTGCCTCGGCATGGCCGCAAGAGACTCTATTATCGAGATCTTACGAGATGGAGCCTATGAAAAGAAGCATGTTAATATGCTGCAGCAGGTTCTCTTCAGTATTGGGGCAATTAAAAATTAAATTGTCGTAAAATCTATAATGATTTCTTTATCCTATTGAAATTTTGTCTTAGTTGTTTTAGGTTATGGTCAGTGAATCTAACACCTTACGCAGCCGTAGCTTAGCTGGATAGAGCACCTGACTACGAATCAGGAGGTCGTACGTTCGAATCGTACCGGTTGCGCCACTTTCTCTTGATCTTTTACTTAATCATTTTGATCGTCTCAGCGACTCCGTTTCAGTCGTGTACAAATGTACACTCCTTGATTCCGCATCCTGCTCCATCAAAGCTTTTGCTTACGGCTCCTCAGGCTCCTGCCTTCGAAGTCATCGTCGCTTGTTCCTCACAAAAGCATTAAACAAATTACCTGTGTAAAATCGAATTGGTATCTTTTTTATAATAGAGAACTCAGACAAATATTCAGAATATTTTAAATTGCTGCGAAATAGTTTTTATAAACGGACTCAGAATGTTTAAAAGTGTTTTTATATGATCTAGTGACCAGTTCCTTTTTTAAGTGATTCTATTGGAATGATGACGGTAGCTCCAACTTTCGGATTTAATCCAAAATTGTTCATAGCTGATTGTGGTGTCGCGGTAAAGAAATTTTCATTATTAAGCTTAAAGTCGCGTAACACCAATGAACAAGAAATATCGTTTTTAAAGGTAACGTTGAGAATTGTTTCATTTGGAGCGAACAGACCAACATTAATTTTTCTGGTAAAGGATAGGGATTTTATTAAAGACCCGCTCATATCAAAATATTGTATGGTAACTTTGTGGTTTGTGTGAATGTTCTGACTTTCAAGATAACTTGAGCTTAATGGAAATTTCATACCAACTGGATCATTACCTTGAAGGCCGATTGAGTAGTATGCGGTGACTAATGATTTTATATATTCAATATTAAAGTATCTGTCCTTATGGATGTTGAGACTTGCGCTGACACCATAACCTCCTTTTGCTCCCACACCTATTTTCGAATAATTTGAGTTAGGATTAACTTGAGTATCTAGCTGAGCTTCTACATTAACAAAACCGCTAAGTGAAAAATTATCGAATTTTAAATTTAATTGATCGAGGTTTTTACCATTTATACTTAATCCTGGTCTTGCAATAAAATTACTACAAGTTGCTGTTCCATCATTGAATAATATTGATGTGTTTTGATTTGTTAGCTCTGTATTTAATTGAAGTTGAGCAGATGCTTCAATTGATATGAAAAATATTAAAATAACTTTTAAAATTTTCACGAATCGCTTTGCTTAAGCTTTGTTTTTTTGATGTTCTTATAAAAGGCTAAGTAGTGTTGCATGACTTTACCAATATAGACCTTAGGCTTCTCTTTTTTTCTTATTTTCTTTTGTACATTTCCTGGCCCCATATTATAGGCAGCAATGTAGTATCGGCCATCTTCTTTGAATTTTTCTCTTAATAAATGAATATAATAGGCTCCGAGGGCGATATTTATTTGTGGCTTAAAGTAATCCTCAGCTTTTTTTATTTCTAATTTATTTAGTTTGGCTAGCCATCGAGCTGTTTTAGGCATTAATTGCATTAAGCCAATTTCCTTAGCGCCACCTTTTGCCATAACTCTAAAAGAACTTTCCGTATTAATAACTGCCATAAGGAAAAAGGGATCGAATTCATAGAGACCAGCGGCATCGAGTAAAGCTTTATGGGTCTCCTCAAAAAATTGTTCTTGTTTTTTTCCGAGACGTTTTCGTAAGGTTTGCTCAAAAAGATGTAAAAACTTTTTATTTGTTCCGCGATAGCGAGTTAGACCTGATTTTAAATAATACTTTTTCCCCATTATCTCCATTGAATGGGCAGCGCGAATAGTTTTACGTTTTTGCAGACTATGATCTAAATAGTTTGAGCTAAAAGCAGAGCTTGCTAAAAATATGATAAAAAATAAACTTCTCATCCAAATATTTAATGAGAATATGGTGCCAGTTTCTTTTCTGTAAAAAGGAGCTTAACTAATTAATATTATGTGGGTTTTTATTTGTGGCCGTTTAAAGGATAGTGAGATGTCTGGTTTTTAGACATTATTTGATACCCCAACGTTCATAGATTTCGTTTTCTCTAAAGTAGTCTCGATAGACACAGGCTTTCTCTTTCATGGATTTATTTATGAGGTCATTAGAAATTGGTTGGGTCGATGGCCCATTTTTAAAATAACTTTTTAGTTTCATGTCCATGCAATATGAACGAGGAATTTTTTTATGCCATTGAGGAGCAGCTAATAATCCAAAACATAGCTCAGCACGAGATCGACGAAAATATTCTTTGTCATCTAAATGAGCTTTTTTCTCACTTTTCATTAGTGCTTCTAAAGATTTCTTAATATTTTTGTGAAAGAGGCTAACAAATTGAGAGAGATTTGTTTGTGTGATTGGCTTTCCTCTCATGATGTCTGATTGAACTCTGTTGAGTGAATTTGATCCAGTTACAAAGGAGAATACATCAGTAAAACGATCCGCGGCTAAAAGGTTATAATAAATATTCTTATTCTTTGTATCCTTTGAGTTTTTAATTTTTTCAAACAACATGACTCTTGTAAGGACTTCTAGTCTGTTCTGAATAATACTCGTTCCAAATTCTAGTTTTGAAGTTTCATAAATTTTGGCCAGAGTCTTTTGAGCGGCTTCATCGGCATATTGATCACATGTTTTTACTGGTTTATCATTTGCTTTGTCTTCTTCAGACTCGTGAGGTTTATTGGCAGTACTTTCTTCGCACTTATGTTTTTTGTGGTCTTTCATTTCAATTAAAAGTTTATCGATTGATTTTGAAATTTTGACTAAACCATTGAGTGTACTTTTATGGACTTGATTGAAGGCACCTTTCTGAATAGAACCAATAGGATTATCTTTTAGGTATTTAATAATTTTCTCTAAGGCTTCTTTTGGGTTTATTTTTAAATCAGTAGAGATTGGATCAAATGCTTGTGAAATTATATTAATGGCATCAGGCTGAAGCCGGATGGAAAGCAAAGTGTTTACATCATTTCTAGCTCGAGTAATCCAATTGTCTAGTTGTGTTTTTATTAGATCATAGTTTGGAGTATATGTTTCCCCATTTCTCGGCCATTGGCTAAAAGGATCAAATTGTGAAAATTGTATAATTGATCCATTGGCCCGTGGTACTTCGGCCTCTGTGATTCCTAATAAATAATAAGGAGCATAGCAAGCTCCATAAATTCGGTGAAGTGGGTTCGTTATGTTGGGTTCTCCACATTCACTTGATTGCGAAATATCAATAACAATACCTCTTAAAATATTCCATCTATCTCGAATATCTTTAGTTTTATTATACTGCTCACGAAACTCAATTAAGATTGCATTGTAACGAATATCACTAGAACGAATGGAAGCTTCTCGGAAAATTACTTGTCTCTGCCGATCAGCGTCTGAACTGGTTGCCGCTCTAACCCCGGCCCTGATTTTATTTAACCAATCTAGGTATGCTGGAATTTCATATTGTAAAAGATTGAGCTCTGATAATTCTTCTACTAGGCTATCATTATATTTAAGGTTTATTTTTTCTTGTACAATTGATTGAGCATCATCCATGGTACACCATCGGTTGGCCAAAGTGTGCAAACCACATTTTAAACCTTCCAGCATGAGAGTACTTTGTCCTAATCTTCTTATTTTTCGATAATATTTAGTCTTTCGAACAGAATCGAGAATATCAGTAATCAGATCTGTACTAGCACTTACGGCCATGGAAAGGAGTGGGTTCGAAATAGTTGCGGCTGATCCAATTGATCCGGAGAGATTAGCAATGCTGCTCATTATGGACGGGTTGTTCTGCAGACAAAGTTGATTAGTAAGAAGAGAAGAGGTGATATTGTTGGTTGAATAAATGACTTCTTGAAATAAAAGCTGCTGCTTTTGATAAATTTCATTATTGTAACTATTCTCAGCTCCTAACAATCGAGCTCTTTCTAATTGAAGGCCTTCTAGAACTCCATTGTAATGTGCAATTTGAGTTGGATCATTTGTTCCTGCTAAATAGGTTAATAAGAGTTGCTCTTGATAGTTAATTTCTGATACTTGGACATTATTTTGAGATAATCCATTGATGTCATTTATTCTGTTTGAAAGATGGGAGAGTCCGTTTATTGAACCAGAAATAGATTGACAGTCAGGATCATCTGCAATGTCTCTCAGCAGACTAATAAGATTTAAAGTATCGTTTAAAGCAGCGCGGGTCCAACTTCCTTGCTCTTGGCATGAAGAAGAAAAGACTTCAAAAAATCAGTTGTCCAGGATAGTTTTTAGCCGTAGTTACAGAAGTTAATGATGTGAAAATAAAGCTTAAAATGAATAATTTGCACTGGAGTTTATTAATCAAACATTCCATCCCGATAGAGTTTACGACTATTTTGGTTAAACGAAATTGCACGGGTAGTGTAAATACAGATGTAAAAATTATAACGCATAATCTGTCTCAAAAAGGAATGAGTCGCAGTGCGCTGTTCTTAAGTTAATTTCTCACCTAAAGGTGAATATTGCACCCTTCCAAAATTAAAATGATTTTAATTTATAATTTAAGTAACTAATAACAGTATAAAAGTGAGTTGAGTGGGTGCTTCAAAACTACCGCAGTTCCACATCTAGGAAAGAAATTCTAAAGATCCTTAAAGATTCGTCAAATGCGAATACCAGCATTTTATGGCAAGCCTTTCCAGATCATCGAACCATATATGAAATTAATGAAATAGAGACTGATTTTCCCAATGGTGTGATTAAAGTGAGTTTAAATCAAACGGAAGAGCCAATTAACGAGTCCGTGCCAGCTTATATTAAACTTAGTCATCGTGAAACTATTTTTAAAGGGAAAGTCTTAAGTTATTCTGGCGAATCGATCACAATGTCTATCCCAGATGAGATTAAAACCACTGAACTTAGAGAGTATCCTCGATTTAATTTTATTTCTGATGCAGAAAAATACGTTGTTGTAGGTGTGGTAACCGATTTTATGAGAAATGCAACTCAATCTCTTAAGGTTAAATTATTTGATATATCTACCAATGGCTTTGGCGCAGTGATTTCAGAAGGGAACAAGAAGTTCTTCTATCAAGGTGCCTATG
Source organism: Bacteriovoracaceae bacterium (assembly GCA_028101965.1). GTDB lineage: Bacteria > Bdellovibrionota > Bacteriovoracia > Bacteriovoracales > Bacteriovoracaceae > JAOHMI01. The sequence goes on from JAOHMI010000001.1 coordinate 36,524, forward strand.
TTTATTTAGAAATGATGGATAGCCTTAAAGTCGACCCGAAACGGTTAGGGGAAGTGGTCTATCTTGAAACTATGACTTTTCGAAATGCTGGCAAACAGCAAAAAGGTTTTAAAGTAGGGATTAAACTTATTCAGCCCTTAACCAATAATTTTCTTTCTTTTTATGTAGAAGGAGTGGAACCAGCGAATAGTAAAACTCCAGGAGTTGAAAATTTAAAACGTATTGTTTTTGATGATGAACTTTCAAAACAAATCGAAGAAGTCATAAGTAAAACTGTATCCCGATTAAAGCATAATTTATCCTTTAAAAAGGTTTTGCAATCTATTCATATTAGTCGTGATCCAGAAAGATATTATCTAGAGCACGTTGAAGCTCTTTCAAGAGTAGTTTGCTCTTTAGCAAAATTATTAAATTGGGTTTCAGATGTTACTTTAGAAAAGCTAGTTTATGTTTGTTATATTCACGATATTGCCTTTGTTAATCATCCTCATTTAGCAAAAATAAAATCGATGGAAGACTTTAAAGAGATTGAAAAAGATTTACCTCATGAAGAGCGTGAGATCTTTATGCGAGCACCGCAAATTTCATTGGAATTTTGGCAAGCTGATAAATTTGGTCCTGCAGATTGTGATAAAATTTTAATTCAACAAATGGAGCGCCCAGATAAGACTGGTTTTCCAAAAGGTGTTGGTTCAAGTAAAATTTCTCCACTGGCAGCATTGTTTATAGTCAGTCATGATTTTGTAGATTATGTTTACGAAAATGATGATTGGTCACTACCTCTCTATATTGAAGAATGTCGAGGGCGTCTGCAAGGTGGTTACTTTTCAAAAATCATCGAGTCTCTTAAGATTATTCAATTTAAAATATAATCTTCTTTTAATTTCTTAAAAAATTTAGTTTTGGATAAAAGAAAAGCTATCAACAAGCCAAAAAATAAACCGGCTATAATATCTGTTGGATAGTGTTTGGCCAAATAGATTCTGGAAAATGAAATTAGAAATGGTATGGATAATAATCCTAACTTCATGATTGTCTTTAGTTGTAAGAGAAAGAGGAGAAGAAAAGCAATTCCGAAAGAATTGGAAGCGTGTGAGCTAAAAAAACCATACATTCCGCCACATCGGACAATTTTATTGCGATTGAGTTGAGGACGAAGAGTTTTTTCCTTACATGGACGAAGTCTTTTAATATTTGGTTTTGCAATATTGCCGCTAATAAAATCTGTTAGAGCAAAACATATAATTATTAAGGTCATTGTTCTTTTGAAAATTGAGGGATCTATTTTTAAATAACCTCGAATTGTTAATATTACAAAAACAGACAACCAGAAATAGGTCGAAGAGATGATAATCATCGGCCAATCGAGGAAACTTGGGGCCAAAGAGTTAATAAGTTTCAATAGAGTGACATCAATAGAATATAATTTTGATAAAACTATTTCGAGCATAAATTTATAATGATAAAATAGTTGAATGATGACAATAAAAAAGACTTTTTTTCAACCTCAAGTATTTTTATGGGGTTTTATTCTATTGAATCTAGTCACAATTGCCTTTATGCCTATTAGTCATGATGAAGCTTATTATACTCTTTATGCAAATAATTTAGATTGGGGCTTCTACGACCATCCACCATTAGTTGGCCTTTTTATCAAATTTGGACAAATTTTTGGTGATCACGCTTTTTTCTTGCGTTTATTCTTTTTTCTGTGCCAAACAGGACTTATACTATTAATTTCAAAATTTAATAAAAATTTATTTTGGCTCAGTCTTTCTACTTTGTTTGTTCATAGCGGTTTTCTAGCCATACCAGATTCCTTACTCTTGGTTTTCACTTTTGCTTATTTTTTTCTATTGCAAAAATTTATTTTCACTAAAGGGAAGGGAAATCTGAAGTATTCACTTCTCTTAGCACTGACTATTGGCTTAGGCCTCTTAGGGAAATATCATTTATTTTTAGCTGTCATTTTTACTTTTGTAGCGTATCCAAAGTTACTGCTACGTAAAGAGACACTCCTGGTGACAATTTTAAGTTTTATTATCTTTTTACCACATTTCAAATGGATGATTGATCATGATTATATCACTTGGAAATTTCATCTCTTTGGAAGGCAAAATGCTGTTCGTGGAGTTGATAATTTTACTAGTTTGATTGGTTCTTATATCGCTCTCGGAGGACTCGTTCTTTCAATTCCTCTTTTTTATTTTGTAATTAAAATAAAACCCAAAGATCAATTTGATAAAATTTTAAAACTTTGTTTTTTAGGTCAGGCTGGTTTTTTTCTGCTTTTGAGTTTTCGCAATTCAATTGAGGGAAATTGGCTTCTTACCATGGTAGTACCTGGGCTTATTATAATTAGCAGACCAGATCATTTGAAAATAAATGTGGAAAAGTGGAAAAATTATTTTTTGATAAATTTTTTAATTCTTTTTATTCTTCGAATTATGTTTCTGATGCCCATCAGAAGTTATCCCATTCCCCGTTTGGCAGAGCTGTTTCAATGGGAGAACCTTTCTGTTCAAATTCAAGATATTTGTGAAGATCAACCAATTTACGCAAATTCTTATCAAGTTGCCGCAAAATTAACTTATTATTTAAAAAAAGAAATTCCAGCCTTACACCTTTTTGGTCGTAAATCTCACTATACACTCTTAGAGGAGAATAAAAAGTTTTCTCATCCGCAAGAAGAGTTTTGTTTTGTTTCCAATTTTAAGATACCAAATGCTATAAAAATAAGGACAGTCTTTGAGGGAAAATTATATATTGACCCAAAATACAAGAGCCCAAAAGCAAGACCCATAAGAAGTGGATGGTAAAATGATAGATTATATTAAAATTAAAGATTATAGTTGGTTGATGGATGAGGCTTACTCTCTGGCCATCGATGCTCAAAGTAAAGGTGAAGTTCCAGTTGGGGCCGTAATTGTAAATGAGCAAGGTTCAGTTATTTCCAAAGCCTATAATTTAAAAGAAGAAAACCATAACCCCTGCCATCATGCGGAAATATTAGCAATCGGGGCCGCGGCTAAAAAACAAAAGAATTGGCGACTGACTAATCATGAGTTAGTGGTGACCCTTGAGCCATGCCCCATGTGCTTTAATGCCGCACTTCAAGCTAGAATTAAGCGAATAGTTTTTGCTGCTTATGATTATAAGGGGGGAGCGATATCCCTTGGCTATAATTTCCACTTAGATGAGCGGTTAAATCACAAAATAGAAGTGATTGGAGGGATGGATCACTTTAAAAATTCAAAGCTTTTAAGTGATTTTTTTCGGGCTAGGCGATCCCAATACAAAGAGATTAACTAGAAAAAATATTTATCTAATGCATATTCAAAAATGAAATATTACCAAAATGATTAACCTATGTGGAAAGTAAACACTGAATAAATTTCAACGGAACTGCCCTCAAAGAATATTTCCTATAACATTTTTTCATCACACCTCTTATTAAATGTTCAACCTCGGAGAGAAGTTTTGAAAATTCTATTGTCTTTTATCATGTTATTATTATTGTTGGCTCAAGCAAATGCACAAGAATTTAAGTTAATTGATTTTAATAAGAAACCATCATCATTTTATACCTTTTCCAGGCCGTTAACATATGAGGAAGAACAAGATTTAGTATTTAAGCAAAAAATCACTAGAGCCTTTTTTAATATGATTCAATCGGTTGAGTTTGAAACAACCATCAGATCTGTTCAGGATGACCAGGGCGAAAAAAATGCCTCAATCATGCCTGGAGTTGCCATAACCGGAAGTTTATTTAAAGGTTATTATCAATTTGAAAATTGGGAAGAGTTACCAATGATTTTACTTCCCTATGAAGTAAAAGTTCAAGCGGACGGAAGAACTCACATAAGCTTAGGTTTTGCGGATGCTTTTATGATAAATAAAAAGAAAAATCATATTCCTTTTGGTATTGATATCTTAAAGCTCGAGTATGATAAAGATTATACTTACGACTCAGAAGAAGAATTAGTTTTAAATTACATTAAACCACAAATAAATATTAATTTTTTAAGACAAGAAAACAAAGTCCTTATATTTCATGGTTCAGCGAGTGTGGGAAAGTACCTTCATAAAGCCATCAGAGGAACTGAACTTAAGGGCCTTGATGGTAGTGACAGGGCGAAAAGTTCTCGTTTAACCGCTGGATTTGCCTATCATTCGAAAAAGCTCAGTTTAGGTTTTAAGGTAAGTTTTAATCGCGCCATTATTGAAGATCATTGGACTGAAGATTTAGAGCAACGACAACAAGATGATATTGCTCATAATGAATACTTTGATGGTATTTGGAATGACTTAGTTCAAGATTGGAGGGATGAGAAGGATCAATGGGAAGATGATAATCAAATTCCAGGTGATCTAACTGATAGCTCCTATATAGACTTAAGTGGAAATGAGTTGCCTGCATATCCGGCTCAGTTTTATTATACGAATACAAAAAATTATCAAATGAAGACCGAAATCAGGAGTTTTGAATCAAATGTCTTTGCACGCTATAAGTTAATGTCGCTTAAAGGACCTCGAGGTCCGATGGAGTTGTATCTAGAAGGAAATTATAATCAAACTATCTTTCGAGAAATAATTAGTACTCCAGCAGGAGGAGCTGGCTATACAAGAGTTCTCGACAGCGATCTTTTCAACTCAGATTTTAGAAATGGCACCTTGGTCAATTTTAGCGCGAAATTAGTTTTCTAACGGATTTTTAGCAATTTAAATAAAAATTCGAAAAGTTACTGGATATTAACTACAATTACCTAAAATTACGTCTTTTCAGAAATTAAATAATCTGTTATTTTGCTTCTTTCTATGCGGAGGATTGGCCGAGTGGTCGAAGGCGCACGCTTGGAAAGCGTGTAACGGGGCAACTCGTTCGAGGGTTCGAATCCCTTGTCCTCCGCCATTCAAATAAAAACCCTTCATCTACGTCGTCATCACTACACCTCAAGCTTAGTCACTTACTAATGTATGCTCCTTCGCTTTCGTTTGCTCTTCCTAGAGAATGAAGGGTTTTTAATTGAATGGTTTGGGTTTAACTAGGGATTCGAATCGAAGTGAAAGGCATGCTGAGTGAGCTGGGAAGACAATCGCTCTTGCTCATGTCTTCATTCGTAGGTCCTTGTACATCATTCGAGCGACAGTGAGCGAAGGAGAGCCAACGCAATGAATGAGCATGATGCGACTGAATGTAGTGGGCGAATCCCTTGTCCTCGGTCATTGTTAATTAAATATTTGTTATTATTGAGCTTTTTAATATTTATTCGCTTCAAGCTAACATCTTTTAATATCTAGATACTTTATCAATTGTTTGTCGATTATTTTAATTTTTTTCTACTTATAATCTTTTTGAACTTTGTCCTCACAGAACATATTGGTTATAAGAAAATCATTTTGATTATCTGAAAAATTACTTATCACATCTATTCCATTAAAGTTTTCGTAGAAATCAAAATCTACAAGAAAAATTTTATTATTTTTGTCTTTTATCCTTGAAATCTGATCAAAATTATTTTTGAGAATTTTTGGATCGATATATTTAAGTAAAAACTCTATATTAAGAATATCGATTTATCATCATCAACTACAATAATTTCATTTGTTTCATGTATGATCTTAATTTTGTTTTCAACTTTGAACTCAGCGAGGGGTATTGATATAATAGAGGAAGCTTCGTTTATAAAATTTTTGTCAAGACTTAAGTCCCCTCCCCATTTTTGGAGTGTAGATTTTGAATGAAAAAAGCCTAAACCATTATCTTTTTCTTTTCCAGAAGAGAAGTTCTTTTCAAAACTCTTTTAAAAAGATAAAGATATGTATGGAAAACAAATTGAAGATATTTATATAAAGAAAAATGAAACTTCATTGATTTTAAACTATGATAATGAAATTTATGAGGATGACATAGATTAGATGGGGAATTTATTTTTAGATCATATCGTTATTGGAGCAAACTATACTTTTATAAAGGAAGTTTTTGAAAAACTAAATTTGGTTCCCAGTCCATATAAAGTTCAAGAAAAAATGAATACTAAGAACTATATTTTGGTATTAAGAGATAATTGTTATGTTGAGTTTCTTTGTATTAATGATGAACATAAAGAATCTTTCTTGAGCAATATGAAAAGGCCAAAATTACTAAGCATTATGGTTGGTACTTCAGACATAAATTCAAGTTTGAAATTGTTTAATAAGTTTAATTTAGCCTATTCTGAATACCAGCTTCTTGAAAATAAATATAGAGATCTTTTTCATAAGTGGAAATTATCAAAGTATCCTATAATAAATAAAAATATTAATCAGACTAGGCCACATTTAATTGAATGGATAGATGGAAAACATCCTTCACTATTAAATCCTAAAAGTTCTCTAACAATTGATATATCAATTAATTCAAAGGCCAAAGAAGAACTAGATCTTTACTTCAATCAAATTGATAATGTAATAGTTAAAAGTAGCATTGAAGAAGAGAGTGTTAATATCGAATTAAAGAATGACTCTGGTTTTAAGTTTGTACTTATTTAGTAATTCTTGTTCGTATCTTGTTCGCATCAAACATGAAATAACATGAAATATTATGAAATATTATGAATTATGAAGTGATGAAATATTAGCTAAGCGTCTAGAATTAAAATAAAAGTCAATGATGCTCAATCGTTAGAATAGCACTCTTTTAAATCCCTTGTCCTCCGCCATTTTTATAAATTGGATCTACAAATTGAATGACATATTATAATTCAATCAAAAAGCAGATCCATCAATTAGTTATTTGTTATAAGTAATAAATCTATCTTTGTTTTTGCTTTGAATTTTTACTTTGGTAATCGTTTACATCCTCTAAAAGTAAATCATGTAAACTATCAATATCATCATTTTCACCAGGGGGTAAGCTTACTAAAAAAGTCATCACATGTAGACACATCCACGGCCATACAATCTTCACCAAAGTCTCCCGTGTAATCGACTCCTTCGATGCAACCACCCTGCTGAGATCCATTACAAAAATAAATTGTATCTGCATTCACTGTAAATAAAGTTGTTAAAGCAATCATTAATGTAATAATTTTAATAGTCATATAATTCCTCCGCGAATTAAAATTTTTGTTTCCTCTTTAATGATTATAATTTATGTCAGAATTAAAATTTTTTTTAAATCAATTTAATTTTAAAACCACCTGAAATAATTAAAAAAGGTTAAAATAAAATAAAAATTGAGATTTTATATTTGCCTAATAGCTATGGGAACTGTGTTGGTCGATACTGTTTTTATAATAATCTTAATAATTTAATGAGCTCCATATTTCCAGGAACTAATAGAGAGTAGTAGTGATCGAATTTGTATAAGTCGATCGATCAAAATTTAATTAATTAGCATTTGTTCTTAGCCCCCATTTGAATTCTACACCTCTCAACTGGAGGTATTACAGAAAGTAAGAAGATACCAGAACGATAGTTAGCCAGTTTATAAAGTATTGAATCGAAGATGTATTTTATTATAGGGAATTTTATGATTAGTAATGGCATAATTTTTATAAGTTTTAGTTAGCTAGTGATACAAAGTATTGATAGTATTGTATTAGAACTGATGTAAACTTTTCCTCACATCTATTAAACTTTGAGAATTCACTTAATCTTCTTTCAATCGAAATTTAAACTCTTAAATAGGATTCTCAAAATGTTTAATCAAAGAATTTTTCCTCTCTTGTTTTTAGCTATGTTTATTTTTATGACTCCCGTAAAATCTGACACCGTCCAAGAAAAGTATTCGATATTTGAAGATTATGAGGGAAATATCCTGTTAATTAAGAAGACACCAGATAATGATCCTCCTACTATTCTAAAAAACTTTCTAAGAAAATTTGATCGTAACTGGAGCTACAATAATCCAATTGCAACAAAAGATGGAAATATCCAAGCTGGCTTTGGGTTTAGCTTTGGCTACTCATCGATCCCTGATGATTTTTTTCAAACAACTTATAATGGAGAGACTGGTTACTTTGGTGAAGTTTATGATAATTCCGAAACAGTTTTTCGCAATAATGGCTTATTGATGTCAATCAATTTGGAAGTGCGTTTTTTACATCGCTTGAAAGTAGGAACTGACCTGGACTTTCATATGAGAAAGGAAGGAGATGACGATGGTTCAATCATCATAAATAATGGTGTTTGGAATCCAATCGGAGATCGGGTTTCAACTATATCTAATCAAGGGGATACTTTGGGAGAGCTATTGACTCAAAGTTATACTTTGTATTCTGAGTTTGATGTCATTGCAATTCCCGCTAAAAAAATTAACCTACTTCTTTCTCCTGGAGTCTTTTATAAAAATTTTGGAACGTCTCATTACGTAGGAATTCTTCCAGTTCAAGACGATGATCGTAATGATTATGGAATCAGGCTTAGTTTAACTCCTACCGAAACGGGTTATGATAAACAAAACTCGATATTGCCTCTTCGTATAAGTCTAGATATTGGATTTAATGGTTCTAAATCTCTTAAGCTGGGTTTTCTTTTTTAGCAGGAGTTTTTAATTTTTATTCTTAAAAATAAGTTAAAGAACTAAGTTTGAGCCAATACCATTTTTAGAGCAAAGAATTGCAGCAAATTTCCCCTTCACAGTGGGGCTATTATAATAGCATTTAATCAAATCACTGGCTTCTTCACTTGTTTTCACTCCTGAGCATAATACCGTGGCAAATTTTGCATCATCGGGTCCATCCTTATAGCACTTAATCACAGCATTTTTTTCTTTGAGTGTCTTGACCCCATTGCAAAGAATTGAAGCATATTTTCCAAGATGAGATCCTTTTTTGTAGCAGTCAAATAAATGCTCGTTTGCAAAGGAAGTGTTGAAAATAAATGCAATTATTATAAAGAATTTCATGTGGTTCCTCTTCAAAATTTTATGGATAATTAATTTTGAAGAGTATTTTTATAATTGTAAATAGCTAATTGTTTTTGAAGTTCTCTTTATCATTCTGACAATTATTGTGTTATTAACCATGTATGAATAAAAGTTTTGAAAATTTAGAACTAAGAGATGAGTTAAAGAAGACCTTATCAGATTTGGAGTTCACGGAAATGACAGAGATTCAATCTTTGGCCATTCCTGTCATTCTTGAAGGTCAAGATATTACTGCTATTGCTAAAACAGGCAGTGGTAAAACATTAGTTTTTGGTCTTGGTATCCTTAACTCCTTAGATTCCACAAATCTAACCTTAAGTTCACTCGTTATTTGTCCAACCAGAGAACTCGCTGATCAGGTCGCCTCTGAAATAAGAAAATTTGCTAGATTAATTAAAAATACAAAAGTAATTACGATTTGTGGTGGAACATCTCAGATTCATCAAGAGAAATCTCTCGAATATGGAAGTCAAATTATCGTGGGAACACCAGGAAGATTATTAAAGTTGATTAAAGAGAAAAAGATCTCTTTAAAGGGGATAAAGAATTTTATTCTTGATGAAGCGGATAAAATGCTGGATATGGGCTTCATCGAAGATATAATGGAAATTGAGAAATTTACCCCAAGAGATAAGCAATCATTATTTTTCTCTGCTACTTTTCCAGAGAGAATCCAAGAATTAAGTTCCTCCATTCAGAATAACTCTAAGTTTATTAAAACGAAGCAAGAAGAATCTGAAATATTAATATCAGAAAAATTTATAGAACTTCTCTCTCACAAGGATAAGGAATCTTCGTTAATTAAACTTCTAGCAGAGTATAAACCCCAAAGATTTATAATTTTCTGTAGAACAAAAATAATAACGGATAAAGTAAATAACTTGTTAAATGATCACGGAATTATTTCCGAATCTATGCATGGGGACCTAGATCAAAATGAAAGAAATGTTGTTTTAAGGATGTTCGATAATCAAAGTTTGTCATCACTTGTCGCAACAGATGTTGCGGCCAGAGGGCTAGACATTGGTGGTCTTGATGCAATTATAAACTTTGATTTGCCAAGCAAAAAAGAAGAATACATTCATCGGATAGGTCGAACAGGAAGGGCTGGAAATAAAGGTTTGGCCTTTAGTTTCTTTATTGATAAGCAAAGAAAACTAGTTGATGAGTTTTGTGAAAATAGATTCGAATTAGAAAGAAGCGATTTCATAGATGTAATGGATCTGAATGAAGAACAGGAATACAATCTTCTGCCACCGATGTGTACTTTATATATTAGCCGTGGAAAAAAAGATAAGTTAAGACCCGGTGATATTTTAGGTGCAATCATTGGTGAAACAGGTATCACCGATAAATCAATTGGTAAAATTAATATTTTAAATATTATCAGCTATGTTGCAATTGAAAGATCTAAAGCGGATTTAGTTATCGATAATATGAAGAATAAAAAGATTAAGAAAAAAAATATTAAAATTGGATTTGCATAATGAATGAATTTAAACTCAAAGAAAACGAATTTATTAAATTATGTGATCTACTCAAAAAAGTATCTTGGTGTAGCACTGGAGGCCATGCCAAACTTGTTATTGATGAAGGACAAGTCAAAGTTAATGACGAAGTAGAATTGCGAAAACGATATAAATTAAAATTGGGTGACGTGGTTGAGTTTGAAAATCAATTTATTAAAATAACCTAATATATTGAGTTTACAATAGCTAGCTTGTAGTATGACAACTTTTGGTACCAACTTGTTGGAAATTTCTTTAAATCCACTTAATTTTGAATCAGAGGTAAATTATTGATAAATAGTCGATTGCATTTATTTTGAGTCACATTTCTTATCATCTCTAGAATAACTCCCATGTAAGTATTTGAATTTTAGCTTTATCTAAGTTTTATAATTTTTTTGTTTTAATTCTTTTTTTTGAGACTTCAAAATAGATATAACACAAACACTTTTTGGAGGAGTTTTAATGAAAGTTCAAATAAAAATATTTTTAGTATTAGGGGCAACTATCTTTAATGCACAGTTTACACATGGAAAAGGTCCTGCTCAAAAGTTACTAAAAGATGAAAGTATCGTTATAGCATGTCCTTATGCAAACGAATTTGCTCAAGGTGATTCGATCAGCCTTATAAATAAAACAAAATATCTTAAAAATAATTCTCAATCTACACCACTTGATGAAGTACCAATTACTCAAGATGGTCAGATATTTCAATCATCCATAAACTATAAACAAGTTGATCATATTGAATCAGATGTAACAACCGTAACCACAATGTCTCAGGGCAACTGTGTTTATAGCTATAATTCTGAATTTCAAGGAAATCTCTATACACAATTACCCTCAGGCATGACCTGCTTAGCAGGAATTTATGATACCGAGGATGCTCAAGATGTAGTTGGATTTCGATGTTTCTAATATATTTAGTGTAATTTAAATTTGAGAAAGGAGTTTTAATGAAAGCGATTTTATTCTTAATATGTATGGCTTTTTCCACTTATAGTTTTTCTATTAATTGGTGTATCGAAGAATCAAATAATATGTACCAAGATTGTATTAATGGAGATGAAAATTTTAATGACTTTGAATATTGTGGAGATATGGCAAATTCTTATTTAGGAGTTTGTGTGTCAAGCTTTGTTACTGCTGAAGAATTAAGTGTGGGTTCTTTTTCTTCTGATGGGAGTTCTAACCGTGAGATTAAGCATAATAAATAGCTCTTAATTCTTTAAGAACAAAAACCATGTTAATAGGTAGAAATTATCTTATTTTATGTTAATGTTCGAGTATGAACTATCCAAAACAAATCTTAATGGTGAAACCAAATAATTTTCGAATTGATTATGTGATTAATAAGCATATGAATAAAGAAGCAAAGGTTGATATCAATAAAGCATTATTCCAATGGGGAGAAGTTAAAAATACTTATGAGTCATTAGGTTTTAAGGTGATAGAAATGCTTGATCAGCCTGAATACCCTGATATGGTTTTTTGTGCTAATACTCTATTCACTTATCCTGATGGTATGCTCTTATCCCAGATGAAACATGAAGAACGAAGGGGCGAAGTTGATATTATTAGTTCTCAGTTAAATCGAAAAAATAAAACCAAAATTACTAAGAATTTTGAGGCGATGGGTGACCTTCTATGGTGTTATCAAACAGAAGAGCTTTTTGGTGGGTACGGATTTCGAACCAGTGAAGAAACTTATGATCAAATTGAAGAGATTCTCAATTATAAAATAATTAGGCTTCATCTTATCAATGATAATTATTATCACCTTGATACATGCCTCTCTATAATAAATGAAAAAACTGCTCTTATTGTGGAAAGTGCTTTTGATAAGATTGGACTGGAAATTCTTCGGAGCAAATTTTCGCAGCTTATTTATGTCGATGAGAATGAAGCGTTGAAGTACTTGGCCTGTAATGCTCATTGTCCGGATGGAATGAATGTATTAGTCGAGTCGCGTGCGATTAAACTTAGGGCTAAGCTTGATCGACTTGGTTTTAAAACTATTGGATTGGAGACAGGAGATTTTTTGAAGTCAGGGGGATCTATTTTTTGCATGAAAAACCAAGGTTGGTTTTATGATAGTGATGATAATTAATCGATTAATTTTGAGTTCTATTTGCCTATAATTGTATATTGTGTAGCTTTTTTCTGAAAGTTAAGGCATGAAGTCTACAGGTATGATTTTACTTTTTAACAATTTTGAAATTTACTCTTAAACCAATCATTCAGTCATCTATTTTTTTTTAAGTTTTTGATATATATAAAACATTAGACCCCTCCTCCTGGTTTTTCAGAAATAGGGCCAATTACTTTTGGTAGTATCGGACAGTTCTTTTGGATAATTGAAATTGAGTTTATTAATTCAGAGTGATAAATAGCTTCTTCTTCATAATAATTTTCTCGAATATAAATATTATTTGATAAAAACTCATTTCCGCCGACAAATGCCTCATAAGTAATGTCATCCTCAATGAAAACACAATTCATTTTCAAGCTAATTTGTTTTGTAGTTGTACTAGAAGTAAGTCCAATTACATTTGAAGTGCACCCAAGTGTCCAAAAAATAAAATTACTGGAGCGAACTTGAAAAGAAGGCTCGCTTGAATCTAAAAAAATGAATTTATCATTGAGATATTCACCATCAAAGACTTTTATCTCGTTAAATACGGTAATTTCATTATTAATCTCTCTATTATAATCGACAATCATTTGTGTTTTCTCACATCGTAAATCATATTCATTCTGATGATCATAAACTATAAGGGAGTCGGATAATACTGTTATTGTCCGGTCTACTAAATCTTGAGCAAAAATGAAGTTAAAGCTAGATAAAATTAAACATATAGAACAAATTCTCATCTAAAGTGTCCCTTTTCCTTTATTAGAATTCATTTTAAATGAGATTAAACTTTTTAAAGAATTTAAAGAGGAGATTTAGATTAAGTCTTTAATTTGATTAGGCATCTTTATTTATTTCTATCTTTTAATAGCCTACTAAAGATTAAATTATTTAGAATGAGGCAATACTTTATCGTAAATACAGCGACTTAATGGAGTAGGTGATTCCATTTTGATTGATTAATTCTTTTTAAATAATTAATGATTTAACAAGTTTTGTATCACGCCTAGATCATTTCCTGATTTTGGATCATCAAATATAACAAAATTCTTTCTTTCATTATCAATTGAAATATCAAAAAAGAAATAGCCAGTGGTGTTTATATTTTCTGAGAGGTCATTATAGCAAATAACTTGAGGATCCCTTGAGCCATCGAAGAGAAAGTTATTTCCTTCATTATCATTGATGGCATGAAGTAAGGGGATGTTTGGAGCAGACATGCAAGTCTCAGCATTATTATGAAAAACACCCGCTGGGTTATTTAATTCGTTATCGAATATATCATTTTCTGATTCTAGCTCTATGGGAACTTTGGTAGTATTCGGTGCCACTTCAATAATGGTTATATCATCAACTTCACCATCAAAACTTGATGGATTAATGCCAGTTAATGTATTGGATGATCCAGCAATTATATTTTCACTGTAATCGCCATCGGCATTAACCGTCTGACCATTTGTTCCTTGTAAATACATTCTAAAAGATCCTCCAACATAATTTGAAACCGTATAAGAGACAAGATATTCTCTTTGGTCTTCTACAACTCCGATTTTATAAGTTAGCCCAGTGGAAGCTCCTCCTGAATAAAATCCTCCTGCAACGGAAGAGGATCCATCTGGGGTCCAACCCGTGGTGGTAGTGAAGTCGCCATTTATTAGGACATCACTTGCCAAGACATAGCTTCCATCAGATTCAGTAAAGCCATTAATTAAATTGAAATGATAATTATTTTGAGTTGATCCCCAGGCACTTGATAGTAAAAAATCTTGCATAACTCCATGATTACCATTGCCGGAAATATCAAAAATATTGACTCCAGCACCTTCCGCCATAGGGTAGTGAAGTAAAAGGTTATCGGTAATATTAGTGCCTTCATAAATGGATGTGACTTCTGTGGATGTTAATAAATCTGAATATATTCTAAAATCTGCAAGGCATCCGTGAAATATATCTGATCCAGCTTGGCGATAACCAATGTAATATGAAGAAGTTAAGTCAACAGCAACTTCTGGTGAAAAATCACTCGAAGATTGAAATTCACCATTTGAATAAATATCTGCATTTCCATCTCGATCATAGGTAATCGTTAAGTGTTCCCAAGTACCGATAGATTGAGTAAAGCCAGAAAGATTATAGTTCGAACCAGAAATTTTAATTCTTGGAGCACTTCCATTTCTTAGAATAATTAACCTTGTTGAACTTAGTGTTGTGGAGTTTAAAATATTATCCTGTGTTCCCAAGGATAGTGGATTGACCCAAAAGGATATAGAAAAATCGCTGGTTCCAATTGGCAGAGAAGGAGTAAGAATTGAATCATCAACACCATCAAAGCAAAGAGTATTTGAATTAACCATATTAAAATTATTATTAACTCTTCCTGTATAACTTAGATCAACATCAAGAACATCTTTATTCGAGTTTGTCTCACTCATTGGGATGATTAATTGAGCAGGCGGGTTCGCATTAATTAAATTAACTGAGCCAGCACTATCAAGATTAATATCATCTGGATGCAGTTTCCACCAATGACTTGGGGTTGTGGTTGTCTCTAGCCCAGAACTATATTGAGTTATCTCATTGGTTGATAGAAGAGTGTTATTATAAAATCTTATATCCCAAATCATACCTTCGAAACTACTGATCGCTCCTGTTGTTGCAGCTCCGATTATTACATCAGGAGTGTGACTTGCAGATGCCATCGGTATAGAAACAGACCCTAGGTCATTTCCATTTAAATATAAATTTCCAGTTGAAGTATTATAATTATAAACCCAAACAAATTTTTGAACTTCACCTAAAATTAGGATGTCTGAGTAAGTATCCAGCCCCCCTGATGATCCCGTATTTATGGAAATATCATCAGTACTCCATGTGATCCTAACTTGTTCAGCATTTCCGTCTTCGCGCAAGCGTATAACGGTAGCACCTCCTGCTTGATTAACGAGAGCAATTTGAGACCAAGCTAATGAGAAAGTATCACCTCGATTTATTGTATCAACCACATTATATAAATTATCATTATTAAAAAAATGAAGGTAATTGGAGTATCCATTTTGATTGGCATCAGAATATATAACTTCATTGTTTTCCTCATGGAATGTGGAGAGAGTTGCATTTATAATTATACCATGATTTTCTTTCATACTTGAATCAAAAGAAACTTCACCATCTCCTTCTTCGGTTTTTAAATAGAGTGTGTAATTTTCTTTTTGACTTGGATCAGAGAATAATGAACTAATTTCACTTGAACTTAAGGCCGATGCATGAACTCTAATATCCCAAATTTTTCCATCATAGAAGTTGGCTGATAAATCGTTATAGGCAGCAATGTAATCAAAATCAAAATTGCTATTGTTCGTTTGGGTTGAGGATGGAGCAATTCCATCAAGGTAAATAGAGACAACTCCACTTTCCCTGGTGATCACAATAAATTGGGTTGTTCCCGTAGCAAAAGTGTGACCATGGGTGATGGTTACGGAATTGCTATTAAAGACAGTGGTGATATCAGTTGCTGAATCAATCATGATATAATTATCAGTGGTGCTATCCTCTCCAAATAAGACAAGATTGGTTAAGGAATCGGGGTTTATCCAAAAACTTATGGTGAAGTCTGTGGTAAGAGATACTTGCTCTTTTAGATCGATGTAATCATCCGTCCCGTCAAAGTTATAATTTTTTCCAGCAAAGGTATTGCGATCGTACCCACTTTGATCAGTGATTGAAGTTTTTGTTAAGGATGTGTTTATTAATAATCCTTGAAAGCCATCGAGAGATGCCAGTGATTCAAGCAAAGTATTGTCGCTACTATCAGGTAAATTATTATTCGCACCAGGATAAGCACTCGAAGCTGTCGTTGGATCAACGCTTACTCTTCCTTTTTTTCCTTTATTTATTCCACATGAATAATGAAATAAAAAAAGAAAAAATATTAAAAATATTTTTGATATTTTGTTATTTACCATTGCAAAACTTCTTACTTGAGTAAGTGCACCTCCATCTGTTTCTTTTCGGCTATTTAGGAGGTGAAATTGGAGTCGAAATGGTAGACGGCAAAAACTTCGAAAGGCCATGGATTCTATTTGATCTAGCATCGCGAAGATATAGAACATCTGGCATAACTGTTTATAATCAAGTTTCGAGGTACTCAAGTTATATTTTAATAAAACCTAACTGTAATTCTCGGGTTATTTTACGAGTTTTCTAAATGACTATATAGGGAGTTATAAATTAAAAATTTGAATCTTCAGATCCATCAGGGTCATGATTATTATCGCCTTCACATAAATTCTTGCACGAAATTTTTCCGGCCTTAATTAATTTCAAGGCGGCAGCGGAAACATCACTTCCGATAAGATAATCATGATGGTCATCATGTCCATGACTGTAATGTGCTGAAAGGGCATTCTTAGAAATAATAATTAATCGCTGATTATCCGGATTTCCAGGAGGGAAATGGCATAGAGCTATTTTATTTTTAGGGAGAAGATAATCATCTAAATTAGCTTCTTCTAACTCTTGATCACAATAGATATCTACTTCATAATCAGAATTATCATCACTTGAATTATTATCTGAGTCTTGTTCACTTGAGGGGGTGTCATAAATTTGATTGAACACGATTTCATCTTCTTTTGAAGACTCCGAGGATAAATTATCCTGGGTAGAGGCAATTTCTCGAACGTGTGTTTCATTCTCAGAATTCTCGATTTTCTTGCATGAAATAAAAACGAGACTAATCAGAACTAATAATTTCATTACTTCTCCAAATTGTGAATCTTTACTAATTTAAATAGTATAATTGCATATGAAAATTTAAATAATTTATTATATTTATTCGTATCTTATTAGTGGTTTACCCTACTCAATACTGGAGAATCTTTGCCTTTTTTAAGTGCCAAAAAATATTATTTATGAATAATAAGAATTACGTATTAATTTTTAAAACCTTGAAGATTAGAAGAATTAGCATAAGTTCCATCATCTGCGTCCAGTGTACACTCATCTAATCCAGATGGATTTTTCCATTTATACTTCACATCCACTGTACAACTTTCTCCATTTAACAATGTGGTGCCATCGCAATTGTCTGCTGTAATGACAAATTTACCTTGTGCGCCAGTTAAGCCAATATTTAATGTACCTGTTGTAGCTCCAGTATTATTTGTCAGTGTAAATGTATGAGTCGTATCATTTCCTGGTGACCCATAATCATGAAACGTTGGATCCCAGTCTAGACTTCCATGATTAATGGTAATCCCAGATGTATCCGGAGCTGTAAAAGTCAGATTTGAATTATTTCCAGCATCATCTTGAATTGTTCCACTAATATTTAAATCAAGAGGAGAAGTTAAAGTGATTCCATCAGCATCGTTATCAGATGAGCCAACTGAATATCTAAAGATTATGGCGGAGCTACCTGAACCTGATAGGTAGTCGGCATAGACTGTTCCAGAGTCGAATGATATTTCCAATCTTGGTGAGTTAGTGATGGTAACATTTTCATCAAAGTTCACAGTGAAATCTAAAGTTTCGCTTGTTACATAATCACCATTACCAGGAGCAACCACTGAGGAAATACTTGGAGTTGTTTCATCTAATTGAAAAGCTGGCCCTGTCGCCAATGTTGAAACATTACCTGCCTCATCATGGGCCCTTGATGAAATATAATAATTGGTGGACTCACTTAATGATAATCCCGTGAAAATTTTGGAAAGTGTGAGGGCATTGTCAGTCCAAGTGACAATATCAGATCCACCGGCCGTTGTTCCTAAAGCGACTTCATAGCGATCCACTCCATTTGTATCTGTTGATGCACTCCAAGTTGCATTTGGAGAGGATGTAGAGTCATTGGTCAAAATGGAATTAGTTAACGATCCTGGTGTTGTGGGAGAGGTATTATCGATAAGTGCATTAACCGAAGTGACAACTGACTCATTCTCAGAGTCGTCTTTAGCCTGAACATGGATATAATAAGTTCCATCACCAGCTGATTGAGAATCCGTTGTTGTGACCCCATAAGGTTCGGTAGTAAAGGTGTGAGTTGCACTAGTATTAATTGCATAACGATAGGTACAACTTCCAGCATCGCATCCCCAGCTCCATGTTTTGGATTGAGTTGGATTTAAGTCATTACTTAATCCAGTTACATTTACTGTGACTAAATTAAAGGTGATTCCAGAAGTGTCTGGAGGAGTAAAAGTCAGTTGCGCATCATTGCCCGCTTGATCTTTAATGCTTCCAGAAATGTTTAAATCAAGAGGTGATATCAATTCAACTCCATTACTATCCACATCGCTACCATTTATAGAATATCTAAAAGTTATATTAGAGCTACCATTTCCAGAGAAAAAGTTCGCATTGATAGTTCCAGATGTTAAGTTAATTTGCAGCTGAGGGGTATTGGTAATAAAAACGGTTTCATCAAAGTGAACCACAAAGTCCACAATTTGAGATGTTGTATAATCACCATTACTAGGTAGAGTGAATGAAGTGATTGTTGGGGCTGACTCGTCAACAATAAATGCTGAACCAGTTCTCACAAAAGAAATATTACCAGCTTGATCGTGTGCTCTGACTGAGATATAGTAATTTGTTGCCTCGCTGAGAGATAAGTCGGAAAAAGTTTTTGAAAGAGTGAGAGCATTATCAGTCCAAGATACGATCTCACTTCCACCTACCGTTGTCCCTAAAGCTACTTCATAGTGATCAACTCCGTTTGTATCGTTTGAAGCATTCCAAGTAGAGTTAGGGGAAGTGGTTGAATCAGCATGAAGAGTTGAATAGGATAGTGCTCCCGGTATCGTTGGTGAAGTATTATCCAAAACAGTACTAACTGAAGTTACAGCAGATGTATTTTCGAATTGATCTTTTGCTTGCACGTGAATGTAATAAGTATTACTTCCAGATAACTGAGAGTCGGTAGTTGTCGTATCATAAGGTTCTGTAGTGAAAGAATGAGTTGGGCTAGTATTAATCACATAGCGATAGGTACAGGTACCAGCATCGCACCCCCAAGTCCATGTCTTAGCTTGAGACGGATTAGTATCATTACTTAAGCCAGTTACTAATACGACAACAGCATTAACTGTAATTCCTGATGTGTCTGGAGGAGTAAAATTTAAAGCTGCATTGTTGGAGGCATCATCTTTTATGGTTCCAGAAATATTTAAATCCAGAGGAGAGACTAATTCAATCCCGTTACTATCAACATTTGGTGCTGTTACTGTATAGCGAAAGGTAATATTGGCAGTTCCCGATCCAGAAAAGTAATCTGCGTAAACAGTTCCAGAGGTTAAGGTAATTTCTAGTTGAGGAGAATTAGTGATCGTAACATTCTCATTAAAGTTAAGGATAAAGTCTAAATTATTTGTGGTGGTGTAGTTTCCGTTTGCTGGAAGATTAAATGAGAGAATACTTGGAGCAGTTTCATCTAGTTGAAAAGCGGAACCAGTGGCCACTGCGGATGTGTTTCCTGCTTGATCATGAGCCCGTACTGAAATATAGTAATTAGTTGATTCAATTAGCGATAGACCGGAAAAAGTTTTTGAGAGAACCAGATTATTATCAACCCAGGGAACCACTTCACTTCCTCCAGCACTCGTTCCTAGAGTAACTTCATAGTGATCAATCCCATTAGTATCAGTAGAAGCAGTCCATGTTGCCTCTGGTGCCGATACTGAAAGAATAGTCCAATCATCATAGGCAAGAGAGCCAGGCGTCGTAGGAGCACTATTATCTAGAAGAGCACTGACTGAAGTTACAGATGATTCATTCCCATAATCATCTTTTGCTTGTACGTGAATATAGTAGGTACCATCACCTGTGGACTGTGAATCCATAGTGGTTGAATCGTAGGGTTCAGATGTAAATGTGTGAGAAGAAGTTGTGTTTATGACATATCGGTATGTACAGTTAGTAGCATCACAAACCCAACTCCATGCTTTAGATTGAGTAGGAACTAAGTCGTTACTTAATCCGGTTACATTGACTGGGAAGACATTGACAGTAATTGCGCTTCCATCGGGTGGGGTAAATGTTAGATTAGAATTATTTCCAGCATTATCCTTAATCGTTCCACTTGTGTTTAGATTGATTGGAGATGTGATTGTAATGCCATTGTTGTCAAAATCGCTTTCGACTACAGTATAGCGAAAAGTGATAATCGAAGAGCCACTTCCTGAAAGATAATCTGCATACACGCTACCACTTGAAAAGTTCAATTGAATGCGCGGTATATTTTCAATAACTACATTCTCATCAAAATAGACCGTGATATCCATGGTGTTAGTATCAGTGTAGTTTCCTGGGCTGGGGGCATCCACTGAAGTGACATTAGGTGAATTTCCATCATAAAGAAAGACAGGACCAGTTATCACATTGCTTTCATTCCCCGCCTCATCAATAGCTTTAACAGAAATATAGTAATTGGTAGCTCCCACGAGAGACAGTGAAGTAAAAATTTTATTCAAGTTAAGTAAGTTACTTTCCCAGTTCACAACTTCATGTCCACCGATCGTGGTTCCAAGAGCAACTTCATAATGATTTACTCCATTACTGTCACTTGAATTGCTCCAATTTGCAGTTGGAGAACTCGACGATAAGTTGGTGTAGCTACTATAAGTTAATGAACTAGGATCAGTTGGAGAAGTATTATCAATAATTGCACTAACTGATAAGATAGCACTTTCATTTCCATAGGAATCTTTAGCTTGAACGTGAAGGTAGAAAGTATTATCACCTGTTAGTTGAGAATCCGTGGTAGTTGCTCCATAAGGTTCTGCACTAAAGGCATGTGTTGAGCTTGTGTTAATAATATGACGATAAGTACATCCATCGCCATCACATGACCAAACCCAAGTTTTAGTTTTCTTTGAAGTTGTATCATTTGCAATTCCGGTCACAGAAAGAGTACCGCTTACTTGCCAACTAGAAGAAGTTATTACATTTGATTCATTCCCAGCATCATCAATGGCTTTTAGACTTGTGTAATAATCTGTGCCAAAAAGTAAACTCAATCCCGTTGCCTGATAGCTGGTGACTAGATCAATATTGGTCCAGTCTAATTTATCAGTTCCTCCTTCTGTGGTTCCAATAGCAAGTTCATAATGGGACAATCCGCAAGCATCACTTGAAGCATTATAGGTTAAAATAGATGATGTGGCATTTGTTGGACTCCCAGATAGACTTAAATTAGTTGGATCGGTAGGATTAGTTATGTCGGGGGAACAACCATTAGTGGCTGTCCAATTGCTACTAATGACACTAGATTCATTTCCAGCATTGTCTACGGCCTTAACAAAAACATTATAACTTTGATTATCAGTAAGACTAAGGCCGGAAATTTCATTTCCTGTTTGATGTTCAGTAAAGGGAACGATGACATTTGATCCAGTATCTTCAATTTGTACTTGGTGGCCTGCAAGCCCTGATTCATTATCATTTCCTAAAAGGTAAGTTATAGTTGGAGTCTCATTTAGGTTTTGAGGGATGGATCCTAATACAAGGCTGCTAGGAGGATCTGGATTAATATCATCATGTATAATGTTTGCAGTTAAGCATGATGATATTGAACCATTAGATTTTTTAAGTTTTGTTGAAAATGAATTTAAGTTGTTTGTGGAAGTTAATGTTACTGAGAATATTGATTCAAAACTTTCCCATGTTACTTCGCCAGAACAGTCTGAATTATTATACTTTTGCATCTCTACTACGTTGGAACATGAAATTAAAACATTGTTTATTAGTTGATTGGTATAATCCCCATTCTCAAAAGAAATTGAACAAGTAGCAAATGGATCTATTGGAGTTGTGGTTGAAGATTCTGTTGGGGCCGGTGCTGGGTCCTTTAATTTAATCAGGCGACTTTTTTTGCCATCATTTAAGACTCCCTGTTTTCCACAGGAAACAAGAATAAGCACGCTAATAAAAACGAATACCAGATTAATAAATTTAGGTTTTAATCTTTCAATTTTAAACATACTACCAACGTACAAATGTATAATGTTCTACTCAGCTATTATTATACACCTGTCTTTCTAATAACTTATCGGAATAGTGGATTAAAAAGATTAGTTAATTTTGATATGTAACTTACTAAAATTATAAGGAATATTTTCGGTCTTAAAACTGGAATTTTAGGGGCTAAAAACAGAAGAATTATGAATTCTATTATTGCAACGATAAATTGGCGATGGCCTTAGGTGAGCACATGAACCGAGTAGATAAATTAGAACGGTTACTCTGCTAAAAGGATTTATAATTTAAATAATTTTTTATTTAATCTCTGCTCTCCAAGTTCATATATTTAATGAGTGAGAGCGTAATGCATTTATTTGAAACACTTAAAAAGATTAAAGTCATTTTAAAAATTGAACTTATATGATTAATGAAGGATTCTAAAATTCATGAAAAACTTTGATATTATTGTCTTCGGAGCAACTGGGTTTACCGGCCAGGAAATTGCTAAATATTTGTATAATACAGTTTCAGCTCAAGATTCTTCATTAAGATTAGCAATCGCAGGAAGAAACAAAGAAAAGTTAATTAAAATTAAAGAAATGATCATTGATGAATGTGACGATAAAGATGTTTCTATAATTCTGGCTGATACAAAAAACAAAAGTAGTTTGTCAGAAATGGCAAAGCAATCTAGGTTACTTATTAATTGTGTCGGTCCATTTAGGTTTCATGGGATAGATGTTGTTGAGGCATGTTCAATTAATGGCTGTCACTATCTGGATATTTCAGGTGAACCTCAATTTATTGAATTATGCCATTTAAAATATCACGATGAAGCTAAGAAAAATAAAACACTCATTATTCCAGCTAGTGGATATGATTCAATTCCCGCTGATGTTGGAGTTCAATTCATTATTCAAGAAGCAAAAAAACAAAACAAGGAACTTATTTCCATTGAAAGCTTTATGAGATTTATTGGAGAAGAGGAAGGGTTCAAAGCCCATTTCACTACCTATGAGTCAGCTGTTCATGGGTTTGCTAATTGGAATAAATTAAGTGAGTTAAGGGGAGATCTTAAAAAGAAGAGATGGCCAACCAAAGTAAAATGGACCGACCCATCATTTTCTATTAAAAAATATCCATTTTATGAATTAAGAGAAAAGTCATGGTGTTTTTTATTTCCGGCTGCTGATTCCGCTGTGGTCAGAAGCACTCAAAAATCTCTTTCAACAATTAATAAGGATCTTACTCAACCCAAGTATGCAGCATATTATAGTTTCATTAAACCCATATCAGTTTTTATAGGACTATTTACTGGATTTATGTTTTTAGCTCTTACGAAAAGTTCACTTGGGCGCTCTATTTTGCTAAAGTATCCAAGATTTTTTAGTGCAGGGGTAATAACAAAGTCCGGACCAACCAAAAAGCAACTATCAAAAACAAGTTTTCGCATTAATTTTTTTGGAAGATTTAATGGAGGGGCGATTCAAACTCGTATCTCTGGCCCAGAGCCAGGTTATGTTGCGACCCCCATAATGATTGTTCAGGCCGCCTTTTATTTATTAAATCATGAGAAAAATATTGAAAACTTTGGTGTTTTTACTCCAGGGGTAATTTTAAAAGATGAAAAGTATATTTCTCAACTGAGAAAATGTGGAATAACTTTTGAAGTTATTAATTAAAAATTAAAGTTTTATTTATTTTCGATTTCTATAACAACTCTATTCCATCTTTGAGAGGAATATCGCCCAACATTAATTGGCCAATATTTGCGGACCCAAAAGGAAATTCATTGAAAAATTAAGCAAACTTTTTTAAGTTTGGATCGAATTCATATTGAATAGTTTCTTTTTTGATACAAGATTTCTTATCTCTCAAGTTAACACAATAGGATTACAATTTTACAACTTATAAGTAAAATTAATTTTCTTAATGATCCAGATTGATTCCTTGAATATAGAGTTTTGGAGAAAGGCTTTAATTAAAAGCTGTAATTCTAAACCGGGGTAATAAAATGAAACAACTTAATTACGTAACTCTAGTTATATTTGCATTTTTTAACTTTAATTTTGCTTGGTCTAATGATGCTGATGAATTAAAAAAAATCGCAAGTGACCAAAATATTGAAAATTTAAAAAATTTGGGAAATTATTGTAAAACACTTAAGAAATGTAAAAGAGACCATTTTTTTAATATAAAAAAAATAAAAGATGATATTTTACTTGCTAAAAATTATTTAAAAGAAAAAGGAAGCTCTAACTCAAGCTTTATCGCTTCTGATGTTATAAATAAGTTTAAAGATCTAGGGTCATATAACTCAAAAGTTGAAATGGGAATAGATAATGCAATCTATTATTTTGGCTTTAATTATTCTTCAATAAAAGAGGCAGTTACTTTGAGTATATATCGTGGCTGGAGAAATTCGCACTACAGTCCTAATCGAATGGTTACTTATCCTAAAATTACAGTTAATGACTTGTCCCCAAATGCCAATGGGGGATTTAAGCTTAATCTTGGCTCAACGGAATATAATTTTAACAAACATGAGTTTGTTGTAAACTTTTATAAAGATAAAATGGTTCTAATCGCAGAAAGAAATAGTCATCCGGATACGGCTGAGGATAATTATGATAATTCAATAGTTATTCCTGAATAAGTTATGGATAATTAGGTTATTTTACTTAGGATCTAATTGATAATTCGAGTGGAATAGATCAAGCTAAAAAAGTGAATAAAATTCTTATAAAGAAAAGAAAATCGTTAATTATATTAAACTGTAAAAGTAATTAACGATTTTCTTCATTAATTATATTTTACAAGTCTGGATATCTTTTTTCTCCTATTATAGGGCCATAGTAATTGTCATTAATAAAAGAAGTGTTGTAATTTGTCTCATTTCCCCCTCCCGGAAGTAAAATAAAACCTTCTTATAGAAAAAGATATTACGCTTATTGTGGTTCAAAAGAAATTTCAGAAAATAGTGAATATCTTTATGGGAGCACATTTGATTTCAGAGAATTTGATTAAATAATCTTTGCCTCGTCCCTGAAGCAAATAATTAATTTTTTATTGCTTAACTAAATCAAGAATTTTTTGATTTTGCGTTTTTTCACAACTAAAGCTGACTGCAGTAAAAGAATCAGTAACATTTAACTTGTTTTCTTCTGCTTCAACTTTGTATAGCTCATATTTATCACCTTCTGCTGTATTACTGGCAATTGGTTTGTCTCCGCTGCAATCAACTTCGAGATTGGCCATATTAGCATCAGTTTGCGCATCAACACCTTCTTGAACACCTAATATTTTTTGAAGTTTAATTGAGGCATTAGTCAATTCAGCAATATTGTGTGAAGAATTGTACTTGAATAGATTTTCTGATGTTACTTCGCCATTTTGATCCACATATTGAACGAAATAAGCTCTATCTCCTTGATTGATGGAGTAGCTTAGTCCATCGACTTTGAAGCTAGTGATAACAGTTGATTTGATTCTTACTTCAGCAGGAATATCTTCTTGCGAATCATCAGTACGTGTACAGTTTGAATAAATTGTTGGCTCTAAATCACGACAAGTATTTGAATATACTGAGCTGAATGAGACTAGTGAGAGGAGGAGTGCTGTTCTTGTAATTTTCATGTATTTAACCTTTGTTAAGTTCCTTGGCGTGGTCTTATTTTTGAATTGATTTTTTTTAAACAGTGAAAGTAAAATTTATAGAAAACTAATGTTGACACAGTTTCGTTCGAAGACTTTGAAACAGTTTTGTTTCATAGTTATAAGTTTGGTTATTAACCTCGATCATTAAGTAGACTTTTTGTCAGGATAAGTGGCTTTATGCAATCGATTTGTTTTTCATCTAAACTTTTTGATATAGATTGAATTGTTTTAACTATTTCTATTTTTGCCAACTTTTATCAAAAAATATTACAAAAATTTAAGATTAAAAACACAAAGCTTATTTATTGAGTATGTTAGCTTTTTAACCAAAATATATAAATTATGATTAAATTTAAAATTATTTTACTTTCATTATATCTTTTGTCTTTTAGCTTTAAACTATCAGCTATGGATGAAGTTCAAATTGAGCAGATTCATGTTAATTCCCTTAAATTTACTTATAAACAGGCATCAAAAATTCTCTTAAGTTGTTATGGAGAATTGCCCGTTAAAAAATACTTTACCTCTTTGGATAAAGTTAAGTTATACAAAGAGCATAAAAATGAGCAAAAGAGCTATGAAGCCTATTTTTATTTAAGCAATATGAAAAAGAAGGGCCCATTTTTTATCAGTTTTAATTCTAAGGGTGATATTGTATGCGATCATGCCCAATCTATTTTTGCTCCAAAAGGGAAAGAGATTATAAATGTGAAATTTGAAAGTAGCGATTGGGTTGGCTCTTACTTAAAAGAACTTTTAGGCTGCTGGTGGCGAAAAAATAGAATTAAAGAAACTAGTGTAATTAGAAGAATTGATCACTTTCGCTATGACCTAATACCCAATGCAGAGACTCTAGTAAAATTAAAATTCTTTTTTTATGATCCCAAAAACCTTAATGAGCTTGACGGGACTGCAACTCTAAGCGCGAATCGTGATAGTAGTATTTCATGTGATATTTCTGATGGGGAAAATTAAACTTTCATTTATCCACTAAAATTGAATATTAAAAGTTTAAAATATTTATTTAATTAAATTTTTTTATCTATAAAACTAATTATCGATTCAAAGATTCAAATTGATATCCTTTTTAATAATGTTTTATAATAAGTTAAAATACAAATAATACAATACCGTATTAATCGGAGAAACTGATATGGACAAATCTATATTGAGCCACTTTTATCAATTTGAAAAAGCAAATTCGAATCGCCCCTTTTTAAAACAACCACTCAAAGGAAAGCCAAGCGTAATTTTAAGTTGGAGTGAAGCAGCCAAAGAGGCAAGGATTTTGGCGAATAAAATAAAATCTCTCGGGTTACCTGAAAAAAGTAATATTGGGATTCTGTCTAAAAACTGTGCTCATTGGATTATTACTGATTTGGCCATAATGATGAGTGGACACGTTAGTGTTCCTTTGTATCCAACTCTTCAAGCAGACACCATTAACTATATTCTTAAGCATAGTGAATGCAAATTATTATTTGTGGGGAAGCTAGATACATGGAATGATCAAAAAACAGGAAATCTCGATCTTTGTCCTTTGGTTTCTTATCCCTATTGGGAAAATGAGGAGACTACTTCTTGGAATGAGTTTATTAAAGATGCCTCTCCCTTAGAAGGAGATCTAATTCCAGAAGAGGATGAAATTGCCTCGATTATATATACATCAGGAACCACAGGTAACCCAAAGGGAGTGGTCCATACTTTTAAAAGTTTATATATTCAAGTTCACGATGCGCTTCAGGAGTTTAAATTAGGAATTGATGATCGCTTTTTTTCTTACTTGCCTTTATCTCATGTTGCTGAAAGGGCCTTAGTTGAATTTGGAGCAATATATGCAGGAGGTTCAATATCTTTTGCAGAAAGTTTAGAGACTTTCAAGGATGATTTAGTTGAAGCAAAGCCAACTATATTTATGGCCGTCCCACGAATTTGGACAAAATTTCAGCAAGGGATTCTGCAAAAGATCCCAGAGAAAAAATTATCTTTGTTTCTTAATATTCCACTTCTCAATAATATTATCCGCAACAAAGTTAAAGCGGGATTAGGTCTAGATGAAACAATATATTTCTTTACCGGAGCGGCCGCCATTTCAAAAGATTTGCTTCAATGGTTTGATCAATTAGGAATTCGTATTTATGAATGCTATGGGATGACGGAAAATTTTTGTATCACTACGATTAATACACCCAGCAATATTAAACTAGGAACAGTGGGGAAACAGTTAGGTGCAGGTGAAGCCAAGATTGCTGATAATGGTGAAATCCTCTATCGCGGTCCTGGTGTCATGCAAGGATATTATAAAGACTCAGAGAATACCACCGAGACAATCGATCAGGATGGATGGCTCCATACAGGGGATAAAGGACAATTTAATTCGGAAGGTTACTTAAATATTACTGGACGAGTAAAAGATTTATTTAAAACCAGTAAGGGAAAGTATGTGGCTCCAGCACCTATTGAAAATCTTTTTGCTAAAGCAACTATTATAGAGCAAGTTTGCGTAGTGGGCTCAGGCTTACCCAGCCCTATTGCTTTAGTTATTTTAAGTGAAGATGCAAAAAAACTTAATGAAACTGAAGTTCAAAAGACTCTTAATGATTTATTAAAATTGATTAATAATGAAGTGGAAAACTTTGAACGATTAAAAAAGATTGTCATCCTAAAAGATGAATGGTCCGTTGAAACTGGATTGATGACTCCTACTTTAAAAATTAAGCGTAGTCTAATCGAGAAGAAATATGAACCATATATACACAAGTGGAATAATGAAAATTATACAATAAGTTTTAAATAGTTTTTTTAATAGTTAATATTAGACTAAATTAACTCAATTTATTTATCTAGTTTGGTAGCAGAGTTAATGAATATTGAGAAATCTTTAATTTTAATTGATGATGATATCTTAGTTCATAAAACTTGGAAAATGATGGCCGAAAAAAAAGGTCAAATACTTTTTTCATATTTTGATGTGGAATCGTTTATGAATGATCTTTATTGTTATGATAAAGATATAAGAATTTTTATTGACTCAAATTTAAAGAACGGTAAAAAGGGTGAAAGAGAAGCTGAAAGAATCACTAAAGTTGGGTTTTTTAATATACATTTAGCATCTGGGGAGATATTGGATAAACTTCCTCCTTGGATTTTATCGCAAAATGGTAAATGTTTTCCTGATTAATATATCTGTATATTACACTTTCTACTGACAAGACTCACCAAAAAAATCACCTGTTCCTGGATCTCCTCCTTGATCACAGAAGATGTTTATTTCTGAGTTCGTTCCAGTTAATACTTGAGTGCTTCCCGCAGCAAGAGATAAGTCCCAACCCATAGTATTTAATGTTTCTAGTGCACTAGTCGAATTAAACATATTATCCATATTTATAACGTTACTTGTGTCAAAGTGAGATAAATCTAAGGATGTAATCGAATTTGAATGTCTAAACATACTATACATAGACGTTACATTAGATGTATCAAAATTACTAATATTCAAAGAGGTGAGAGCATACATGGCTCCAAACATTGATGCCATTGTATCGACTTTTGAGGTATCAAAATGGGAAAGATCTAAACTAGGCAATGAAATAACGGCCATAAACATCCAATCCATATGTGTCACATTTGATGTATTAAAACTTGATATATCCAAATAACTTAATTCGTGCATTGAGGAAAACATGCTCCCCATAGTAGTCACCTTACTGGTGTCGAAGTGTGATAAATCTAAACTAGTTAATGCTGTACTTGAAAACATTGAGCCCATTTTAGTAACTTTACTGGTATCAAAACTGGAAATATTTAAGCTGGTTAGTGCATCCATCCCTGAAAACATACCTTGCATGGAAGTTACTTGGGAAGTGTCAAAGTGTGATAAGTCTAAGGATGTGATTTTTTCTAATCTACTAAAAAGGCTGGACATTGTAGTAACATTACTCGTGTTAAAGCTGGATACATCTAAGTAAGTTAGATTTTCTAAATTATCTAACATGGCTATCATTGAAGTTACATTGCTGGTATCAAAGTGAGATAAGTCTAAGGTTGTGAGTTTTTTTAGATTACCAAACATAATATCCATTTTGGTGACAGAACTTGTGTCGAATGAGGATATATCAAGAAAAGTTATTTCTTCACAACCATAGAACATCCAACTCATATAAGTCACATTTGAAGTGTTAAAGCTTGAAAGATCCAGACTTGTTAGAGAGACAGCATTTTCAAACATGCCACCCATGGAGGTAACATTTGATGTGTCAAATGATGAAAGGTCAATATTTTCTAAGGATATTGCTAACTCAAACATTCTGCTCATAGACGTCACTTCGCTGGTATCAGTAATACCTGCAGTAAAGTCGGTTAAATTTTGCGCTCCTTTAAAAGAGTGTTTTAAATCAGTCCATCCAACTGTTCCTAGATTGACCACTTCTATTAGTTTGTTTCGATCATCATGGTTATATAAATAAATCGTTTGGAATAATCCGCTAATTGTAATTGTATATTGACCTGGGTTCGTAAAAGTATGAACCTTATCAGGGTCAGATGAACTTGTGACTGTTCCTACTGGCGATCCATCTCCCCAGTCAACTGTGAAATTATAACTGTATCCTGCTTTTAGAGGGAGTTCGATGTCTTCATTACTGGAAGTTGTTTGCCAGATTGATATAAAATCACTTGAATTTGCCTCAATGGTAAAACTGCTTGAGGCTGTGTTTGAGGTTTCACCATTTGCTGTAACAGTATAATTAAAACTCGCCGATCCTGAGTATCCAGGGCTTCCTGTTACTCCAGCGGTACAAACTCCTGAACCATTGCAACTACAACTGGTTGTTTCACTTACGTTAATTAGTCCTGATAATGAACATGTCGTGGCCAAATCAATTTCCGGATCAGAGTAACTTAAGGTAATGATACTTTCAGTATCTTGGTTAAAGCTCGATGGTGTTATATTGTTTGATACAGGTGGATCATCTACACTGCTAACTGTGATACTTGCACTGGCTGGCGGAGAAGTTTCTCCATTTGCCGTAACAGTATAATCAAAATCTGCATTTCCATTGTAATTAGAATTCCCTGTTACTCCAACTGTACAAACACCACTACTACAAGCACAAGAAGTGGTTACACTGAGATTATTTTCATTACTTATATTACATGAACTAGCTGGATCATTTTCAGGATCACTATATGATAATGTGACTATGGTTTCTTCATCTTCATTTACTGCTGGCGGGCTAATTGGATCTGACATTGGTGGATCATCCACGCTGCTAACTGTGATACTTGCACTGGCAGCCGGAGATGTTTCACCGTTTGCAGTCACTGTATAATCGAAATTGGCAACTCCATTATAATTTGAATCCCCGGTAACTCCAACTGTACAAATACCACTACTACAATCACATGCCGTACTAACACTTAAGTTATTTTCTCCGCTAATGGTACAAGAGTTAGCGGGATCATTTTCTGGATCACTGTATGATAGTGTAACTATCGTTTCTTCATCTTCATTGACAGCAGGAGGTGATATTGGATCCGACACTGGTGGATCGTCGACACTACTAACAGTGATACTTGCACTGGCAGAAGATGATGTTTCACCATTGCTGGTTACCGTATAATTAAAGGTTGCATTACCATTATAATTGTTATCGCCAGTAACACCAACTGTACAGATTCCACTGGCACAAGCGCAAGAGGTGGTTACACTAAGATTACTTTCTCCGCTAATAGCACATGATGTGGCAGGATCATTTTCTGGATCGCTGTATGAGAGAGTAACTATCGTTTCTTCATCTTCATTGACGGCCGGAGGTGCGATTGGGTCACTCACCGGAGGATCATCAACACTACTTATATTTAATGTTGCAGAACCAGTATTAGAATTTGATCCATTTGTATTAACTTGATAGTCAAAACTTCCAACCCCATTATAGTTTGATATTCCAGTTACGCCCACCGTACAAACACCAGAACCATCACACGCACATGGTTGGCTAATCGAAATTTGACTAAGGTTAGTGACAGAGCATGATGCTCCTAGGTCCCCATCGGGATCTGAATAATCGAGAGTAATAATACTTTGACTATCCTCCGCTAAATTTGGTGGAGTGAAGTCATTGGCAACAGGAGGATCAGGAGTGTTGGTTATATCAAGATTAATCGTACTTGGAGCAGAAGTTTCACCGCCAGCAGTAATGGTGTAGTTTAATCCACCTGTCCCACTAAAATTTAATTGGCCAGTAACTCCTACGGTACAAACGCCAGCTCCATCACAACTACATGGAGTTGAAACAAATACTTGAACTAGGTTATCTACCTGACAGCTTGTAGCTAAGTCTCCCTCTGGATCATCATAGGCAAGGGTTAGAATATTTTCACTTTCCTCTGCAAATGAAGGGTTTGATGCTGGGGGAACTGGAGTTGGAGCATCATCAATCGAATTTATCGCTAAATTTACTGAACCGATGTCTGAGTCTTCTCCATTAGCATTTACAGTATAGTCAAAAGAACCATTTCCATTATAATTTGAATCCCCTGTTACTCCAACCGTACATAGACCACTGTTACAAGAACAGGCCGTCGAAACCATAAGGTTTGATAGATTTGAGATATTACAAGAAGTGGCTGGATTAGACTCATTATCTGTGTAGTTTAGAGTAATAATACTTTCAGAATCTTCGTTGACCGCACTTGGGTTTGTAGCAACAACAACCGGTGGGTCATCAATTTGTTGAACATTAAGGCTTGCAGTTGCAGTATTTGTGACTGTGCCTTGATCGGTTTCAATGGAATAATCAAATGAGGCGGGGCCGGAGTAATTTCCAGGTGCAGTAACCCCAACTTGGCAATACCCAATACCACAAGAACATGGAGTCGTTATATTTAAATGATTGAGGTTTGATATAGAGCAATTTTCAGGAATCTCTTCTCCATTTCCTGCATAGCTAAGAGTAATTATATTTTCAGCTCCATCGTTAAGAGGCATTGCCGAGTTAATATCCATACTTGTGGGTTGTTCACTCTCTTCACTACCCAATTCTAATTCAATATTCGCATCAGGTGTGGCTACTTTTTTTTCAGATATTATTTTATAATCGAAATTACCTAGTCCTTCGTATCCAAAATCACCAGTGATTCCAACAACACAGACATTGATACTACAAGTGCAAGCTGTAGTTACTGATAAATTTACTTCATTCATTATTTCACAAGACTTTGCAGGATCGTTCTGATCTCCATTATAATTTAATGTTACAAATCTTTCTTTTGGTATATGCTTTGTTTCTTGTTTTTGTGGTTTGTTAGAATTTAACACATTCTGTGCAGAACCTTTGCGCTTCTTCTTCTTTTTAACAGTACTGACTCTAGGTCCACAAGCGCTTAACAATAGAAGGGACAATAGCATATAGCTTATTGTTTTTGAAAATGAAGTTTTGATACTTCTCTCCTCTGTCCCCTTACCTCTGACAGATAGATATAGTTTAATGTAAAAGATGAATGATTTTAGTTAATTTCAGTAACTCTAGCCGGTTATATCTCGGAAATTAAAGAATTTGTGCCAATAATAATTGCAAGAAAATGAATCATTCTGTGAGACGAAAGTAAGGAGCCTATTATTTGAGGTTTAGAGTATCCTCGACCTTCTTTTGATATTGAAGAGTTAATTTTTTAATTTTTTTGTCTTTAACTAAGTTTGTTTCATTTGATTGCATAATGGAGTTATATTTATTTTCATACCAATTAGATAATTCTTCTTCTTTTATTAAATAGTCTTCTTTCTTGCTCTCAATAGTTGGTTTTTTGAATTTATTTAGATTGTTATCTGAGTAATTATAATGATCTTTTCTTTCATTAATTTGAGGAAAAAAATGATTACTTATTTTTTTTATATTTTTTTCATATATTTTAACTAATTTTTGGATTGTTCGAGTTTTATATTTTACTTCAAGATTTAAATGCATAATTCTCTTGGCCTCGGCTTCATACCAGGTGGAGAGCTTACTAATTTCTTGTTCAAATGTTAGGTCGCTTCCCTCTGCTAGCTGAGGAGGGTTTTCAATATTATAAAAACTTGTATCTGCATTCTCACTTTCCTTAATTCTATTTTCTTGATTAGATTGTTTTTGATTATAGTTTGGATCTTTTTGAAAAGGTTCCTTTTCGCTTGGAAAAATATATTGATGATCAATTTGTGTTTTTTTTGTTT
Source organism: Bacteriovoracaceae bacterium (assembly GCA_028101965.1). Taxonomy (GTDB): domain Bacteria; phylum Bdellovibrionota; class Bacteriovoracia; order Bacteriovoracales; family Bacteriovoracaceae; genus JAOHMI01. The sequence continues at coordinate 70,900 of JAOHMI010000001.1, forward strand.
TCCCCCATTCCGCCATATAAGAAAAGCCGGGAAGGTCAAATACGACTCCTATGGCGAAGAGAATTGTAAATAAAAAATACACGCGTGGAATGATACAAAAAAAAGTAAAAGTGGAAGACTTTGCCATATAAAGTATAATTGAAGCAAAAATACTTCCGAGAGTTAAGTAGGGTAAAAAAATCAGAAGAAAATATAAGAAACCATTATTCCAGTTAGGAATTAGATTTGCTTCATGCCCAATTAAAAATCCACTAAAAACTCCCAAAAAAGCCCAAATGACAATAAGAAAAATGTTTATGCCCACATGAACGGCCAAATTCATTATATGAAAAACTTCATCATCAACTTTGTTACCTTCAATGATTGGAGGAATTTCATTTTGATTGTACTGCTTAACTTGAAGATCAATTGTTTCTTTTTCGAGAGTATGAACGGCTTTTTGCAAATCATGATTAGAGTTGAATCGAATCACATAATAGTAAGGGTGATTATTGATTTTTATACTTAATCGGGAAGGATCAATTTGTGATATTTGGTTTATTTCAGTATACGTTATTAATTCATTTTTAATGATATTTAATAATAATCCGTTTTCAAAAATATAAAATTTGGGATTCATACTGTTGTGGGTGGCGCCATGTACACTCCAGTCAGTATCCCGATTAATAAATGTATTAACTTTTAATTTTTGATGACACTTATAAATAGACTTAGTTTCAATATGAAATAAAGAAGATGATAGATTTATATCTGATAGTTTAATGATGAATTTTTGCCCTGCCTTAAATATTGGATAAATTTTCTTGATGCTACTGGTCGCTAATAAAACCAGTGCAACTAAAAATATTATTAAAGGAAAGTATTCAACCATAAAGCTAGTTTTTGGAAAAAAACTTATCTCTTGAATCTTTAAGCTTTAGCTTTGGAGTTTCAACTTCAACCCGGCCTCTTTGAGTTGAAACCACATGACATGTGCTTCCTTTCGATCCGATCCAGGCCATATAATAAGCTTCAGACTTTCTATTTTTATCCACTGTAATATTGACAGGGATTGGGTTTTTAGGTGAGGGGGTTAGCTTGAAGCAAACTTCTGCTGTCATATCCATATTATTTGAGCGGTCTAATCGGTACCAATTTAAAATTTTCATTTCATAGCTATAAGATAATTGGCTTAAAAGCATAAGTAGTGCGATATATTTCATTGTAAATCCTTTTATCAATTAATTTATTTAAGTTTAAACCAGTTGATAATCATTGTCGTTAATTAAATGCTCACAACCAAATACAGTTAAAGTTATTTAAATGAGTGGTGTTTTTAAATAGGATTGTCTTTAGTTTCTTCTAATGTAAATCTTAAATTGATGGAATTGATGTCTAAAGTTTTTCTGATCTTTGGAGTTGAAATCGAGTATCTTTCCAAATTCAATTTTAGTGTAAATATCTCCAAGGGAGAGAGAAATCTCACGTAAAACTTTGATGTCGATCGCACTATTTTTAGTGGGAAGAATTAAGGGGGGGGGAGCTAATTTATTTTCATAGTAAATTTTTTGAATGCTGGAAAAAAATACTTGGTATTTTTGTTTTGCTTCAGAAACAAATGAATCAGTATTGGGGATTGCATTCAGGTCTTTTAAAATTTCTTTTTTTAGTTCGGGACTAATTTTAATTTTATCTTCATCTAGGTATTTTTTTTGTTTAAATTTTTGAAAAAAGTAGAAAAAGGCAATTAGAGCAAAGATATAGGGAATCGAGTTAGCAATTTTTAGTAACATTTTTTTTATTTTTAATAGAATTCTGTCCAAAATGCTAATTTTTTGTTGTGAATTGATAGGCTTGGGAGGGTTATTTCTAGTATCTTCTCTAGCCCTCGTGTCGTTTCGGTCTTTTTCTTTTTCTGTGTTCCCTATGTCCTTCGTGCTACTTATCTTATTTGTATCCTTTATTTCTTTTTCTTTTTGGAGTTCTCGCACAATTTTGTTAAATTGTTTGTTAGTATTTTCATGAATATCTTTAGAGTTTTTCATAAGTGAAGGATTTGAATTGTTTTTTTCATTTTTACTTTCAGATTTTAAAAATTTTTTTGCAAGAGATGCTTCTTGAATTTGTTTAACTATGTTACGAAGGTTCCTTTGTTTTTTCTTTAGTTTACTTTGCATTGATTTAAGTTTTTCTTTTTGGACTTTATATTTCGTTACCGACTTGAAGTTTTTAAAAACCGTATCAGGTTTAATTTGCAAGTCATGACTCAATTGATTAATAGCATTACTAGATAAATCCATATCCATTTTTAAATTAGCCAATTCTTGTTTTATTGAACCTGAATCTATGTTTTGATTTGATCTAATTTTTTTTTGCAATTCATTCATTCTATTTTGGTTTCGCTTTAAGGTACTATTTAAGCTACCAAGCTTGATATTGATATTTTTCATCCCTTTTAATTCCATAGATCTTAACAATTTAATGGATTCTTCACTTAGTAGATCTTTATTAATATCAGGGTCATTACTTAAACTTATTTCAGATTTTTTATGTTCAGGAAAAGCTTTTATGAGGTAATCAAAAAAAGACTGATCTTTATTTTCTACAATTTTATCAATAAGTAGAAAAAGAGTTAGGAAGATGATGAAGCTAGGAAGAATTTTTTTGAATGAATGAACAATATTTAATTCAAAACTTAGGTTAAAGTTTTGAGAAAATTTTAATTTTTGGATTAAGCTGAGGCCAATGAAAAAGAGGAGGATGATAGAAAAGACAATTAAATAAGAGAATAGGTTATTGCTACTGCTTAATATACAGGTGTAAATGAGTATATAATACAAATTAAAAATTAAAATATTCCAAACAGGGAATGCATAAAAAGTTACAATTAATGGTAGTACAACGGCGCTTGTTAAAATTACTGAATTAATATCATTTTGAGATATGAAATTAGAAATGAGAGGAAAAATCAAAATAATCAAAAAGATTGGTATAACCTTCCTTGCCAATCTTAACTCATGGATTAAACCTTTAACATGCTCAATTTGATTTTCTTTATCTTTAGAGTTGTATTTAAAGCCTATTCCTGCGATATTTAAGTTGTTCTTGTCTTCTTCAAATATATCTTCATTTAACAAAAACTTTGGTTTCTCAATTGGGTTGGTTAGTTTTAGATCCTTCGTGATAATTCCGCTTGCTCTGATTACTAGAGGAATGAAGATCAAATTAAAAAGAGCCAATCGCGTATTACCATTCGGAAAAGATTTAAAGAAGAAATAGAAAAAGAGAAGATTGAAAATTATTAAAAAAAAGGCAATTTCTTCAATCTTAAATTTTTTATTTTCTACTTTCAACGGTAAACCCCTGGTTTATTGTTGTTTTATAATCGGTTCTTAAATCTAGTTTTATAAGAGATAGATCGATCCCATTTGAATTACAAAACTTCTTTAGATGAGGGATATAGTTTTTAACATTTGTTGAGAGTTGAAGTAAGGCTACTCTCTCTTTTTCATCAGCAAAAAGAAATAAGTCTTTGAAACCATAAACACAAATTAAATGAATTCTTGCAACTCTCTTTTTTAATGAAACGAGAAGTTTTAAATAATTTTCAAAATTTTTACCAGGAACTAAACCTGTAAAAACAAAAAGGTTTGTACTTAAATCAACATAGTGAAAGATCTTTCTTTCTAGCTTCTTTAATTCATTAGGGAGTACTCTCTCCCTTCGTTTAGACACTATTTTGGGAAATACTAAAGGAGACATTTTTGTTATGAGGTACTCAAGATAAAAAAGATGGTTTAAAGAATTTTTCGCACCTATAATCCTTTGATGAGATGTAAATCCAATATCATTGTTAGTTTTAATTTGTGTGTGAAAAAGTGATAAAATTAAATCTTTGCAATACTCAAATGAGCTAAATTCACCAAAGCCAAAGTGCATTCGATCATCATCAACGAGCACTGCCATAGTTTTTGCATTTGTATTGTTCTCAAATACATTCACGATGGTTTTGTGTGTTTTAAGACTTAATTTCCAGTTTATAAATTTTACTGGGTCACCGACTTGATACTCTTTGGTTGAGTAGAAGTTTGAGGAGTATCCTTTTTGTATGCTATCAAAACTCCCATAGGACATACTTCGGTCATTGCGTATTAATTTAGGAGAGTGTGTGGGCATAACTTTTGGGAAAATTCTAATTATTTTTATCTCGGAGAAAATAAACTCGTATTGAGATAAGCCAAGTGAATCAATAAAATATCCACAAATGGGGCCGATTTCTTTATCCCCCATACCGTTGTTAATGAGCATATTATAAGTCCGCTTATTTATTGAATGGGGCATAAATGAATCGATATAAAAGCTATGATCTATGTTCCAATCTTTATTTTTTGAGCATTCAAGTGTGTCAAAAATGACCATGGAGTCAACAACACTACCGGTTAAGTTTTTTATTTTATAGGTCAGCTCCTCTTTATTTCCTTCTTTACTTTTTTTTGTCAGTTCTCTTTTTATGAAAAAACTTTGTGCAAATTTTTGACTGGTTAATTTCGAATACCAATAGATGACAATGAAGGGAATAAAGAATTTTAAATAGTGATAATCAAGGAGACTCTTGAAAGCCAGAATTATGAGTATTGTTTTAAAGAATAGAGGCGAATCTAATAGTTTAAGGTTGTTGAAGAAAAAATGTTTTAAAGGAAAAAGTTTTAAATTTCGAAATAGATAATTTTTAAGCTGAGTTTCTTTTGACATTATTATTTGTAATCTAATTTTGGAGAGGGAACTGAATGAAGTATTTCTTCGATGATCTTATCTGGAGAGTGTCCATCAAAGAGTGCATCTTCTGTTAAGCTAATCCGGTGGCACATAACTGGTTTGGCTAATTTAAAAACATCAGATGGGATGACATAATTACGATTTTGAACTAATGAGTAACCTTGAGCCAATTTTGTAAAAGCAAGTGATGCCCTGGGAGAGATTCCATGTTTTAAGTTGGGGTGATTTCGAGAAGCTTCAGCGATATTAACAATGTACTCCAAGACAGATGGATCTATGGCAATGGATTTAGCTTGATTCCTTAATTGAATTAAATCTCCACCTTCTACCACAGGAATAACTTTAGCTAATGGGTTATTATGTATCTGGTCTTTAATCATTTTAATCTCAAGTTCATTTGATAAGAAACCTAATGAAATTTTGATCATAAATCGATCCAGTTGAGCTTCGGGTAAAGGGAAAGTTCCCTGCTGTTCAATTGGGTTTTGAGTTGCCACGACAAAAAAGTTATCTGAAAGTTTTGTTGTGTGGTTTTCGATTGTAATTTGATTTTCGGCCATGGACTCTAAGAGTGCGGATTGAGTTCGAGGCGTGGCGCGATTTATCTCATCAGCTAAGAAGAAATCTGTGAATAGAGGGCCTCGGCGAAAGTAGAACTTCTTTTTTTCTTGATCGTAAATTGTATTTCCTAAAATATCACTTGGGAGGAGGTCTGGAGTAAACTGAGCTCTCGTAAATTTAACGTGACAAGCTTGGGATAGAGCTTTAGCTAGCATCGTCTTTCCTGTTCCTGGAAGATCTTCTAGAAGAACGTGTCCTCCAACAATCCAAGTAGCTAGTATTATTTTAATTTCTTCATTTTTACCAAGAATAACTTTATTTGCTTCATTTAAAATAGATTCAATCTTTCCAGTTGCGGAGCTGTTCATTTTTCGTCCTTGAATTCAAAAAACCCTAATCAGAAAATTTTAATTTATTTGGAATGCGATGGATATGAAAGTTTCTTAAAGTTTATTTTAGTCAGTTATGGCCAAAATATCACTGGAAGGACCACCATTAGAATAGGCTTGATTTATGTCATTGCATAATCTGGCCAAATGCTCACCATGACCTTTCATACTTTTGGAGTCAACAATAACTTTACCTTCATGAATGTATTTATCAATAGGAAAGTGATCGTCTGTTTCTTTGGACATTGAAAATAATTTTCTACATTCTTGTAACTCATCTTTACTTATACGAGGATTAATAAATTCACCATTGGTAAAAAGAGCGGAACTAAAGTTTAAGTGAGCAACGGTTGAAATGAGTTTTTTTATATCATTAACATTACTGGAGTCGATTAAGTTATCTTTACAGTAATTTAGTGAAAGAAAAAAGCATGTTGGGGTATCTTTTTTCCCTGAATAGCAGGAGAAATATGCCATCGTCTGAGCATCATCTTTAATATGATCAGCTTTGAAGTAGCCTTCACACCTATAAAGTGTTGTTTCATCAACTTTATTATTAATTTTAGCCGTAGTTATTTTCTTTGTTGTTTTAATGCCTATAGGGAACCCACCTACGATTTCTCCAATTCCTAAATTCTCAAAATTAGAAATGTCTTTATATTTATTCATTCCAAGAACAGAAAAGAAGTCGAATGCTTTAAAATCTTCCTTATTATAATGATAGTATGAAAATGATACTTTCTCTTTACCTTGGTTAGATTGATAGACATAGGTTTTTTTTCGGTCAAAGGCTCTACCAAAGTGTTGAGCAGATTCTGATAAATTTATTGGAACTTGCCTCACTCTAGCTTCAGCATTCACTGCTTTTTCGATCGAGCCATATCCTGAAGGCAAGTGAGAGTATGAATATTGTTTATGATAGTTTTTCTCCGTCAGGCTATCACTTAAAGTTTTTGTGTACTCCTTAAAGTGTTTAAACTTATAGCTTTGGGAGAAAAGACCAGTATTGAGGATAAGTAATGATATTATTATTGTTTTCATAAAAAACTTATCGTGGAACCATGGGCATTCTTTAATTGACCGAACATACTTTTCAATTAAGGAATATTATTCTAGAGTATTTTCCTCGATTTATTTAGTTCTTCTGTATGTCCGACTATAAACTATGAGAGTTTTTCTTCTCCTTATTTTTTCTTTTTCTTTTGCTTTTGGTCAAAATCAAGGAATGTTCCTTACTAAGGAATGGGTTCGAGCAACTGTGAATAAAGAGCTTTTGGAGAGCAGGGCTAAGTTAGTCAAGGTTGAAGCTATTCTTATGGAGAATGAGAAAAATGGGAAGACTGTCATCGACCCAAACCTTCTTGAAAGTGTAAGAAATGAAGTTAAGAGATGGGAGCGAGCTCTACTGAGGCTGGAAAAATTTAATGAATTTATAGTAAATACATATATTTTTAAGCATTATTCAAGCGAAGAAGCGATGAGTAACATGAAGAACTTTAGTTACCTTGATTCTAAGTGGGACTATTTTCAGATATGGTTGAGACTAGAAGATCAAAAAGAAGAAGAAAGTAAAATCAAGCTAAGTGGAGTTTTTGATCAATACAAAGGGGTTTGTCTTGATCTTTCTGAAAAGTTTAACAAACCTGTTTACCAAAAAAATAGCTGGTCTTGTGTTCCTCAAGCGATAACAGCAGTAACTGAATTTCATATAAATAACGACAAAGAAAATTCGAGTAAACCTATTCAGCTTTCACCTTATTACGCTTTTGCTCAAATTCAAGAAAAGCGAATGGGAGATCTTGGAGGTTGCAGTGGTGAGTTTAAATTCACAGGTTTTCATATTACTGATTTTATTGAGCCTCTTACTACTTTGGAGGAGGAAGGGATTTGCTTAAAAAGTTATTTTAATCTCTATGATTCTGAAGAGAATCCAAGCTTAAAGGGCGGAGAAATTTCTTCAATCCCAAAATTTCCACCTTATTACAAATACAAGTTAGATTTATCAAAAAAGAAAGGCACATCGTACTTTTATCCTAAATATGAATCTGGGTATGAAGTTAAAAATAATAGTAATGAAAAAATATTAAAAGATTTAATTGGCTATTTAATGGCCGGAAAGCCACCAGTACTTGGAATTAAAACTGAAAGTCGAGAAGTTCTCAATAATAATTTTGCTAATTATATTCCTGGAAGTATGCGACATGCTGTAACTTTGATGGGGTTTTGTTATCCAGAAGGAAGTGATGAGCCTTATTTCACTATTTGGGATTCAAAAAGTAAAAGCTCAGACTTTATTAAAGTTAAAGCTAGTGATCTTATTTATAATCTTCTTCAAGTTCATATTATTTCAGGGGCGGAAGAAAAACTTTTTGATCCGTCGCGCGGAAATTGAAATAAATTTATTTTGTTTTGTAATTTTTTCAATGAAATTAGTCATTTAAATATTTTCTTGCCATGCTGCTCTGCTTGATATATTCTCGGGGTTTAAAATATTTCAATATTTTATTTACAATCATAGCTTTTTTCGGTTATGGAAATTTGTTGCAACAAAATATTTAATACTAGTAATAATTAAGGCGCTTTATGTCAACTTCAGTCAATCGAGACGAAAAGAAATGGATCCAAACCTCCGTCGCAATCCTATGTATGATCGTAGGATACATTCTGATCTTGTTTTTTGATCAGATGGGTGAATGGTTCGAGCTAGAATCTAAGATTCCTTATTATGTTTTAGGTTCAAGAATTATTTCTGTTTTAGCGGGAATTGGTGTTTTTTCCACGATCATGATTCACCCAGAATCATCGAGCTATTTAAGAGAAGTTTTTCAAGAAGCTGTTAAAGTAGTTTACCCAGATAAGAACGAAACTGTTCGTCATACTTTTCAAATTATTATTTTGGTCACAATAATTGGTTTTCTGCTCTATTTATTTGATGTCATCGCCAATTATTTATTGAGCATGATTAGGTAAATGGATTTAACTAATATTACAGAGTGAGAATAGAAAATGAGCGATGAAAACAATAATACTTCTGAAGAAACAGTAACTGAAGAAGCAGCAAACCAAACTCCTGCAGAGAGTGCAGAGTCTGAAAAAGAAGAAACCTCTTCTGTTGAAGCGGCGACTGAAGATACTCCTGTTGAAGAAGAAACCCCTGAAGAGCCAACAACTCCTGGATTAGTTAAAGTATCGAATAATGATTCTCCTGATTTTAAATGGTTTGTTGTTCACGCACTTAGTGGGTTTGAGCATCGAGTATCTAAGACTCTTAAAGAAAACATTTTAAACCACAAGTTAACAGAGTATTTTTCGGACATATTGGTTCCTGAAGAAACAGTTGTAACCTCAGTTAATGGTAAGAAAAGAAATATTAAAAAGAAATTCTACCCGGGCTATGTATTAGTAAAGATGATTTTAAATGATCAAACTTGGCATGTAGTGAAAAACACAGACAAAATTACTGGTTTTGTTGGTGGGAATAAAAATAGACCTTCTCCGATTTCTGATGAAGAAGCTAATTTCATGATTAATCAACAAGAAGGTGGATCTAAGAGTACTCGATCTGTTTCATCCTACAGCATGGGGGATTCGGTTAAAGTTATTGAAGGTCCATTTGCCTCTTTTGTTGGAACTGTTGAAAGTGTTAACGAGAAGGGTAAGTTAAAAGTAAACGTATCAATTTTTGGTCGACCGACTCCTGTAGAGTTGGAAGATACTCAAGTAGAAAAAGTTTAATTCTATTTGAAGAGACATTAATAACACGGGAGGCATGATGATAAGCATGTCGTTTGAACCGAGGAGCAAATTATGGCTAAAAAAGTCACTGGATTTATCAAATTACAAATTGAAGCAGGTAAAGCCAACCCAGCACCACCAATCGGTCCAGCTCTTGGACAGAAAGGTGTTAACATTATGGAGTTTTGTAAGGCTTTTAATGCAAAAACCCAAAAAGAGTCTGGAACTATTCTTCCAACGATCATTACAGTTTATTCTGACAGATCATTCAGCTTTGTTACTAAGACTCCCCCTGCAACTTATCTTCTTAAAAAAGAATTAAAGTTGAAGTCAGGATCTAATAAGCCTGGTCACGAAGTGGCTGGTACGGTTCCTGAAAAAGTAGTTGAAACCGTAGCAAAAGTTAAAATGCCTGATTTGACAGCGGCAGGTCTTGATGCAGCGAAGAGAACGATTGAAGGTTCTGTTCGTTCTGCAGGTTTAAACTTAGATTACAAAGAGTATAAATAAAATCAGCGGGAGATAGTTTTAAGTAACTATTGTTATGACCGCATGTGAGGAAAATATGGCTAACAAAATTTCAAAAAGATTAGTGGAAGCAGCTAAAAAAGTCGAAAAAGACAAATTATACGCTGTAAAAGAAGGCGTAACTTTAGTTAAAGAAACTGCATGGGCTAAATTTAATGAGTCTATTGATGTTTCATTTAGACTGGGAGTTGATCCCCGTCACGCAGACCAAATGATCAGAGGCGCTTTAGTTCTTCCTGCCGGTACTGGAAAGTCATCTAAAGTTGTCGTTATAACTTCAGGTGAAAATATTTCTAAGGCTGAAGCTGCTGGTGCAGATGAAGTTGGTTCTGATGAATTAATTGCAAAAATCCAAGGTGGATGGCTTGATTTTGATCGAGTTATCGCGACTCCAGATATGATGGGAAAAATTGGACGAATTGCTAGAATTCTTGGACCTAGAGGTCTTATGCCTAACCCTAAGCTTGGAACTGTTACAACAGATGTTACTAAGGCAGTTGAAGAGCAAAAGAAAGGTAAGGTTGAGTACAGAACTGATAAAACAGGAATCATTCATATCTTAATCGGTAAAAAATCATTCTCGAATGAGCAATTAGAGGAAAACTTCAAAGCAGTTGCCAACGCGATTGTTAGAGCGAAGCCTTCTACAGCTAAGGGAATTTACCTTAAGTCGATCACTTTAGCTTCTACAATGGGGCCAGGGGTTAAACTTGATACAAATGATGTTGTTGCTTTAACAACTTAATTAACTGATGGGGTTGATGAAAGCAGGTACTCAAAAATTTGAGGTAAAGCCAGCCGAAATCCACCTCCAACAATAACTAATTTTAGGAGGTCATGATTATGCTAACTAGATCGGAAAAAGATCAAATCATTAATGATCTTCGCGACAAAATTGACAAGTCAGAAGGAATTTTTCTGACTAATGTTGTGGGGATCTCTGCAAACGAGTCGGTTGAACTTCGTAAACAAATCCGTGAGAAAAACGGTGCCTTAGTCGTTACCAAAAATAAACTTTTTGGTGTTGCTGCTAAAGGGACTAAAGCGGAAGAAGTATTATCAAATCTGAAAGGAACTAACGCAGTTGCTTTCGCTTATGATGATGCTCCTGGTGTTGCGAAAGCTATCAACGATTCTGCAAAAGAATTAGAAGCTGTTGAATTAAAAGCTGGTTTACTAGAGGATAGAGTTCTCGATGCTGCTGAGTTAGTCTCATTAGCGAACTTACCATCCAAAGAGCAAATGCTTGCAACTTTACTTGCTACATTCAACGCACCTGTATCTGCTTTTGTTCGTACAGTCGAAGCAATTCGAGCGAAAAAAGAAGAAGAAGAGGGCGCAGCTTAAACTTAAAACAAAAATTATTTAAAATTTTAGGAGAATAAATTATGAGTATTACAAATGAACAATTAGTAGAGCACGTATCAAGCATGTCAGTTTTAGACTTAGCTAACTTGGTAAAAGAGTTAGAGGAAAAATTTGGTGTTTCTGCTGCTCCTGTTGCAGTTGCTGGTGGAGCTGCTGCCGGTGGAGCTGCTGCTGAAGAGAAAACAGAATTTACTGTTGTTCTTGCTGAAGCAGGTGCTAAGAAAATTAATGTTATTAAAGAAATTAGAGCTATAACTGGTAAAGGTCTTAAAGAAGCTAAAGATCTAGTTGAAGGCGCACCTCAAACTGTTAAAGAGGGTGTTGAAAAAGCTGAAGCTGAGGAGCTCAAGAAGAAACTTGAAGCTGCAGGCGCTAAAGTAGAGCTTAAATAGTATTAATTTACATTTTATGCTAAGCCTAGTTACATTAGTGTCTAGGCTTAGATTTGTTTAGTGATGTAGAATGTCGTACATTGATATGATGAAAATCATTTAGACGTTGGAATCGAACTTGAGGTGGGAGAGAAAGCTGGAATTAGAGCCTAAGTTTGGATGTTTTGAAACTTTACGAAGATTAAAAATAAGTTAAATAAAAATATATATTTATAGAATTTTATATAAATTACTGATCAAAATCTAATTTTGAGGAGACACCAAATGGCCCAAGCATTTGTCCCTAATCAATGGCTAAGAAAGAGCTTTGGAAAGACTCAAGAAATAATGAGTCCACCAAGTTTAATGAACCTTCAAATTCAATCTTTTGAAGACTTTTTGCAGAACAAAATTGCTCCTGCACAAAGAGAACTTAAAGGATTGCAAGGTGTATTTAACAGTATCTTTCCTATTTTCGACTTTCACAAAACGATTTCTCTTGAGTTTGTTAATTACTCTTTAGAGAAACCGAAGTACTCAGTTCGCGAGTGCCGAAGAAGAGGTTTGAGTTATGAATCTCCCTTAAAGGTTACCGTTCGCTTAGTGTTTTATGATGTGGATGAAGAGGATGAGGAAAACCGAACTGTTTCTTCCATAAAAGAACAAGAAATTTATTTAGGGAACATCCCCTTGATGGCCGAAACAGGTTCTTTCATCTTTAACGGGACTGAAAGAGTTATCGTTTCCCAGCTACACCGATCTCCAGGGATTATTTTTGAGCATGATGGTGGTAAGAAGCATAGCTCAGGTAAGCTTCTTTATTCGGCTCGAATAATACCTCATCGAGGTTCGTGGTTGGATTTTGAATTTGATCATAAGAACGTTTTATATGCTCGAATAGATAGAAAAAGAAAGCTTCATGCAACAGTCATTCTTAAGGCACTTGGTTACTCTGAAGCTCAAATTTTAGAGTTATTCTACAAGCCAGAGATACTTCACTTTGGAAAAGATAATACCTTTGAAAGAGAGTTAGATTTCTCTTTACTTCAAGGTGCTCGAGCTGAAGAAGATATTGTTAACCCGAAATCGGGAGAAACTCTTCTACGTAATGGTAAGAAAATTACCAAGATGAGTGTTAAAAAACTTATTAATTCAAAGCTTAAGAGCATTCCAATTTCTCTTGATTTTGTTGTTGGTAAAATTATTATGGATGATATCTATAATGAAGAAACTGGAGAGGTTCTTTATCCAGCAAACACAGCATTAACGGAAGAGATTATTTATGATCTTCAGAATGCAGGGTTTAAGTCTATTAAATGTTGTTACATTGATATGGTTAACTACTCTGATCAAATTAGAAATACTATTCTTTTAGATAAAACAGATACATCTGAAGAGGCTTTAGTCAAAATTTTTGAAAGACTAAGACCTGGAGAGCCGCCAACAATTGAGGCAGCACAAACTCTATTTAATAGTCTATTTTTTGATTCTTCACGATATGACTTATCTCGTGTTGGTCGAATGAAAATTAATTATAAATTTGGATTAGACGTCCCTGTTGAAAATACAACTCTTACTAAAGATGATATTTGCCGAACTGTTAGTTATCTTCTTGATCTAAACAACGGTAAAGGTAAAGTTGATGATATTGATCACTTGGGGAACCGACGAGTTAGAGCTGTTGGTGAACTACTCGAGAATCAATTTAGAGTTGGTTTAGTGCGAATGGAACGAGCTGTAAAAGAAAGAATGGCCATTCAAGAAATCGAAACGATGATGCCACATGATCTCATTAATCAAAAGCCAGTGGCCGCAGCAATAAAAGAATTCTTTGGTTCATCTCAACTTTCTCAGTTTATGGATCAAACGAACCCACTTTCTGAAGTTACTCATAAAAGAAGATTATCTGCGCTCGGGCCAGGTGGTTTGACTAGAGAAAGAGCTGGTTTTGAGGTTCGAGATGTTCACGCAACTCATTATGGACGTATGTGTCCGGTTGAGACTCCTGAAGGACCAAACATTGGTCTCATTACTTCACTCGCAACATTTGCTCGTGTTTCTGAATATGGATTTATTGAAACTCCTTTTAGAGATATCGGTGAAGATGGAACAATCGGAAAAGATATAAAATATTACACCGCCTTCGAAGAAGAAGGTAAGATTATCGCTCAAGCGGATAATCTTGTTTTTAATACGACTGATGGGAAACTATCAGGAAGTCTTATTCCTGTGCGGAAACAAGGTGAACTTGCACTTGTTGCTGAAACAGACATTGACCTAATGGACGTTTCTCCGCAACAAATGATTTCCATTGCAACTTCATTAATTCCTTTCCTTGAGCATGATGATGCTAACCGTGCCCTAATGGGATCAAACATGATGAGACAAGCTGTTCCAGTTATTAGAACTGATGCTCCTTATGTTGGAACTGGAATCGAGTCAATCGTGGCCAGAGATTCTGGTGCGATTCTTTTCGCAAAATATGATGGGAAAGTTATTTTTGTTGATTCAACTCGAATAGTTATTCAGAGAGATAAATTCTCTGATGAAGATTCTGGAGTTGATATCTACAGACTAGTTAAATATCAAAGAACTAACCAAAATACATGTGCAAACCAAAGAGCTCTTGTTCGAGAAGGTGATCGAGTTAAGTCTGGTGATGTTATCGCAGATGGACCTGGTACTCAATTGGGTGACTTGGCACTTGGACAAAATGTGCTTGTAGCATTCATGCCTTGGGGTGGTTATAACTATGAAGATTCAATTCTTCTTAGTGAATCAATGCTCCATCGAGACATCTTTACTTCGGTTCATATTGAAAGCTACGAAATAGAAGCTCGAGATACTAAACTTGGGAAAGAAGAAATTACTCGTGATATTCCAAATGTTTCAGAAGAAGCCTTAAAAGATCTTGATGAGGCCGGTTGTATTAGAGTTGGAGCTGTTATTAAGCCAGGCGATATTTTAGTCGGTAAAATAACTCCAAAGTCTGAAACTCAGTTATCACCAGAAGAGAAACTTTTAAAAGCAATCTTTGGTGATAAAGCTGGAGATGTTAAGGATACTTCATTAAGAGTTCCTTCCTCGGTTAGAGGAACTGTCATTGATGCTCACGTTTTCACTCGAGAAGGTGTTGAGCTGGATGCACGATCAAAAGATATTATTGAAAGAGAAACATCAATTGTTCGTCGTGATGAAGCGATTGAGATCAAAGCGCTTCAAAGCTCAGCTATTAAATCAATAGCCAAAATGCTTAAAGGTGAGAGCTTATCAGACTCACTTGTTTCTGAAGATGGTTCTGAAGAACTATTAAAGAAAGGTGATGCGATTACAGAAGACTCTCTTAAGGATATTCCTTTTGAACTTCTTGGTTTCTTACCATTAAGAGCTGAACTTGAAGAAACTCTTGCAGATTTCTTTGCTGAAGTCCGAAACAAAATCAACTTTGTTCGAACGAACGCAAATGAAGAGATTGCCAGACTTCATAGAGGGGATGATTTACCTCCAGGTGTTATTAAGAAAGTTGTTGTTTACATAGCTATTAAGCGGAAACTTCAAGCTGGTGATAAAATGGCCGGTCGACATGGAAACAAAGGGGTTATCTCCCGAGTTCTTCCAAAAGAAGATATGCCATACTTAGCTGATGGTGATCCTGTCGAAATCGTATTAAACCCACTTGGGGTTCCTTCGCGGATGAACATTGGACAACTGTTAGAACTTCACCTTGGTTGGGCAGCACGTGGTCTTGGTGACAAGATTGGTGAAATGATGGCCCAAAGAAGAGAAATCGATTCAATTAAGGATCTTATTTCTAAAATATATAAAAAACCAGAAGTTGATGAGTGGTTGAAAAAAGCAAGCGATGCTCAAGTTAAAAAGTTATGTGATGATTTAAAAACTGGTATCCGTTTCGCAACCCCAGCTTTCGATGGTTGTTCTGAGAAGAATATTGAAGAAATGCTTGATCTTGCTGATCTTGATAAGTCTGGTAAAACCACACTATTTGATGGAATTAGCGGTGAAGCATTTGCTGAAGAAGTTACTGTTGGATCCATGTATATGTTGAAACTTCACCATTTAGTTGATGAGAAAATTCATGCTAGATCCACGGGACCATATTCACTTGTTACTCAGCAACCTCTAGGTGGTAAGGCTCAGTTCGGTGGACAGAGACTTGGAGAGATGGAAGTTTGGGCACTTGAAGCTTATGGTGCTGCTTATTCTCTACAAGAGTTCTTAACAGTAAAATCTGATGATGTTGTGGGTAGAACAAGAATGTATGAATCCATTGTTAAGGGTGAAAAAGTTCTTGAGCCAGGTCTTCCTGAATCTTTCAACGTTCTAATTAAAGAGCTTCAAGCGCTTGCATTAGACGTAAGATTAGAAGAGCCAAAAATAGAAACATTTTAGGAATATAGATTTAAATATTAAAATATAAAGGAACAGGTTAATGAAAGATTTATTAAACTTTTTTGATAAACCAAAAGATCCAGTTAGCATTGAAGCTGTTAGCATTCAAATGGCTGCTCCAGACACGATTCGTGAATGGTCTTTTGGCGAAGTTAAAAAGCCTGAAACAATTAATTACCGAACATTCAAGCCGGAAAGAGATGGTCTTTTCTGTGCCAAGATTTTTGGCCCGATCAAAGATTACGAATGTATCTGTGGTAAATATAAAAGAATGAAACACAGAGGTGTTGTTTGTGAAAAATGTGGAGTCGAAGTAACTCTCTCTAAAGTTAGAAGAGAACGTTGTGGGCACATTGAACTTGCTTCCCCTGTTGCTCATATTTGGTTTTTACGGTCATTGCCTTCAAGAATTGGTGCACTATTAGATCTTTCTTTAAAGGATTTAGAGCGAGTTCTTTATAATGAAGCCTATATCGTTATTGAGTCTGCATCTGATGGACAAGAAGGTGGTATTCAAGTTGGGTCAATTATTTCAGAAGCAAAAGCATATGAATTAAAAGATGCTGGTGTTGATTTTAAATGTGGAATGGGTGGGGAGGTTGTTCAAAATCTTCTTTCAAAATTAAATATTGATCAAATCAATAAAGATCTTCGAATTGGTTTAAGAGAAGCGACGACAGATCTTAGCCGAGTTAAAATTATTAAAAGACTTAAAGTTGTTGAGTCAATTTTAAAGTCTCAAAATAAGCCTGAGTGGTTTATGATGGAAGTAATTCCAGTACTACCACCAGATCTTCGTCCCCTCGTGCCTCTAGAGGCGGGACGATTTGCAACATCCGATCTTAACGATCTTTATCGACGGGTTATTAACCGAAATAACCGATTAAAAAGACTTAAAGAATTAAATGCTCCTGAGATTATCATTAGAAATGAAAAGAGAATGTTACAAGAAGCTGTTGATGCTCTTTTTGATAATGGAAGAAGAGGAAAAGTTTTTACTGGTGCAAACAAGCGACCATTAAGATCTCTTTCCGATATGCTCAAAGGGAAGCAAGGTCGATTTAGACAAAACCTTCTTGGTAAGCGGGTTGATTATTCTGGTCGATCGGTTATTGTTGTTGGTCCTAGTTTAAGATTACATCAATGTGGTCTACCTAAATTAATGGCGCTCGAACTTTTCAAGCCTTTTATTTATAATAAACTTATTGAGAAAGGTCATTGTACGACAATTAAAGTTGCCAAAAGAATGGTTGATCTTCAAAAGCAAGAAGTTTGGGATATCTTAGACGAAGTTGTTCAAGAGCATCCTGTGCTTCTTAACCGTGCACCTACTCTTCACCGTTTAGGGATTCAAGCATTTGAGCCAGTCCTAATTGAAGGTAAAGCTATTCAACTTCACCCTCTTGTTTGTACAGCTTTTAATGCTGATTTTGATGGTGACCAGATGGCGGTTCATGTACCTTTGTCTGTTGAAGCTCAAATTGAGGCTCGTTGTTTAGCCATGTCTACTAACAATATTTTATCTCCGAAAGATGGTTCGCCAATTATTGTTCCATCTCAAGATATCGTTCTTGGTATGTATTACATGACAAGAATTCGTCCATACGCTCGTGGTTATGCGAAAACATTTTCCTCGAAAGCGGAAGCACAATTTGCTTATCATACTGGAAATCTTCACTTACAAGCTCCAGTAAAAATTCGAATTGATGGTGAAATGTGGGAAACAACTGTTGGACGTTCATTCGTTAGCGATATTATTCCTAGTTGCTTAGGTTACGAAGATATCAATAAAGTTTTAGATAAAAAGCAATTAGCAAAAGTTCTTGATTTGGCTTACCGAAAAGGTACTGAAAAAGATGTTGTTCTGTTTGCAGATGCAATCATGAGAACTGGTTACTCTTATGCGACCAAAGCTGGGATTTCTATTAACGTTAAAGACATGGTTATTCCGAAAGCTAAAGATTCAATTATCCAAGAATCTCAAGATGAAGTTGAGAAAATTACAGAAGAATATAATGAAGGTTCGATTACTAATGGTGAAAGATACAATAAGATCGTTGATGTTTGGGCTCAGACTAACGAGAAGCTTTCCAAAGTTATGATCGAGGGCCTTTCTAAAGAAGAATTTGTTTCAAATGATGGAGAGACTGCTATCGCTCCTTCTTTTAATGCTGTTTTTATGATGGCAGATTCAGGTGCTCGGGGTTCTAATGCTCAGATTCGGCAGTTAGCTGGTATGCGTGGTCTTATGGCCAAACCATCTGGTGAGATTATCGAAACACCAATTACTTCAAACTTTAGAGAGGGACTATCAGTTCTTCAGTATTTCGCATCTACTCACGGTGCTCGTAAAGGTCTCGCCGATACGGCCCTAAAAACTGCAAACTCTGGTTATTTAACTAGAAGGCTTGTTGATGTTGCTCAAGACGCGATTATTCGCCAGCAAGATTGTGAAACTGAAGATGGAATCATCATGACCTCAATTATTGAGTCAGGAGAGATTACAGAGCATATTTCTCGAAGAGTCTTAGGGCGAGTTACGGCAGTACCTGTTGTAACTGATGAAGGAAAAGAGTTATTTCCTGGAAGTCATTTACTAACAGAATCAGATGCTGAGTTAATTGAATCAGAAGATATCGATCAAATTAAAGTTCGATCAGTTTTAACTTGTGAAACTCGTTATGGTTTCTGTGCAAAATGTTTTGGACGAGATCTTGCTCGAGGAACTCTCGTTTCGGTTGGTGAGGCTGTTGGAATCATCGCTGCTCAGTCCATTGGTGAACCAGGTACACAGCTAACGATGAGAACATTCCACGTTGGTGGAACAGCAACTGCCGGTGCTCAAGTAAATAAAACTGAAGCAAAGACTGCCGGTAATATAAAATATGAAAATGTAAAAACTGTAATAAATGAGCAAGGAACCAGGATTATCATGAATAAGACTGGTGAGATTGTTATTGTAACTGATCAAGGTGTTGAAAAAGAACGTTATCCTGCTCAGTACGGTGCGACTATTTTCTTTGAAGATGGTGGGAAAATTTCAGTTGGGGATAAAATCCTCGAGTGGGATCCCTTTGCGATGCCAATCCTATCTGAAGTTTCCGGAACGGTTAAATTTGAAGATCTTATTGTTGGTTCAACGATTCGTGAAGAAGTTGATGTCGTTACAGGGCTTGCAGCAAAGATTGTCACTGATACGAAGTTAAAAGGTGATTTAAATAAACAACCTCGAATTGCCATTGTCGATGATGAAGGTAACCCGATTATGGTTCCTGGAACTCAAAGACATGCTATTTATCGCTTGCCTGTTGGCTCAATTGTTATGGTTAACGAAGGCGATAAGCTTGATTCAGGTGCTCCTGTTTCGAAAGTTCAACGTGAATCAACGAGAACTAAAGATATTACTGGGGGTCTACCGCGAGTTGCTGAATTGTTTGAAGCGAGAAAGCCTTCGGCTTCTGCTCAAATTGCTGATGTTGCTGGGACAATTGAGTACGGCGCTGAAGTTCGTGGAAATAGAAAAATTTTGGTTAAGCCTGATGATGGATCTGAAGCAGTTTCATACACGATTCCTAAGGGAAGATATGTAATTGTTAACGAAGGCGATTATGTTCGACCTGGTGATCAGATTATGGATGGTTCTACTAACCCTCATGATATTCTTCGTGTTCTTGGTGATAAAGAACTTGCTGCTTACATCACAAATGAAATCCAAGAAGTTTATCGACTTCAAGGAGTTAAGATTGATGATAAGCACATTGAGGTTATCGCTAGCCAGATGCTCAAAAAGGTAGAAATTACAGACCCAGGAGATTCGTTATACGTAACTGGTGATTCTATTCTTAAGGGTAATTTAAAAGAAATTAATGAAGAATTAATAGAGCAAGGATTTAAGCCTGCTCAAGCACAGCCGTTACTTCTCGGAATTACAAAGGCTTCATTGACCACTGAAAGTTTTATTTCTGCTGCATCCTTTCAAGAAACCACAAAGGTTTTAACCCAGGCTACTTTAGAAGGGAAAAAGGATCATTTACGCGGACTTAAAGAAAACGTGATCATGGGTCGTTTGATTCCAGCTGGAACAGGTATTCCAAGATATCGAGATTTCGAAGCTCAAGTTGAGAATGACGATATCGATATGAGTATGTCTTTATAGGAAGAAGATAGTGAATAAATTTGGACAGGGTAAATGATTTATCTTGTCCAAAGTAGTTTCTCGTGTTATTAGGCTAAGCTTACCAAAAGTTTTTGCTTAAAAAAGTGCACGATTTTGGGTCTAGGCAGTAACAATGTCGATAAGCCTAGATAGATTTTAAGGAGTTTTTAATGCCTACTATTAACCAATTAGTTCGAAAAGGACGCGAAGATAAGTTTTCTAAAACTAAATCACCAGCTTTAGTTTCATGTCCTCAACGTCGTGGAGTTTGTACAAGAGTTTATACAACGACTCCAAAAAAACCAAACTCGGCTATGAGAAAGGTTTGTAGGGTTAAATTAACATCTGGATTTGAAGTAACATCTTATATTGGTGGTGAAGGTCATAACTTGCAAGAACACTCTATTGTGCTGATTAGAGGCGGAAGAGTAAAAGATCTTCCTGGTGTTCGTTACCATACTGTACGTGGAGCTTTAGATGCTTCTGGAGTTGAGAAGAGACGTCAAAGACGATCTAAGTACGGTGCCAAGAGACCAAAAAAATAAATTAAATAAATTAATAAGGAATTAATAGATGAGTAGAAAACACCGAGCACAAATTAGAGAAGTTTTACCTGATCCTGTACACAACGATCTTGTTGTTACTAGATTCGTAAATAACCTTATGTATGATGGTAAAAAATCAGTTGCAGAGAAGATCTTCTATGATGCTCTAAATTTGGTAGAGAATAAAATCAATGAAGATGGAATCAAGGTGTTTAAGAAAGCCATGTCTAATGTGAAGCCATCCGTTGAAGTAAAATCAAGGCGAATTGGTGGAGCTACTTATCAAGTACCTGTTGAAGTTCGTCCAAACAGACGTCAATCTTTAGCTATCCGTTGGTTACGTGATTATGCTCGTAATCGTAACGGAAAATCCATGACTGAAAAATTAGCAGATGAAATGATCGATGCGGCTAATAATCGTGGTGGAGCCATCAAAAAGAAAGAAGACGTTTATAAAATGGCTGAAGCAAACAAAGCATTTGCTCACCTTCGTTGGTAATCTTTTAATAAGTCAATTTAATCATTAATATGTTTTTAAGAATCTTGATATCTTAAATGATTTATCCCCGACTAATTCTATTGAGAATTCATTTTATTACTTACTGCAATTCTATTTAGTTTATCGCTTTTTGCTCGTGAAATTAAGATTGTAGTTCCAAATGACGATTTTGATGAAATAACCGAAACCTTTAAAGTAAAACTAGTTAACAAAGAACACTACTAAATATTTAAGCCATTGAAGAAAGAGTATTTATGTGAATAAGTTTAAGTGATTATCTGGAATGCATGCTTAGCTTACCTTTAAAAAGAAAGTACATTGTAAAAAGCATATGAGGATAGATAGATAAGGAAAGCTTCATTCCTAGAATTGACATTCAGATTCCTCTTTTCAAGGTATATATAATGAAAATGTTCCATATACCAATATGAATTTTTATTAATTCTAATAAGATGCAATTCACCAAAGTATTTTCAAAGGATTTATTATGAATAAAGTCTTATTCAGCGTCTTATTAAGCACATTACTTTTAAATAGCAGTTCGAATGCGGGTATCTTAAGTCTATTTGAACTAACTAAAAGAAGCGTAGAAGTTTTAATCAAAATATCAAAAGACACCAGCAATTTAAATAGTAAGGAAGTAAGTGGAATAAAAATTAGAGAGTCCAAGAAAAATGATTTCTCCAAACTGGAGATCGATCCTAAAAAAGAAGAAATCTATAGTGGTGACCCAAAAGTTACTGTATTGCAAAATGATAATATTCATACATTCTTAGCTACAAGAATATATACTGAGTATACGAGCTGTGGCTTACCTGGAATACATTCATTGTATTATTCAAATAATGAACGGAGTAAGTCAGAAAATACTCGAAAAGATTTTCTCTTTATTGTGACAAGTGTTTTAATGGATTTTTATAATAGTTCTTGGGATGTTGATAAGGTTGAGAAAGGAACGAAGAAAGAATTTATTCAAACCATATCAGATCTTGAAGAAACATCGAGATATGTTAAAGCAAGTCACATCGGAAACAATTCTATTGAATTAGGAATTGCAGGAGAGGATACTGAATGTAAGTTGGAAGTATCTTACGATGATGTTGTAAAAGGTGAAGCTCTAAGTGGCATCTCATATGACTCATATTCTTGTGATTGATACAAAACTTTGAACTTAAATATACTGTCAATTATTTTAATAATATTTTTCTCATCGAAGCTGTATTCAGCTGAGGGCCTTTATCTTCGCGACTTTTCAAATATTTTGCCTATACCAAAATATAAAAGTCAGTTAAATGAAATAGTAGAATCCAATTATTTTAACTTTAGTAATTTTCGAGAAATTCCTTCAGTCCTAAGAGGGGAAATTTTAGAAATAATGAGCGAAGAACATAAAAGGTCGGAGCTAAAAGACTTCAAATTAGTGAGTTATCGTTTAGTTCCATGCAGAGAAATTAAGCAAGCAATTGATTGTGGCTATCCTGAATTAAGATTAATTTTTCAGCCTATCGTTCCTGATCCTAGATCTGGAATGGTAAAGACTAGAGATGAGGCGATTCATTTATTCTATGGTTTAACAAAAAAACGGTTCAAGAAGCTAGTTTATAGGTTTAAGAATTTAAGACTTACTCAAAATGTAAACAGTTTAGATGAAAAAGAAAAACTATTGCTGGATCCTTTTTATTTATTTGAATTAAAAAAAGATAGGTTTAAATTTAACTTGGAATATGGAAAAAAGCTTAATGCAATAATTCAAAAAGGAACCTCCTGGGGGAAAATTTATAAACTGACTTTTTTTAAAACTTTGGAAGAAAATTTTTTAAATCAAAAAACATTTCAAAATGAGCAGAAGTTGACATGGATGTTTGGTGGGTTTGATATCGATAAGGGAAACTTTGAGAATTTTGATTTGATTGGTGGTGGTATTGAGAAAGAATTTGGTAAATCAAAAATAAAGATACAGGTAGCTAAGTCTCTTAATGGCGCAATTACAGAAACTAATGGATTGGAAGATATATACCGTATTATGCAGGACTCTAGAAATCTAGCAGTGGAATTAAGGCGTAATCCGTTAAGGGTATATAAAGAGCTTTTACCCTTAGAAGATTCAAATATTCATCATTCTGGGACTACAAGTTGCTTGAGTTGTCATATGGCATCGGGAACAATTTTATCTGCGGAAAAAAAATTATTAGACCGAGGGCAAGATTATGATTATCTCCCTAGCTTTCAAGGTAGTAAAAAACTCTTTACAGACTTTAATAATATTGAAAAAGAGATTACGACTTTCCATATGTTTAGTTATCTATTTCTTAAGCCTGTCATTTCTCAGCGTGTGATTAACGATACAATATTGAGCAGAGAATATTTTATTAATAATTACTAATTCACTATTATATTTTCCACATATTTTTAGTGGTTAGCTCTAGGAAAATATAAGCTAATGATTATTGCAGATACGAGGGATAAAAAAGAGCATCCTTTTGAATGCAATATTGTTGTCGCAGGAACCTCAATGACTAAGAAGTTTATTCTATTACCATCAAATGAGGGCTATGTTTTCATTAATATAAAAGATAAATAAGTCGAATGAGTTAATGTAACGACCATTTTTCCTCAATATCTCCCTTAATTTCTTTATTTTAGTTTAATAATTTATACATGAAAGCTGATTTAATTGGATAAATAGCTGAAGATGTAGGATTATTCGTTTGGTTAATAAAATAAAAATTCAGGTAATTTTAGATGAAAGAAGTTAAAACAGAAGCAATTCGAAATATTGGAATTATGGCTCACATTGATGCTGGTAAAACGACCACCACCGAGAGAATTCTCTATTATACCGGGAAAAATTATAAAATAGGTGAAGTTCATGATGGAACGGCCACAATGGACTGGATGGTTCAAGAGCAGGAGCGTGGTATCACTATTACCGCAGCAGCAACTACTTGTTTTTGGGACAATCATCGTATTAACATTATAGACACTCCGGGTCATGTTGATTTTACTATCGAAGTGGAAAGATCACTTCGAGTTCTCGACGGAGCAGTCGGGGTTTTTTGCGGAGTTGGTGGGGTTCAACCGCAATCTGAAACGGTTTGGCGCCAAGCAGAAAGATATAATGTTCCTCGAATAGCGTATGTAAACAAGCTTGATCGTGTTGGCGCTAATTTTCTTAACGTTGTAAATGAAATCGAATCAAAACTAAAAAAGAAACCACTTATTCTTCAACTTCCTATTGGTGAAGAAGAAAATTTCGTGGGTTTAACCAATCTCATCACAAAAGAAAAACTTATTTGGAAGGGAGAGGATCTCGGCGAAGATTTTGAGCTTTCTGCTTGGGATGAAACTGATGAAAACAAGGTCGCTCGAGAGTCACTATTGGAAACGTTATCTGAATATGATGATGACTTACTTGAAAAACTTCTGGAGGGGGAAGAACCAACAGTTGAAGAAATTGAATCCTATATAAGAAAATTTACCATTGAAAATAAGATCATTCCTTGTCTTTGTGGAAGTTCGTTTAAAAATAAAGGTGTTCAGCCATTGATGGATGCTATCGTAAAGTTCCTCCCTTCCCCAATTGATATAGGAGATACGGTAGGATTTGATATTAAAGACCATGATAAAGAGGTAAAAAGAAAACCAACAGATCAGGAACCTTTTTCTGGACTGGCTTTTAAAATCGCCACTGATCCTTTTGTTGGTTCTCTAACATTTGTGAGAATTTATTCAGGGGAGCTGAAGACTGGTGGGATGGTCTATAATCCGATTGAAAAGAAAAAAGAAAGAGTAGCTAAAATACTACTAATGCATGCAAATAAAAGAGAAGAAAGAGCCGTTGCGAAAGTTGGAGATATAGTAGCTTTTGTCGGGATGAAAAATACAGTAACTGGACAAACTCTTTGCCAAGAAAATAAACCAATAATATATGACTTAATGGAATTTCCTGAGTCTGTTATATCTATAGCGATTGAACCAAAAACAAGTGCTGATGAAGGCAAGCTTGATTCTGTACTTAAGCAACTGTCTTTTGAAGACCCAACTTTTAGGTTTCAACAAAATAAAGAAACTGGACAGCTACTTATTTTTGGTATGGGAGAGTTGCATTTGGAAATATTGGTTGATCGTATGCAGCGGGAACATAATGTTAAAATTAATGTGGGTCAGCCGCAAGTAAGTTTTAGAGAAGGTGTTTTATCGGAGGCCGTAGGTGAAAATAACTATGAAAGAGAAGTCGGCGGTAAAACACAAACAGGTCATTGTAAATTAATAGTAAAACCAAATAATACTGAGAAGAATAATTTAAAAATAACGGTTACAGAAAGAGAATACCCAAAGGAAGTTCTTCAAGCGATAAAAGATGGTATTGAGGACTCCTACCTTTCTGGCATTAAGGCAGGTTATTCAATTATTGGTGTGGATATTGAAGTAACACATGTAAAATTTATAGAGGAATCTGCAAATGAAGTAGCTTACAAGATCGCTGCTTCTATGGCTTTTAAAGATGCCTGTATGAATTCTACATACACTTTAAAAGAGCCTGTCATGACTCTAGAAGTAATGACGCCTTCAGATTTTTCAGGTGACATAATTTCGGATATTTCAGCCAAAAGAGGGAAGATACAGAATATAAGTTCAAAAGAAGCAGAAGAAGTAATTAAAGCTGAAGTTCCGCTTATTGAATTATTTGGTTACAGCACTACAGTGAGAAGCAAGAGCCAAGGAAGAGCTTCTTTTACAATGATTTTTGATCACTATGAAGATATGGATATAAAAATTTATAAACCTTTGCTTGAAAAGAAAGGAATTTATATATAATTGAATCTTTTTTTAAATATGAATTGACTTTTATTTGAATAGGGCATATTCAGGATAGAATTTCGGAGTTATATTAATGAAAAACAATAGACTGAGAATCAAGCTACGCGCTTATGATTTTAAATTATTAGATCATTCGGTACAAGAAATTGTGCTTACCGCCAAGAATACTGGGGCGAGAGTAGCTGGACCTATTCCTCTGCCGACAGAGATTAATAGATACACAGTCTTACGATCTCCGCATATCGATAAGAAATCTCGAGAACAGTTCGAAATGAGAACTCACAAGAGATTAATTGATATAGTTGACCCTACTCAACAAACCGTTGATAGTCTTATGAAATTAGACTTATCTGCCGGTGTTGATGTAGAAATAAAATACTAAAGAATAAATATAAAAATATTTATTTATATATATTAATAATTTAATAACCATGTATGCATCCCTTTGGCATATTCTCATTTGAGAAATTAATAAAAAGGGTGATGCTATGGAGGTAAAATGTCTGAAGCTAAGTCAATAGCGCTAAAGAGCTTTTTTGGTGTTAAAGCAGGAATGACCCGAATCTTTGATTATGACAAAGGTATTCAGGTTCCCGTAACAGTTATCAAGTTAATCCCAAATATTGTCACTAGAGTAAAAACCAATGAAAAAGATGGTTATGCTGCTTACCAAATTGGTTATGGTGAAAAAAGAGAAAAGCTCGTTAAAAAACCAGTCTTAGGCTCTTTAAAGAAAAACAATATTAATGAAAAAGTCACTCGATTCTTCGAAATTAAAGATTCTGAAGCTAATACTGATAGTGTTGGCGCAAAGGTTAATTACGAAGATTTCGCGGTCAATTCAATTGTAGACGTAACTTCTGTATCTAAAGGTAAGGGATTTGCCGGTGTTATGAAGCGTTACGGATTCCAAGGTGGACCAGCTACACACGGCTCACACTTTCATAGAACTCCTGGATCTATCGGTAACAGAGCAACTCCTGGGCGAGTTTTTGCTCAAAAGAAAATGCCTGGTCACATGGGTGCAGTCAAGAAAACTCAACAAAATCTACCAATCGTCGAAGTTAATCTTGAGGAAGGTTATTTATTAGTAAAAGGATCTGTACCTGGAGCTAAAAATAGTTTTGTTAAAGTTTCTAGAGCAGTGAAAACTAAAAGATAATAAAGGTAAAAGATAATGAAACAAGTAACACTCTTTAATAAAGATTTTACCAAGAAAGAAGACTTGGCTATACCTTTTGAGTTGAATAATGACTCAATTAGTACACCAGCTGTTCACCAAGTTGTGGTTAGCTTACTAGCTCGGCGACGACAGGGTAATGCATGTACTAAAAATAAAGCCTTGGTTCAAGGTGGAGGCGCAAAGCCATTTAAGCAAAAAGGAACTGGACGAGCTCGTCAAGGATCTACTCGATCTCCTTTAATGCCAGGTGGTGGAACAGTTTTTGGGCCCACTCCACGGTCTTACTATAAAAAAGTTAATAAGAAAGTTATGAATTTGGCCGTTAAGTCAATTCTTGCAGATAAATTAAACGCAGGTAAACTTTTTGTTTTTGAATCATTTGATTTTACAGGAAAAACTAAAGACATGGCAGCATTCCTTGGTGAAAGAAACTTAGAGTCAACTCTTTTGGTTTGCGAGTCTAAAGATAACCCAGGAATCAGAGGAATAAAAAATCTTCGAAAATGCCGAGGTCTTGGTGTTGAAGGTTTCAGTGTTTACGAAGCTGTGAAATATGAAAATTTATTAATCGACCAGAAATCGTTCAACAAGTTAATTGAGAGATTGGGGTAAGATATGCAAACAAATAATGTAATTTTAAAACCATTGTTAACGGAAAAAACTTCTGTGCAAACAGAGTTAAGAAATAGATATGCTTTCAAAGTTAATCCGAAAGCAAATAAGTATCAAATTAAAGATGCAGTCGAAGCTATGTTTAATGTGAAAGTTGTAAATGTAAAAACTTTGAATAATCCAGGGAAGATGAAGAGAATTGGAAGATTCATTTCGAAGACAAATGGAACAAAAAAAGCTTATGTCCAAATTCAAGAAGGGCAAAAAATTGAGTTGTTTAAAGGTATTTAAGTAGAAAAATAATAATTAGGACAAGATTATGTTAATTAAAAAGTTTAAAGCAACATCTCCTGTAAGAAGAAAGATGTCTGTACTTAGTGGTAAAGGGACTTTGACTGATAAAAAACCCGTCAAGCGACTAACTACTAAATTAAAGTACCATGCTGGCCGGAACTCAAATGGTCGAATTACAACTCGTCATAAGGGTGGTCGTTTAAAAAGAAGATATAGAATAATTGATTTTAAGAGAAATAAATTCAATATTCCTGCAATCGTTGATTCTCTTCAATATGATCCAAACAGAAACTGTAATATCGCTTTATTGAATTACGTTGATGGTGAAAAAAGATATATTTTAGCACCTCTTGGCTTAAAAGTTGGAGATAGTATCGTTAGTAGTGACGATGCAGATATTAAATCAGGTAACTCAAAACTTTTAAAAGATATTCCAGTTGGTACACTGGTTCATAATGTAGAGCTTTATCCTGGAAGTGGCGGGCAAATGGCTCGTTCTGCAGGATCTTATGCTCAACTAATGGCTAAAGAAACCAAAGAAGCTCTTCTACGTTTGCCTTCGGGAGAACTTAGAAAAGTGAAAATCAACTGCCGAGCGACTATAGGTCAAGTTGGGAATCTTGAGTTTGAGCAAGTCGTGGTTGGTAAAGCTGGTAAGAGTCGTTGGCTTGGTAAACGACCTAGTGTTCGTGGTGTTGCAATGAACCCAATCGATCACCCTCATGGTGGTGGTGAAGGTAGAACATCTGGTGGACGTCACCCTGTGACTCCTTGGGGAACACCTACTAAAGGTTATAAAACTAGAAAAAATAAGCGTACGAATAAATTTATCGTAAAGCGCAGAAGTAGAAAATAATATTGGAGAATATTGATGGCTAGATCAATTAAAAAAGGACCATTCGTAGATAACTCATTGTATAAAAAAGCAGATGAGGCTAAAGCGGATAAGAAAGGCAATAAAGTTATCAAGACTTGGTCGAGACGAAGTACGATAACCCCAGATTTTATTGGGCTTACGTTTGCTGTCCATAACGGTAAAAAGTTTATTCCAGTTTTTGTTACTGACAATATGGTTGGTCACAAGTTTGGAGAGTTTGCTCTCACTCGTACTTTTACGAAGCATTCTGGAGATAAAAAAGGTAAATAATTATGTCAGTCGTAGTTAAGTTAAATGGTGTAAACAAATCTGCCTTTAAGGTTAGAGAAGTTTGTAATCTTATAAGAAATAAAACAGCTGAAGAAGCGTTACGAATTTTACGTTTTAATCAGAAAAAAGAAATAGCGATTATGTTAACTAAGCTTATTAACTCAGGTTTAACAATCGCATCTGACTCCGAAAAGGTTGATTTAGACAACTTAAAGATCGGAGAGTTACTTGTTGACGAAGGGCCTACTGTAAAGCGGATTCAGCCTCGAGCTCAAGGACGTGCGTTTAGAATAAGAAAAAGAACAAGTAAAATTAAATTAGAATTAAAAGAAGGATAAAAAATGGGTCAAAAAGTACACCCCTACGGATTTAGACTTGGTTATATTAAAGACTGGCATTCAATATGGTTCGCTAATAAGAGTGACTACGCTAAGACTTTAAAAGAAGATACTAATATTCGTAAGTATATTGCTAAAGAGTTAAAAAACGCCTCTATCGCAAAAACAGAAATCACTAGAACATCTGATCAAGTGAAAGTTACTGTTTATTCAGCTAAGCCAGGTGTTGCAATTGGTAAAAAAGGTGCTGGAATTGATAAAGTTCGGGCAGACTTAAAGAGATTAACTTCAAGCAATTTGATCTTCAACATCGCTGAGGTTAAGAGACCAGAAGCTGATGCAAAGTTGATTGCTGAAAATATAGCAAGTCAACTTGAAAAAAGGGTTGCCTTTAGAAGAGCGATGAAAAAAGTGATGACTTCTGCTTTTCGTTCTGGAGTTAAAGGGATCAAAGTTAAGTGTTCAGGAAGACTTGGTGGAGCTGAGATGGCTCGTGCTGAAGGGTATGCTGAAAAGAAAGTACCTCTTCATACACTAAGAGCTGATATTGACTACGCTACGGCTGAAGCTAAGACAACTTACGGTATTATCGGGGTTAAAGTCTGGGTTTACCGTGGTGAAATTTACAAATAGGAAAGAATAAAAATTAAGAAAGGTTTATACTATGTTGAGTCCAAAAAAAGTTAAGTGGAGAAAGCAGCAAAAAGGTCGAATGAAAGGTAAAGCCAACCGTGGTAATACCATGACTTTCGGTGACTTTGGTATAATTGCAACATCCGCTGGTTATATAACTAATCGTCAAATTGAGGCTGCTCGTATCGCGATCTCAAGAAAGACTAAAAGAGGTGGAGACGTTTGGATCAAAATCTTCCCTCATAAATCTTTAACTAAAAAACCTGCAGAGGTTCGAATGGGTAAAGGTAAAGGTAGTCACGAGAGTTGGGTTGCAGTTGTTAAGCCTGGAAGGGTTTTATTTGAGGTTGGTGGTCTTGATAAAGACATAAGCTTTGAAGCTCTTCGTCTAGCTCAATATAAGTTACCAGTTAAGACTAAATTAGTAACGAGAGAGCAGATTAATAAAAATGATGAAAAAAGAGCTATTACAAAAACTAATACTAAAGAAGAACAAAAAGAAAAATAAGGTTTCAGTAGGTTTATTATGTTGAAAATGACAGAACTAACAAAATTATCTAAAGAAGAGTTAGGAAAGAAAGAGTCTGATCTTCGAAAAGATCTTTTTGATTTAAAAATTCAAAAGACTTTAGGGACGTTAGAGAAAAGTGCGACCTTAAAAAAACTGAGAAGAGATATCGCTAGAGTAAAAACAGCTCAAAATGCGGCTAAGGCATAAGGTATAAAGGCTATGGAAAAACAAGCAGAGAAAAAATTTAGAAGAAAATTATCTGGGATAGTTACCAGTGATAAAGGTGATAAAACGATTGTAGTAAAAGTTGAAACTCGTTTTAAGCATCCTAAATATAGTAAGTATGTAACTAAATCAAAGAAATACCATGCTCATGATGAAAAGAATGAAGCAGCTTCAGGATCAGCGGTAACGATTATTGAATCTAAACCATATTCTAAGCTTAAAAAATGGGAATTACTTTCGGTAAGAAATTAAGGAATAAGCAATGATACAAATGCAATCAAGATTAATTGTAGCGGATAACTCAGGAGCAAAAGTTGTTCAGTGTTTTAAAGTTCTGGGTGGCTCCAAGAGAATGTCTGCAGGTTTGGGAGATGTGATTGTCGTTTCCGTAAAGCAAGCTCTACCTGGTGGTAAAGTTAAAAAAGGCGATGTTAAAAAAGCAGTTATCGTTCGAACTAAATACCCAATTAAAAGAGCCGATGGTTCAACCATTCAATTTGATGAAAATTCAGTGGTTATTCTAGGTGCGCAAGGGCAAGAGCCTATTGGTACTCGGATCTTTGGACCAGTTGCAAGAGAATTAAGAAATAAAAACTTCACTAAAATTTGCTCTTTGGCACCAGAGGTTTTGTAAACAGGATATATTATGAATAAACTAAAATTAAATGACGAAGTTATTGTTACGGCTGGCTCTGAGAAAGGAAAAAAAGGCAAGCTCCTAAAGATTAATGCTAAAACAAATAGAGTAATGATCGAAGGTGTAAAGATGCTGAAAAAATCAGTAAAGCCCACTCAAGAAAATCCAAGTGGTGGTTTTGCTGAAGTTAATGGATATATACATATAAGTAACATCTCTCTTGTAAGTCCTAAAACAGGCGCTGCTTCGAGAGTCAGAATTGAAACAAAAGATGGAAAGAAAGTTAGAGTTTTAACTAAATGTAATACAGAACTTTAAAAATTAAAGAGAAAATATATGAGTAGATTAAAAGAAAAATACAACAAAGAAATCAAGAAAGCTCTTCTGGATCAATTTAAATATAAAAATCCAATGCAAGTGCCAAAGCTTGAAAGAATCACATTAAACTGTGTTACTAGAGATTGCGTATCGAATGGTAAACTAGCTGATAATATTATGGGTGATTTAGCTCAGATTACTGGCCAAAAAGCTGTTATCGCTAGAGCAAAAAATTCGATTGCAACTTTTAAAGTGAGAGAAGGACAGGCTCTTGGGGCATATGTTACTTTACGCGGTAAGAATATGTATGAGTTTCTTGATAGATTAATTAATCTTTCACTTCCAAGGGTAAAAGACTTTAGAGGACTTTCCCCTAAGGCTTTTGACGGAAGAGGAAATTATAACTTAGGAGTTAAAGAGCAGATTATGTTTCCAGAAATCAATTATGACAAAATTGATAGAGTTAGGGGTCTAGGTATTACAATTACCACAACTGCAAATACTAACGAAGAAGGAAGAGCTCTTTTAAAAGAATTTGGAATGCCTTTTAAAAATTAGTTAAGGAAATAAACATGGCAAAAATTAGTACGATTGTTAAAGATCAAAGAAAAAGAAAACTCGAGTTACGCTATAGAACTAAAAGAGCAGAGCTTAAAAAAATCATTATTGATGAAAATAAGAGTGATGATGAGCGCTTTGAAGCTTCGGTAAAGTTAAACAAGCTACCTCGAAATAGTTCAAGAGTTAGAGTTCGTAATAGATGTATCCTAACTGGGCGTGGCCGTGCTGTTTATCGCCAGTTTGGTCTTTCACGGATCAAGTTTAGAGAATTAGCTCATCAGGGATTAATCCCAGGTGTTACTAAGGCAAGTTGGTAGAAAAATAAATAAATCACAAGGAATATAGATTATGATGACAGATCCAATTTCAGATATGCTTACAAGAATTCGTAATGCAAACATGGTAAATCACCCTAAGGTTGATATACCAGCATCTCGAATGAAAGCTAATATTTGTAAGGTTTTAAAAGAAGAAGGATATATTAAGTCCTTTAAATTGATTGCGAAGTCTACAACAGATTTTAAAATTAGAGTTTCATTGAAAGATGGTGCTTTAAGAGGTCTTAAGAGAGTTAGTCGTCCTGGTCTAAGACAATATAGTAAATATGATAATTTTCCTCGTGTTATTTCAGGACTTGGTATTTCAGTTGTTTCAACTTCACAAGGTATCATGTCTAGCCGTAAAGCAAAGAATATGAAAGTGGGCGGAGAAGTTCTCTGTAATATTTGGTAGGAGCAAGTAATGTCAAGAATTGGTAAACAAGAAATTAGTGTTCCAAAAGGTGTCGATTTAAAACTTGATGGTTCAACACTAACAGTTAAAGGACCGAAAGGAACTTTAACCAGAACTTTTGAAACAAAATATGTATCAATAAATATTGATGGTGGAATAGTTAAGGTTGCGAATACTAGTAATGATGCAAAGTCTAGATCCTTTTGGGGGTTAACTCGTACATTAGTAAATAATATGGTTGTTGGTGTGAGTGATGGATTTAAAAAATCACTTGAATTTAACGGCGTTGGTTATAGAGCAGCTGTAAGTGGAAGTACTTTAACTTTAAACTTAGGTTACTCTCATCCAATCGATTATAAAATTCCAGAGGGAATCAAAGCTGCGGTTACTAAAAACGTAATTGACTTTGAAGGTTGTGACAAAGAGTTAGTAGGTTTTGTTGCTGCAAAAGTTAGATCATTTAGAAAACCTGAGCCATACAAAGGTAAGGGGATTAAATACACTACAGAAACGATTATCAGAAAAGCTGGTAAGACTGGTGGTAAAAAATAAGATTTAGGTTAAAACTATGAGAAAAAAATTAGGCAAAATTAAAAACGCTTCTAAAGCGAAACAATACAGAAGAAAACTTTCAATTCGTAATAAAGTTGAAGGGTCAACAGAGCGACCTCGATTGTGTGCAACTAAAACAAATAAAAACTTATTTGTTCAAGTAGTTGATGATTCAGTCTCTAAGACACTATTCTCTGTTAGTACTTTTGGGAAAAATAAAGTTGGAAAAGGTGCTACCATAGAGAGTGCAAAGGTTGTTGGTCAGAAAGTTTCCGAGCTTTGCAAAAATGCAAAGATTGAATCAGTTGTCTTTGATCGAAATGGAAACGTTTATACAGGTGTTTTAAAGTCCTTAGCTGATTCAATTCGAGAAAATGGAATAACTATCTAAAGATTAAACTTGGTTTAATAAGGAAATAATTAAATGAAAGATGAAAAAAAATCTAATAACAATGTAAAGAAAGAAAGCGATTTCGTACCTGAAACTGAAGAAAGAGTGGTTGCTGTTAATCGAGTTGCTAAAGTTGTTAAAGGTGGTCGACGGTTTTCATTTTCTGCGATTATGGTCGTTGGAGATAAAAATGGGAAAGTTGGATTTGGTTTAGGTAAGGCTAAAGAAGTTCCAGATGCTATTAGAAAAGCTTCACAAGAAGCTCAAAGAAAAATGATAACTGTCCCTGTTGATAATGGAACTATTCCTCACGAAATCTTAGGTGAATTTGATGCTGGAAAGATACTTTTTAAACCGGCGTCCGAGGGTACTGGGATTAAAGCAGCGGGTGCATGTCGTACTATTTTAGAATTGGCTGGTGTTCGAAACGTCTTAACAAAATCATTAAGAGGTTCAAACCCACACAATATTGTGAAAGCAACATTTAAAGCTTTAGAAAAGTTAAGATCAGCAAGTGAAATTGCTAATGCTCGAGGAAAAGACATTAAATCAATAAGATTAAAACAATAATAGGCAAAGAGTAATATTATGAGTGCAGGAACGATTACAATTAAATTAAAGAAAAGCTTAGTCTCCACTACTGTCAAGCAAAAGGCTAATGCCGCGGGACTTGGTGTAAAGAAGATTGGTGATTTAAGAACTTTAGAAAATACTCCTTCTGTTAGAGGGATGATCAAAAAAATGATCAATTTTATAGATATAATTGAAGAAAAATAAAAATATAGGTGAGTTATGTTAAAACTAAATAATCTAAGTAGTCCTAAGGGTGCCAATCGTAAAAGAAAGAGGATTGGCCGTGGTGAAGGTTCCGGACAAGGAACTCAAGCTGGTAAAGGTCATAAAGGGCAAAAAGCTCGAAGCGGTGGTGGAACTCGTATCGGTTTTGAAGGTGGACAAACTCCACTTTACCGAAGACTTCCAAAACGTGGATTTAACAATACAGCGTTTGCGACAGAAGTTGTTTCACTTAGCTTGAAAGCTGTGGCTAATAAGTTTGAAGGAGATGAGGTAACGAGAGAGACTCTTATTTCTAAAGGACTTCTAAATGGACGAAAGAAAACTTTTGAAATTAAAATCCTTAATGATGACACTGTGTCTAAAGCAGTTAATTTTAAAGGAATTGAGAAGTTTTCAAAGACGGCGAGAGAGAATATAATCAAGAACGGTGGTTCGATTAACTAATCATTATCAAGGAAGGTATTC
Source organism: Bacteriovoracaceae bacterium (assembly GCA_028101965.1). Lineage (GTDB taxonomy): Bacteria > Bdellovibrionota > Bacteriovoracia > Bacteriovoracales > Bacteriovoracaceae > JAOHMI01. The sequence continues at coordinate 106,435 of JAOHMI010000001.1, forward strand.
TCAATGACAAATCAACAACCAAAGGGAAAGTTAGAAGAACTTTTTCGAAGGATTGCTTTTACGTTGATTCTTTTAGCTGTCTATCGAATTGCAACTCAGGTTCCAATGCCTGGAGTTGATCCAGATGCTCTTTCATCTTATTTTAATAATTTAAGTGGAAATATTTTTGGAATATTTAATACCTTTTCTGGTGGTGCTCTCGAGCGTTTCTCAGTCTTGGCTCTTGGGATTATGCCTTATATTACGGCATCAATTATCTTTTCTCTTTTAACAGTTTCATTTCCAGCTTTAGAAGAAATTAAAAAAGAAGCTGATGGATACAAAAAAATTAATCAATGGACTAGATATTTAACCGTAGGTCTTTGCTTATTTCAAGGTTATATGCTTGCCATCGGTCTTGAAACTGCCAAAAGCGCAGAAGGAGCTTCTGTTGTACTCGATCCAGGAATGGGATTTAGATTGCTGACTATTGTTTCTTTGTGTGCAGGTACAATGTTCGTTATGTGGCTAGGTGAGCAAATCACTGAGCGAGGGATTGGAAACGGAATCTCGCTTATTATTTTTGCGGGTATCGCGGCTAGTATTCCTAATGGTATTGCTAATACAATTAATCTATTTAGAAATGGTGAATTATCTGGACTTAGCCTCCTCATTATTATGTTGGTGATGTTTGCTGCGTTTTGGATAATCATATATATTGAGAAAGCTTTTAGGAAAGTACCAGTTCAGTACGCAAAAAGAGTTGTTAATAATCGTGTATTCGGAGGTCAATCTTCACACCTTCCGGTAAAGGTTAATATCTCTGGGGTTATGCCTCCAATCTTTGCATCTGCAATTCTTGGTTTCCCCGCCACAGTGTCAAACTTTGTACCAGAAAGCTCGCCTATCAAGATTTATGTTGATGATATTACCCAGGCACTTTACCCTGGCGAAATGCTTTACAATGTAGTTTTTGTTGGATTCATTGTGTTCTTCTGTTATTTTTACGCTCAAATTCAATTTAAAACTGAAGATATTGCAGAATCATTAAGAAAGAATGGCGGATTTATTCCTGGGATTCGTCCAGGAGCAAAAACGGCAGAGTTTCTTGATAATGTTGTAAATAAACTTACACTCGTTGGGGCCATATATATTTCTATACTTTGTATTATGCCGACTATCTTACTCAATACAGCAAAAGTACCTTTTTATTTCGGTGGTACATCCCTGCTTATTCTCGTGGGTGTGGCAATTGATACTATGGCGCAAGCTGAAACTTTTTTGATTTCTCAGCGGTACGATAAGACTTATAAAGCCCGCGGCAAGCACAGTGGAGTAAAAAGGTTTTAATATGATTCACCTTGTACTCATAGGCTTACCAGGCTCTGGTAAAGGTTCACAAGCAACGAAGCTTATTGATGAGTATGGGTTTAATCATGTTTCAACAGGGAACTTATTAAGAGAAGAGGTCGCTAAAGCAAGCGAGCTTGGAAATGAAATAAAGTCTGTAATGGATTCCGGTAACCTAGTATCAGATGATTTGGTTATTAAGTTACTAAAGGCAAATATTAACGTTGATAGTTCATCTTACATTTTTGATGGTTTTCCACGAACTGGCTTGCAAGCCCAGACATTAGATGAGCAAATTTTAGTCGATCAAAAATATTATGCGGTCTATTTTGAGTTGGATCCTGAAATTGTAATTTCTAGGCTTTCTTCTCGCAGAATGACCAAAGATGGTAAATATATTTATAATCTTCAGACAAATCCACCTAAGAAAGATGGGATTTGTGATGTTACTGGTGAAGAGTTGATTCAGCGGAAAGATGACCAGGAAGATGTAATTAAGAATAGGATTAGCGTGTTCTTTGAAACCGTTGATCCAATATTAGAATTTTATAGAACAAAAAATAATTTAATAACTTTAGACGCCTCCAAGAACTTGGAGGATGTTTACGCCGAAATAAGAAAATTATTGTAAATAGAATCATTTTATATTGATTTTTTATTGATTTTCGACTATATAACGAACTTTCGGCATTTATTGAGGCTTATGAGCAGTACAGAAGATATTATTGAAGTTGAAGGCGAGGTCCTTGAGTTATTACCTAATACTAAGTTTAGAGTAAAGCTACCAAACGACCATGTAATTCTTGCTCATATAAGCGGAAAAATGAGAATGAATTTTATTAAAATACTTCCTGGGGATAAGGTAATGGTTGAAATATCACGTTACGACTTATCGAAAGGAAGAATTGTATTTAGAGGAAAGTCTAATAAGCAATAGGAAAGAATTATGAAAGTTAGATCATCTGTAAAAAAGATTTGTGGGAATTGTAAAATTATTAAAAGAAAAGGCATTCTTAGAGTAATTTGCAAATCAAACCCGAAGCACAAGCAAAAGCAAGGTTAAAAGAATTATTAGGAGAATATAATGGCTCGTATATTAGGTGTCGATTTACCAAGAAATAAAGCTATGAGAATAGCGTTGAGAAGTTTATATGGAGTTGGTCCAAAAGTGGCTGTCGACGTGTTAACTAAAGTTGGTATCGACCTCAAAATGAACTCAAATGAATTGACCGAGGAAAACGTTAATCAAATCCGTTCTGAACTGGATAACTATACAGTTGAAGGGGATTTAAGAAGAGAGATCGGTTTAAATATTAAACGTTTAAAAGATTTAGGTTGCTATCGAGGCATCCGACATAAAAGAGGACTACCAGTAAGAGGTCAAAGAACCTCCACTAATGCTCGAACTCGTAAAGGTAAAGCAGTAGCAATTGCTGGTAAGAAATCTATTAAATCAATGAAGTAATTAAGGATATAATAAAATGGCTAAAGCACCAACTAAGAAAAAAGTTAAAAAGAATATCACTCACGGAGTTTGTAGCGTATTGGCGTCATTTAACAATACAATCGTTACCTTCTCTGATCCTTCAGGAAATGTTGTTTCTTGGGCAAGTGCTGGTGGCCTAGGATTTAGAGGATCCAAAAAATCAACTCCTTTCGCTGCGCAAATGGCTTCTCAGGAAGCTGCTAAAAAAGCAATGGAACACGGTATGAGTAGTGTTGATGTAAAGGTTAAAGGGCCTGGTGCTGGTCGAGAGAATGCAATTCGTGCTTTGATAGCTGCAGGTTTAAAGGTTACTTCAGTTGCCGATAAGAGTCCAATACCACATAATGGTTGTAGGGCACCGAAAAGACGTCGGGTTTAATTAAGAAACTAAATAGATGGAGTAATTTATATTATGGATACTTATAAAGTAAAAAATTGGAATAATTTAATACGGCCAGAGGCAATTGAAGTTGATAACGACGCCCTAAAGCCTAGTTACGGTAAATTCGTAGCAAAGCCACTTGAGAGAGGGTATGGTTTGACTCTTGGGAACTCTTTAAGAAGAGTTCTTTTATCTTCACTTCAAGGTGCTGGTATCGTGGCTATCAAAATTGATGGTGTTGAGCATGAATTTGGTACAGTTGAAAATGTAAAAGAAGAAGTTCAGGAAATAATCCTTAATTTAAAAGAAATTCGTTTTAAAGTTCAAAACGTGGATGAAGTAAATTTGAGTATTATTAAGAACTCTGAAGGTGTTGTTTCAGCTGCAGATATTAGCGAAAATCCAAATGTTGTCGTTTTAAATAAAGAAGCAGTAATTGCTAATATTTCTTCCGGTGGAAAAATCTCAATGGAGTTGAAGATTGTTCGTGGGAGAGGGTATGTTTCTGCTGCTGAAAATAAAGAACTTTACGATCTTCCCCTAGGCTATATTTACTTAGATACTCTATTCTCGCCTATCCACAGAGTTAATTATTCTGTAACGAATGCAAGAGTTGGGAAGAGAACCGATTTTGATAAATTAACTCTCGAGGTTTGGTCTGATGCAGGTGTTGATCCTGTTGATGCTGTAGCTTATTCAGCAAAAATTCTAAGAGATCAATTAAAAGTATTTTTAAACTTTGAAGATGAAGATACTCCAGTAGAAGTTAAATCTCAAAAAGTACAAACAAATAACACAACCAACGAAGCATTACTTAAGCCTGTTTCTGAGCTTGAGCTAAGTGTTCGTTCGGCAAATTGTTTACAAAACGCAAACATCAAATATATTTACGAGCTTGTTTCGAAGACAGAAGGTGAAATGCTTAGAACTAAAAACTTTGGGCGTAAATCTCTTAATGAAATTAAAGAGATTTTATCTCAAATGGGCTTAGGTCTAGGGATGAAAGTTGATAGCATCATGAAAGATGTGCAAAATCAAGCTAACCAAAATATGAGTGATTCAGTAATTAAGGAGTAAGCCATGAGACATGGTAAGCATAAGTATAAATTAAGTGTAAAACCATCACACCGTAAGAGTATGATCAGAAACTTAGCAAGTGATATAATTGCCCATGGGCAAATAAAAACTACAGTTGCTAAGTGTAAAGCTGTTAAGCCTTTTATTGAAAGACTTGTGACAATTGCTCGAACCGATACTGTTGCTAACCGAAGATTGGCTTTTAAAAAATTAGATAGTGCAAAAGCAGTTAAAAAACTTTTTGCTGATGTTGCTCCAAAATATACTGAGAGACCAGGCGGATATACTCGAATAACCAAGCTAGCTGATAGAAGAGTTGGCGATGGTTCAGAGATGAGTTATATTTCATTCGTTTAATTATTTAATTAACTTTTAATTCAAATTCCTATATCGTATCAGCTTATTACTAGATAAATTCAGGAAGGTCGAGATGGCTTTAAAGTCTCTCATATTCTCAGCTTTAGTGTTGTTCACTTTTGCTTATATTAAATATAATAAAAATAAGCTTGATGGTTTAATTGCGAAGCCTGATCAAATCGAATCGCTTAAAACGATGCCGCTTAATTATCCTTTAAAGTCCTTAGTTCGAGATACTAAGTCTAATTTAGGTACGACTAAATCTAAAAAGCTAAAAATAGTTCATTTTTGGGCAACTTGGTGTGCTCCATGTGAAAAAGAGTTTCCTTTGTTTAAGGATCTCTTTGAGTTATTAATAAAAAGTAAATGGGATATTTATTTTGTAGCAATCAACGATGATACAAAAAAAATTTATCGATTTCTGGATAAAATGTCGTTTCCTTTAAATTATATTTTCACAAATAATACAAATGAACATCAGACTATGTTTAATGTTTATAAAGTTCCTGAAACACTCCTTTTTGATGCTAATAATAATCTAATAAAAAGGATTGTTGGCCCTCAATCATGGAATGATCCAAGAATGGTGAACTTTTTTAAGCAGATAGAAAAGAGAAGTCTAAAGTAATTTTAGCTAACTAAAGGGGAGAATTTTGGTAAATACTTTTTTACTATTGGTAACTTTTTTATCATTTTCACTTTATTCATTTGATAACAAATGCACTTTTTCCAGTGGTTTTCATTGGGTAAAATTAAGTAAGGGAAAATTTGATGTCGAAGTAAAATCAACAATGTCTCCTTGGGTTAAATACTGTGCAAAAGACATTTTAGTAATAGATAAGAAAAACAAAGACCAGGAACAAGTTTATGGCTTGATTAGAATTGGTAAATTTAATTTTATGGACATGGAAAGAAAACCTCAATATATATATGGTTGTGTCTATGCATCAGCAAGCAATCATATAATTTATTGCAGAAAGTAATTTTGATATCTAAAAATTATAAGTGAGGGCCGGGTAAAAGTTTATTTGTCCATTTGGAGAAAAATTTTGGTTGAGACCAAAAATCAGCTTTTCTTCTTCACTTTCAAAATAGTAATTATAAGAAAATATAACCACATTCGTTCCGGCTAAAAAGTAAAAAATATTCTTTAGACTTTCCTCGGGTTTGCCGACATAAATATTTGTTAAGTATTGAAGTGTAAGGATTGAAGTAGTGGCAAGAATAGAGTTTCTTTTAGCTCTCTTCTTTATAGCTTTGGCTTTCAAATTATGAATGTAGAAATCATTTGCACTTAATAGTTTATTTTTTTTTGAAGTTTTTTTAGTTTTAATTTTCTTAGCAAATGATTTATTTAACTTATTCAGGTCTTTTTCGTAATATTCTTTTATTCCAGATCCAATATTAAAAACACCAATTGCTTGAACACCTGAATAAGCAAGCTTTAACGTATAGGCATCAGAATTAAAATAGCCTAAATTTCCAATAATAGTTGCAGCTGATCCAGAAATTATTTTTTGTAGATAGCGGGGTTTATCTTTATTCTCATATTCTTGAAAATAAATCCTCTCAGCAGCTTCTTCTAGGTTTTCTTTTTCAATTTTTTTCTCTTTGGCATTGATTTTTAGACTAATCGAAAGCCAGAGAAAAATAAATATAGGTAGATTGTTGATCCTCAATATTAAATCCTATTATTTCTCGTTCATTACTGAATACGAGACCAATTTTTGAAAATTCATTTCCAAAATTAATTGCCATCGTTTGAATATAGTCATTATAACTGGCCATTAGAGTTAGATATTCGATATTGTAAAAAACACTATAAACAATATAATCTTCAAATATGAAATCCATATGATCTTTATGGGGTAAAGGAGAGCTTACTTCGACTCCAATATCACCATAGTTAATGTTATAGCTTTTCCCAAATCCTAGTTTTAGATAACTTGAATAATGATAGAGGCTTTCCAAAGATTCATCATCATTTATGAGATCTGATTTTTGTTGATAGTTACTTCCAAAGTTTTTAGCAACGATAGACCAATTTGGTATAAAAGGTGAGGAAAATTCTCCAAGTAAACCAATATCACTCTGAAGATTATTAAATGATTCCTGTTCAAATAATTTTTGAGCAGAGTCGTTATCGTTGAAATCGAGAGAGTCAAATGATTGAATCAGTCTATTTCCAGAAATATACCTTACGCTTGCCCCGAGAGTGAAAGAGAAGTTTGGGTTAGTGAAAACTTCCTTTGAACTAGTTAAACTAAGTGTACTAAAATTTGAGTAATTAACATTTGCTTTTAAAATTGCAGGGTTAAATACAAGAAGATTCGACATTATATAGTTTGGTGAATAATTTAATGCAAAATATTTGTTTATAAGAGAAATTTCAGTATACGAACTAAAAGAATTAAAATTCTCTTGTTCAAGTATTTCTCGTAATTTATTCTCTTCAATTTTTTCAAAGAAAATGTTCTGAGTATTATCAATTGCATCTCCCTCAGCTTTTCCGAGGGCTAGAAAATTTAATACCCCTTTTTCTTTATACTTGTGTTGTAGGGCAGGATTACACTGGTAGGATGTTTGACCAATGTAGTTTACGGTACAAGCACTATTAAGACTAAGTGACTCAAACGAAGAATTAGGCTTTATTAGATGTATCGTTTCGTATCCGAACGCATTATCGAACGAGAGCAATAAGAGTAGGACTAGTAGCATAAGGCATTAACTGCTTTTTTCTTGGCAATTTGAAAGGAATAGCTATTTATTTGGCCAAGTTTTTCATCGAGTTCTTTATGGCTAATATAGTTATTGGTAAAAAGTTTAGATTTACTCTTTGAAAGCTTTGGATTCGAGGCTAGTATTTCGTAGACTCTAGATATTTTTGCATTAGCAAATTGAAGTTGATCATACTTTAAATTACAAACTATTATGGAAAAAACATCATTTGCTTTTTGTGGAAAGGCATCTTTTAAATAATTAATTATTAATACATGGGCGAGGACTTCTTTATAAAAAATAAACTTTTTGATTAGTTTGTTGTCATCTCGTGCAAGTTTAGATGATTCTTCATCGCATAAATTCATTGCTTGGAGGAGATCAAATCGTTGATCCGTTGACAGGTTTGGTATTTTAACAAAAATTGGTAAGTGATTGTTTATAAATCTAGAATAGATATAAATTCTCTTAAATAACTCTCTAGTCGTTGGAGCCATTTTTTCATCCAAAAGATTTTGCATTAAGTTGTCTTCATAAAATGAATCAGGCTTCTCTTTTTCTTTTTCTTCGTCTTCACTAAAATTTAGTGAGATGAATGGTTTTTTAAAAATATAGTCTTTTAATATTGGGTATAAGGAGAAGACATCAATCCCTGCTCTTGAAGCGTAAGCGCTAGTTAATTCAAGCTTTACGTTAGGGTCGTCATTCTCAGTTAAGCTTTTTTCATAATAGTAGATAGACTTAGAATGTTTTCCTTCATTTTGAAATCTTCTGGCTAAAGTTAAGTCAGATATGTCTTCAGATCGAGATTTTCTTTCTCCGCATGAGAAAATGAAGATTGAAAGTAGGCAGACATTGATAAATGATTGACGATAATTATTTTTTAAATTCATTTTTAAACATAACTTCTCCGTCAACAGAAGGAACCCATTTGTCACCTCTAAAGGTAGATCGATGGAGAGTTATTTTCTCAGGAGAAATATTTATAATGTTATGAAACATAAAATCTTCGAAAGAAACATATGTCATTATATAATCTTTATTAAATTTTAACCCTGTTTTTTCATTGTAAGTTAAGTCTAATGTATCGATTTTAATTTCATCATAATAGATACCTTCGTCAGATCTAAGAAGGGTAACGTTTGGTTTCGTTGATTTAATTTGAATAGACTTTGCAGTTTCATTTACCTCTGCAGATATATCCTCGCTAATAGTAAAGTTATAATTGCTTCGGTCTTTAATACTTAGAAGATATTTTATAATATTAAATATTTCGATTTTCGACTTCTGATTTTTAATTGTTAATACTCGGTAAGTATCTTGTTTGTTTTGAATGTCGTAAGTTAGTGTTTCAATTTGGTTGAGATTATTAATATTCCCTTTAATCAGGCTACTCTCATATTCTTGATTATCCTCGATACTGAAATTTCCCTCTGGGCTTAGCTGAAGTTTATAGTAAAGTTTTTCAATTAAGGCTTGAGTCTTAATCTTCTTTCCTTTCTTCACAGTTCGAAAACTAGTGTTTTCGTCAAAGGAAATTTTAATGGCATAGTCAATTTGGTCAAAAATCTGATTTAAAGCATTTGAAACTTGTTCTATTGGGATAATTTGATCTCGAATATTTCTTTTGGCTGAATCTTTTTTTCCGATTTTCTCTTTATCTTTTTTGTCTACATAATCTTGATTGGGATTTTGTTCGACTTTTGAGCACGAAAGTAATCCAAGTGAGATTATTGTAAAGAAAAAGGTAGTAAAAAGGTTTTTATAATAGTTGTTTATTAAGAAAGACATGTTTCTGTTTCCCCTAGATAGGTATTTTCTTATGGTTAGCATAGACGATTAGAGGAAATCTTTAATAAGTTTTTGGTTTGAAATTTTTACTTATTACAAGGGTGTATCAGTGGATTGTTTCATTTTCTTTCGATGGTAATACAAATAGAATTAGACATTTAGTCGTAAGCTGGGAAAGATGTTTAATTAATATCGTTTAGGTATATTTTGGTTATTGGCTTTATGCCTGTTCCAGAAAAATATAACTTTCTAGTGGTTATTCGCAATTCTTCTTTGAACTTCTCACTATTATCAGTGGGTGAAAAACGAGCTCTAACTGTTTTAATTATGGTTTTGATTCTTTTGGGAGTGAAGTCATCTGGGATTACTAGGCCAATTGTATCAATATGATGAAAGTTAAAACTTCGGTCTAAAAATAGTAAGATTATTCCATTTTGGGCAACTTTTCTTCTCTCTCTAAGGGTTTCTCTCGAGATTTCAACTTGTTTACCATGCACTAGAATGGGTTCCATCGGTTCTGTTTTTTCGACTATAATCTTATTTTTTTGATTAAAGCGTATAATGTCGAAGTTGGTGATGAAGTCAGCTTTAATTTTATGGTAATTTTTGTTGATGAAATTTTTGTGACGGCTGAGGAAATAAGTTTCTCCATGAATTGGATAGTAGTAATTTGGCTGAAATTCTGAAAGCAGTAGTTTTATATCACCTTGAGATGCATGACCAGAGGCGTGGATGTTATAATCTCTGGAGTCTATAACTTCTGCTCCAAGTTTTGTGAATGTGTTATAAAGGTGGTAAATGTTTTTTTCATTTCCTGGAATCACCTTTGAACTAAAGACGACGAGATCATTTGGTTCGACCTTAACTTCTTTAACCATTTCATTGGACAGTCTTGTTAAAGCAGAGAAAAAATCCCCTTGGCACCCAGATACCAAGAAGACACAGTTGGTTGGGTCATATTCTCCTGCTGGATACTCATCAAAGCGATGAATAGTTTTATTGCTTACAATATTTCCAGTATCTTTTGCGACTTGTATATAATCTTCAAGTGACCTACCTAAAACGAATAAATTTTTTTTAAGTTTTTCGCATAGGTCGATAATATTTCCAATCCTCTCTACGTTAGAGGCAAATAGAGTAATAAAAATTTTTCTTTTTTCGATTAATATTTTTTTTAAATCTGGTAGAAGCTCGACTTCTTCAGCTGTTTTATTTGGGTTTAGTGCATTAGTACTATCTAAAAAATAAAATGAAGGTATTTTCGGGCTAAATAACTTTTTTATTTTATCAAATTGAAAATTATCTTTTCCAATAGGGTTTTGATTAACTTTAAAATCGGATATAAACAAAATATCAAAATAGTCTTTCCTGCTTTTGATGATTAAGCCAAAAGTGTCAGGAATTGAGTGGTTGACATAGATGGGATGAATATCAACATCTTTAAAATTAATGACATCATCTTTTTTAAATATTTCAATTGGGAAATTGCTATTCTTTAGTTTCTTCTTTCTAATTAACTCAGCTGCAAATTTTGGAGCATATATTTTGTCAATTTTTAAGTTTGTTATTAAGTGAAATATGCCACCAATATGATCTTCATGCCCATGAGTAATTATAAGGTTAATAGGCTTAGAGGTTTTGATGTAATTATAATTTGGAATTAAATAATTGATATTTAGAAATCCATCATTTGGAAAAAGTATTCCATAATCAATGATAAAGAAATCATCCTTAGTTTCAAATAAAGTACAATTAGACCCAATTTGATTTACGCCGCCAACAGGAGTTAATTGGAAATGACATCTTTGAAAATTATATTCCGAAAGGGCTTGGCTCAATATTTTCTTCTTTTCTAATTGGTTCTGATTTCTCTTGTATGAAATTTCGAATTTTAGCTGCGATTACATCCGCTGCCATATCTGTTTCCTCTCCTACTATTAAATCAGAGTATTGTTGCTGAGGCTCAAGGAATTCTTTATACATAGGACGTACAGTAGCATAGTATTGGTTTACCACTGAGTCTAGTGATCGATTTCTATCATTAAGGTCTCGTGAAAGTCTACGGGCAAAGCGAATATCAGCTTCGACATTTAGAAAAATTTTTAAGTCTAGCATCTCTCTAATCATAGAATTGTAAAGTGTAAAAATACCTTCAAATAAGATCACATCCCCGGAGACGATCTCTGTGGTTGAATTAAGTCTTTTCGAACTTTTGAAATCATAGTTTGGACACTCTATTGAATGTCCCTCTCTAAGAGAGTAGAGATGATTCAAAAGCAGCTCCCAGTCAAAAGCCTCGGGGTGGTCAAAATTTAGTTTGGTTCCACAAGGAGAAAGATTGGTCGGAATCTCATTTAGGTAATACGAATCTTGATGAATAATATGAATATTATTTTCGTTTGATCGTTGAATAATTTTTTGAGCGAAGGTGGTCTTTCCAGAGCCAGACCCTCCTGCTATTCCGATTAGATACAAATTGATTCTCCTGTCTCGAAAATAACATAATTGCAGTAAGAAAGGTAGCCAAAGTGTATAATATTTACTTGGTTTTACGATTCGATCTGTCTCGTTTGATTGACTCGTTTCTGAGAAATAATATGATATATCTATTATAAATATTTAAAAAAAGAACAAATGATGGACAATTCAAGTTATAGCTTTCATGTCAAAAAACTTCCAAAAATAATCGTTGATGACTTGACCTTAGAGAAACTAAATAAACTTAACTGTATTGGCGTCAAGGAATTAGATATAGAAGAAGATGTCGTAGATGAAATCTTAGGTGATAAAAGTTATTGCGGTGGAGAAATAAGTGATGAGATTCTTAATTTAGTTGATGCTTATATCGAATCAAACTTAGAGTATGAGTTTTTTCTCAAAGAAAAAGTAGAGGATGAAGTAACATTTATCAATAATTTGTTTTCGGGGTATGAACATCTATTAAAGGATTTTAGAGAAGCTGGCTCGATTTCTCTTTGTGAATTAGAAGATAATGATTGGAATGAAGAGTGGAAAAAAAATTATCATCCCTTATCAGTAACGGAACACTTATCAGTTATTCCTTCTTTTTATAAAGGAAGCGTTGAAGATGATAATCTAAAGAAGAGAAAGATATATATTAATCCAGGTCTTGGCTTCGGAACGGGTACACATCCTACCACAAATTTATGTTTAGAATATATCGACAATACATTTTCACTTATTGAAGGGATGAGAATAATTGATTATGGATGTGGTTCAGGAATTTTAGGTTTATATTTTCTTAAATACGCAAAAGACGTACAAGTAGATCTATTCGATATTGATAAAGATGCTTTAGAGAATGCAAGAGACAACTTATCTTTAAATGAATTAAATTCAACAAATGTTTTTGATATTTATTTTGAAGTAAACAAGTTTCTTAATAACAAGTACGATTTAATTTTAGCTAATATTCTTTTACCAGTATTAAAAGATGAGCTATCTACTTTTATGCAAATACTAAAACCTAATGGAGTTATCGTTCTTTCGGGAATTTTGGAAGAGCAAGTTGAAGAATTACTTTCTTTCTACCAAGAATTTATTGAAAAGAAAAAATTTAAAATACATCGAAGTTCAAAAGAGGGTTGGGTTTGTCTTGTCTTAGGAAATGAACTTTGAGATCCCTCTATATTCCTGAATTAAGTACACTTAATTTAAATGATAATTTTGAAATTAGAGATTTAGATTTTCATCATCTTGCCAGAGTTGCTCGTGTGAAAACAGGAGATCAGATTAAAATAATCTTAGGGCAAGGTCGTAGCTTTCTAGCGCAAATTGAAAAAATTTCTAAAAAAGAAATCTGTTGTCAAAAAATTGGATTAATTACTATTGAGGAAAGACTCCACCACATATCTCTAGCCGTTGGAATTAATCGTCCAGATACATTTAAATCATTGATTCAAATGTCATGTGAGTTAGGAATACAAAATATTTATGTTGTCCATACTGATCATAGCTCGAATAAATTAATTTCCATGTCAAAAATTGAGAATCTTCTCAAGATGGGAGTCGAGCAGTCAAATGCTGTTTTTGTGCCCCAACTTCATATTTTAGAAAATATTGAAAAGTTAATAGAAATTTCGTCGTCAATGGTTTGCTTCATTAATGGTTTATCGAGCGACACTGAATCACAACTTAATGATATTAAAAATGATGGTCATATTATTATGTTAGTTGGGCCTGAAGGTGGTTTCTCTGAAAAAGAAAAAAGTATTTTATGGGAAAGCGGCTCTGTGCGTAAAGTATCCCTCAAAACTCCGATTATGAGAACAGAAACAGCAGTTGCCACATGTTTTGGCTTTTTATTACAATTAAATAAGGATTGAATAATTATAGTCAATTTTACTGAGTTTTCCTTTATGGATAACTCAGTCATCAGCTTGTATGCTTAGTCTAAGAATTCTGTACTTTTGAGTTTTTAAAAGGCTAAAGTATACTTAGGAGTGAGCTATGGATCAAGAAACACCAGATTATAAAGAAGAATTGGAAAATTTATCTGAGGAAGGTCTTGATGATTTTGAATCAATGTTAAAGCCATTAAGTAAGGGTTTGGGGTTTCATCACGCAGAGAAAACTTCTAATTTTAAAAAAGATGCCTCCGCAACAGTTTCTTTATCGCAGAAAGGAAAGATGCTAAAGCGAGATTTTGAGGAAGCTAGAAAAGAACAACCTGAGATTAAAACTTCAAATTTAAAGAACAATGAAAAGGAAAGCTTAAACATGGGTGAACTTTCTCCATTTTATCATAAAAAGAAAAATGAGAGTTCTATCAATAGAGTAGAGAATAAACTTAAGCCTAAATCTGAAAAAAGATTTATAGAAGATGAAGTTAAACAAGACATTAAGCAAGAAGTTATTGGGCAAGAAGCAAATATATTTTTAAGGTTTGTTGCTTATATTATTGATTTGGTAGCGATTGCTTTTTTAGTCGGTTCATCGATCGCTCTAATAACTCTTTCTGCTCAAATCCCATTTAGTGAAATTAGATTATTTTTAGGGCGAGAATTTGCTATATCTTTTGCCCCCATATTTTTTCTATTTTATATTTTCTACTTTATGTTGTTAGAAAAAACGTCTTTTTCTACTTTAGGGAAGCGTGTATTTAGTTTACAGGTCGTAGGTGAGAAAAATACGATACTAACACTTGGAACAACTTTTTTAAGATGCTTCATTTCTTTATCATCAATTATTACTTTAGGCTTACCGGTTTTTCTGAGCTGGCAAGATAAATTAACTTCTACTAGAGTTATAAAAAAATGAGAGACAATATTTCTGAAATTTCAAAATTAAAACTAGAAGATAAAAAAATTGTTTTTACTAATGGATGTTTTGATATTCTCCATCGGGGGCATGTATCTTATTTAAATGAAGCTAAGAGGCTAGGTGATATTCTTGTTGTTGGTTTAAATAGTGATAGTTCTGTTAAGCGACTGAAGGGTGAATCTAGACCGATTAATCAAGAGAATGATCGAATGTTTGTCTTGGAAAATCTAAAATCAGTAGATTATGTGGTGCTATTTCAAGAAGATACACCATTAGAAATAATTAAGACCATTAAGCCTAATATATTGGTTAAAGGTGGTGATTGGCCTATCGAGAAGATTGTTGGCCATGAAATTGTTATGCAAAATGGAGGCAAAGTTCTATCTCTCAACTTTGTAGACGGCTATTCAACGACAAAAATTATCGAAAAATCACAGAATTAAACCCACTCAAGTTCTTAAAATTATAACTTTTTACTCTTTTTTTATTTAATTCCAGATCAATAAGCTCAAGTTTTCCTGGGAGGTTACGATACCAGAGTACCCGATATTTTTTGTCGGATAACATCCATAAGGAGAAAGCAAATGGGCTTAAGAATTAGATCAAACGTAGCTTCTCTTGCGGTTCAAAGAAACTTGCGAGGGGCAGATGAGGCTCAACAGCATGAATTTGCCAAATTATCATCTGGAAAGAGGATTATTAAATCGGCAGATGACGCTGCTGGTCTTGGTATTGCCAAGAAGATGGAAGCAGAAGTTCGCGGTTTAAAGATGGCGCAACGAAATGCAAACAATGGTATTGCCATGATTCAAGTGGCAGAAGGTGGATTACAGGAGTCGTCAAATATTTTGACCAGGCTTCGAGAATTATCCATTCAATCATCTTCAGATACCGTCGGACAAAGAGAAAAAGGTTATTTGGATTTAGAATTCCAACAGTTAACACAAGAACTGGACCGTATTTCTAAATCAACAACATTTTCCGGCCAGGCCATGTTAACTGGTGAGAATGAAAATGGTGTAATGGAGATTCAAGTTGGTGCAAGTGCAGGTGATATGAACCGAATATCATTTGACACTAGTTCAACAAATGCCACCTTAGAAGGTCTAGGACTAGAGGGAACAAATATTCTGGATAAAGAATCATCTCTTGAAAACTTGGCCATAGTGGACGAGGCAATCGACCGAGTCGCTGGTTTTCGAGCGAACTTTGGTGCGATTCAAGCAAGATTACAAACAGCTGTTAATAACTTAGATGTTCAAGCTCTCAATCAAGAGAATGCTCGATCAGTTATTGAAGATGTCGATATTGCTGAATCAACTTCACGAGTAGCATCACAAGGTATTATTAAGCAAGCCGGTATTCAAACATTGAGTCAGGCTAACAATATACCAAGAAGTGCTCTCCAGTTGATCGGGTAGTATCTGGTATAACGAGAAATGATAAACAAGTAGAAAGTAAATAGCTTACTGCTTTAATTTTTAACTTTAGCAAATGGGGTAACCCATTCATTTTAAGCCCAGCCTCTTCTTTTTGTGTATAGACAAACGAAGAGTCTCAAAGGGAAGAGGCATTTTGGGCTTAATTAAAAGAAGAGTGAAACGTAATGGATCAAGCAGGTAACAAACTGATTCCAAATTCAGAGCAATGGGTGATATTTAATATCATCAATTCAGCCAAACTGAACGGAAGAGTTTTTATTGCATGGAAATTTATCGGTAAGGTTAAACTTACCGTTGAAATCGAAGTGCTATCGATCCGAAAATTTCGTGACGAATTTAAAATTAAAGCTGTAGGAGCGAATAAGAAAAATCTCAAAGAGATTTTCTCTGGAGCAGAGGCAGTCAATATTTATGGGCCAGATGATTTAGTCTTATTTCAGTCGAAAATAAAGTTTTCAGATACTGATGGTGGCTATTATTTATCTTTTCCAAAAATGATTGCTCAAGTTGAGAGAAGAAAGTTCCTGCGATTGTTTATTCATGATAATCTTCAATGTTATGTAAACTTCCTAAAGAAAGGCCATGGAGTTAGGAGGGGTATTCAAAGCTTTGAGAAAAAATGCTTTGATGTCTCAGCTGGAGGTGCTTCTTTTGTTGTTTCTAAAATCGAGTCACGATTTTTTGCAGTCGGGGACGACTTGTATGGTATGGAGCTGATTATTGATGATCAATCATTTCTGATAAATGGTAAAATTGTTAATATTATTGAACTCAAGCCAAATGAACGCAATCAGCTAGCTTATCGAGGCTGGAAAATCTGTGTGAAATATACAGAAATAGAGAGAAGGGCGATGAAGGTTATTAACGAGTATGTTTTTAGGCATTCAGATATTCAAGCCGCTTAGATTTAGGTAGTATATAAAATAAGAGATGATTGTGACAATACCAATTGCAGATTGTATTATGTGCTTATGAAAACAGCTGTGATTTCCGATGTGCACATAAAAGACAACTCTTGCGAAAGAAATGATTTCTTTAAATCATTTTTGACTAAATGTATTGAGTTTGAAGTAAAGAATATAATTTTGTTGGGTGATATTCTTGATGTTTATCACGGAAATTATTCTCAATTTAATGATTTTTATAGTAACTACTTTAAGGCTCTTGAAAAATTTTCTCTAAACAATCCAAATATAACTATATATCTTGTGGATGGTAATCACGATATTCACTACTCTAAGAGTACAGTTTTAAGTGATAAAATTATTTCGAAGGGTATGGGGTTTGATTTAGAGCTGTTTGGAAAAAAAATAAATTTTTATCACGGTGATTATCTTGATTATCAAAACTCTTTTTATCGCCGATATCGAAAATTTATTAATAGTTCATTCTTTAAAAATGTTTTTCCTAGAGTTGTCCCATTTGGTTTCGTACAAAAGACGGCACAAAAAGCTTCTACTTCATCTAAAGACTCCAGCAAAAAATATTTTGACCGACAAAAATATAAAGAAAAATATCGAAAGGCAGCTGAGACACTTTGTTACAACATGGTTACTGATTACTTAGTGACAGGTCATACTCATATTAAAGATAATTATGAATTTGAAATTGATGGGAAACCGCAGATTTACATTAATAATGGTGATTCTTTTTATGAGAAAACTTTTTTAAGCATTAGTGATGAAGGAATAAAATTCGTTCAAATTTAAGTAATCAATATATGTTCTAACTTTATTTTCCATAATTCATTTTATCTTTCAAAGTTTTAAAATAAGATTTTTCAGGGTTTAAGATTAAGCTAGAAGATTTATTTCGATATTTCTTGATCGTAAGTTTCTGAGAGTAATCGAAACCAAACTGCTCTTGTCCATCAAGAGTCACACTGGCTTTTTCATCTTTTCCATCCAATTTTATTTCGATAGTGCTATTGTCTGGGATAACGATAGGTCGTATTCCAATAATGTGAGGGCAGATGGGAGTGATAATAATTGCATTAACATTGTGATGAACAATAGGGCCACCTGCAGATAAACTATAGGCAGTTGAACCAATGGTCGATGATATAATTAGTCCATCTGAAGCAAGACTATAAATCTTTTCTTTATCGCATGTAACAGTTAGCCTAAGTAGTCTCGAAATGTTGCTTTTGTGAACAACAGCATCATTGAAAAATGGTTTTGAATAAAGTTTATTTTGATTATTTTGAGTGTTTTCAATTTTAAATAATGATCTTTTTTGAAGCTGAAAACTTCCTTTAAGGATGTCTTCCATGTGGTCAAAATATTCATGCATGCTAAATTCGGTAATAAAGCCTAAGTTTCCTAGGTTGATCCCCATTATTGGGTTGGATTGATGGGAATTCCTGCAAGCACTTAAGAGAGTACCATCTCCCCCAAGGGAAATAATCATGTCTACATTTTTATGATAGTTTATACTATCCGTTATTAGAATATTCTTTTTATTACTTATGATTTTATTTACCATCTCTTGATGTTGGTACTTGAAGACTAATTTTACATTTCTTTTTATTAGCCATTGAAATAAATTAGTGATCTGATTGATATTATCATCAGATAAAGTAGGGCGCAGGTGAAAGCCAATAGATTTTATTTTTTGTGTCTTAGTCATTCGTTACAACCCGTTCTAAAAAGCTATTCATATCTTTAATTGGTTTATTGTAAATATCTATCCCATACTGGCTTGCTTTTTGTAATACTTTATCGGAAACATAAGCGGTTATAAAGACAAATTTACTTTTAATTTTTTCAAGATCGTACTTAATCTTAATGGATTCTATCACCTCAAAGCCAGTGATATCACTCAGCATTATATCACAAATTACAGAGTCAAAGTTTTGGGATAATAGGATCTCAATTGCCTCTTTCCCGTTATCCACCAGAACAACTTCTGCGGAATATTTTATTTCTAAAAGTTTTTTGAGACTTCTTCTAATAAGGGGTTCATCTTCAATGATGAGTATTTTCTTTTTCATTATGTTGTCTTATCGTTTGTCCATGTAGAGGAAGAGTTAAAATAAATCGAGTTTTGTTATTTGTTTCTGGGCAATACTCCAAGCTACCAGATAATTTTTGTGCTAAAAATCTAGAAATAGATAAGCCTAATCCGTTTCCATTTTCTTTGTTTGTGTAAAAAGGTTCAAATAATTTATCTAATTGAGTTACTTTAATTCCTGGCCCGTTATCATCAATAATTACTTCAATACTCTTTTCATTACGATTTATAGATAATGATACTTTTGGCTCTTTGATATTTTCATTTAGTACAGCGTGTATACTATTGATAACTAAATTAAAGATTATTTGAGAGATAAAGTTTGGAACAGTTTTGTAAATAAAGAAAACTTCATTTTTTAAATAATTAAATTCAAACTTTAGTTTCTTCAGTTCGCTCTTTAGGAGCATCAAGGTTTTTTCAATTACTTCAATTAAATTTGCATCCTCTGTTGTTATTGATTGAGTGTATATGCTGCTAAATGAATCAATTAAGTCGGAGCATTTAATTGTATTCTGATCCATGATGTCTAGTTCATTTAATGTTTGAGGGTCTTCCCACTTTGAATTTTTAAGAATATTTATACCCAAACTAATACCAAATAAGGGATTACTTAGTTCATGTTTTAGTGTGTTGAGAAGCTCGCCAAGTAGCTGTATACGCTGCTGGTGAAAAAAAGACTTTGGAATGATTTTGTTTTCTTGAAAATGTTCTTTGAATATATCTGTAGAATTAAATTTAATTTTTTGGAATTCAATTTGTTTTTGCAGTTCCTTGAACTTTAAATAATAAGATAAAGACAATGTTGATATTCTCTCTATCATTTTTGATTTATTTTTATCTAAATTAAAGGGAAGGAATTCATTTCTTCCAATCAATATTACACATCTAATTTTCTGATAGCGGAAAGCCTCTGTTTGATATGTACCTATAAAATTAAACTCCTGAAGTGAAAGTTTGTTTTGACCAAAGTCCCTTTTTCTATTTTTTTTAATACTGCTAAACAGGTTGTTAAAAAGGTTTTGATTATATTTTTCGAAAAATTTAATATGATCTTCAGAATAACTACTTTTATAAGGGTTCATTTCTCCTGAGAAGTGAAAAATAGATATTATTTGAATATTAGATTCATTAAATTCTTTTGATATTTTTTTAATTTGCTTAGTGTATTCTTGTTGAAGGTTTTTTTTGTAAAATTTAAAAATTTCTTTAATAGAGCTCTCAGAAGTCTTCTGAGTTTGTTGGAGAGTCGAATTGGTAATGACATCTGACATCATTTGGTAAGAATATCTATATTATTAGCTTTTAGCCAATATTTTTTTATAAGATCGGCTTAGAAAATATACTTTGAATACGAGGTTTCTTTGTGGCGGTTTCTTAAATTTATTATAATGCCTCTTTTTGAGCAAAATATAATTCAACATGAATAAGCAGCTGGTTAGTATTTACTTTTATGGAAAACTAAAGAGAGAGTACTATGTGATTGATTTTAGTTATCCCCAATACTAGATCGCGATACAGAAGGTGACGATTTTATGTTGTTTTCAATGGACTTCTGTGAGAGTTCCAATAAAGCAGACAATACTGATTGAGCTTCATTAAGAATAAGTTTAGTGTCTCTCGCGACATCAATAAGAGTATTTGAGGTTATATTCATTTTTTGCACATAGAAAAAATTTATGATTGGTGAGAGTAGGGGAGACCCTTCTTTTAAAATATTTAAAAGAGTATCAATTTCGTTTAGTTTATCTATTAAGGGCTGTATTTCATCAAAACTGTCAAATGGTTTTGTGAGACGATCTATTATATCACTACTAAATTTTGATCCGAAAGAATAGATTTCATAGGCTGATTCTATTTTTCTCTTATAACTTAATAGTTCTGTACTACTTTTTTTATTGAGGTATGGGAAACTTAAGTTTGTATCCTGATTGTTTAAATATAGATTCCAAATTAAAAAATAGAAATTCCTAAATATTTGCTCACTTGAATCATAATTAAAGTGTAGCTTGGATAGGTGGAGCTGAGAATCATTTACTAAGTCATATTTAAATAAACTGGCTCCAGAGCTTAAATTCAATATTTCTTCATTATTTATTACTTCTTCATCTGGTAGATTACCATTGAGGTACAACAGCTCTGATATCATAAAAACATATTTTGGATTTAATTTATAATGGCATTGATAGAAGTCACAAGGTGTTCTTGGTGAACAACTAAAACAATCAATATTCGGTTCTAGTACATAAGCATTAAGCTTATATGGGGTGGTTTCCTCAGGCCTTACACTACCTAAAGCTAAAGTTAATGATGGAGTAGATGTAAAAGCAGATAAGTGTCCTACCATGCTATCGTTAGCGATAAGTAGCTTTGACTGATTAAGTTTTTCTAGAACTTTTTCAAAGCTTTTTCCAAAATAAGGAATAATTTGGGAACTATTGTTCTTATTGATATGTTGAAAATTCATTTCATCTAAATCAGAACCTAAAACATAAATTTTAATTTCAGGGTATTTGATAATAAAATTTGAACAAATTTGCTCCCAGTAGCTAAATCCATATTGCTTTCTTTCTAGAGAGGCAAAAGGGTGAATGCAGATTATCTCACCTTTTTCTGCCTCTTCTGATTCGATTAGAGGAGCCATTTTTGTTTTAACAATACTTTTAAAGAGATCGACTAAATTAAAAGGATTTAAATTGGAAGACATAGTCGTCGCAAAGACATATTGAGACCATTGATCCTCGATGATGATTTGACCACTCTTATTTCTTCGTAGTCCTTTCTTTTTGTTGGATGAAATTAAAGTAGTTAGATATTCAGAACTTTTACTAAAAGAAAGGTTAAAAACTTGTTGAAAATTATAGTGATTAATTTGAGCAATTTCTGATTTTAAACTTTTAACAATATGTGATTGTGATGAGGAGTTTTTGAAAAGTTTTTTAGTATCAATTTGGTGAATCTCATCGAAAACATCTTTAAGTAAAAACAGAAGAGGTGAAACAAATTGTGTGTACCCTATAAGGTGAATTTCTCGATCAGGGTTTTCTGTTTTGTAACTTAATGCACATTGGAGCGTTTGCAGTAGATCTCCAAACCGATTCAATTGAATGAAAAGGACTTTGAATTTTTTATTTGCTTTACTCATTTTACCTTTTTTATCTCTATTGGTTTGTAGATGCTTCTTCAATTAAAGATGAAGCGAGAAGAATTAAGAAATCTTCCTCTGATAACTCAACTCCTTGGTTAGCCTTATTCTTAATAGTTTCCAGTGAGTTTAAAATTTCATTTTGTAGAGAAGTGTCATCTTGCATAGTTTAATTCCTCTATTGCTAAGTTGTGGCAGTTTGAATGTTTGTTGATGTCAATTCTTCATCACTAGCCGTTAGTTGTCCTTGAATATTCTTTAGTCTATCTTTTAGTGAAAAAAGCTCATTTTCTAATGAGGATATTAATTGTGCAGGGTTAGTATTGGCATCAATGTTTTCAATACGCCCTTGGAAGTGGATTAGAGTGGGGGCAATGAATTCATATTGATGAGAGTTTTCCCATAAGGCTGATACAGCTTGGATGAAAGTTGTTAATTTCTGAGAATTATTTATTCCCACTTTGTGAATTCTTAATGCATTTAATATCAATGAAGAGGCTTTTTTTACTTCATTGAAAATGGAAGCTTTAATTTTTATGTCTTTTATTTTTTTATTTTTTAGAATTAATTGTGGATTCATACTAAGGTGAATAATTTTCTTTTTGACTGTGTCAATTTCAATACTTTCGGACCTAATGTTAATGTATCCTATTTCGCTGTTAAAGTTCGATTTTATAATCTGCCCATTGATTTCATCGATATTTTTACCAAAAAGTGCATGATCAATAGTCTCTGAAATTGTTTTAACTTTTAGAGAGTCAAAAACATTTATTTTATATGCATTATCGTTGACCAAGCCTGTGAGCGAAGTTTGGCTATTAAAATTTATTTCGATAGAGGGACAATTTACTAACGAGCTAAGTTCAAGTTGGTGATTGGGTAGAGAGACGAGGAAGTCTAGATTTTTCAGGAGACTTATTTCGCTAGTACGGTCGACTGTTAATATAGTAACTTTCTCATGAAATAACCTTCTGGTTTCTTCTGCTAATAATTCCTGGGCTTCTTCTCCTGTTGAAATCAAAACAGGATGGCAAGTATCACTTACTTCAATGATAGAAGAAACTATTGTTTCAATATCTTTCAATTCGAAATAGTTACTCATTTCGACTAAACTGATTCCAATAAGCTTAATGTTTTTTAGGTTGTGGTAGTTTTCTAACCCTTCTCTTAGTTCTTTGATTTGTTCATTTACAAAGTTTTCTTCATTTGGTTTATCTTTAATTTTAATATTGTTTTTTGAAAACTTAACATTAGATATTAAGTGAACTATTTCAGAAGGATGGAAGTATGATTTATTTGATTTGAAATACAAATTATTGAGTACACTCCATTCTGAATTATATTTTATTATTCCGTTTTCATTAAGTTTCATCGATGAAGATTTATCTGCATTGACAAAGGTCGAAATTAAGGTTTCTAGAGAATTATCGTTATAAGGAATAATTTTATCCCAATTGTATGACTTTACTTTGGCCATAAAGTTCCAGTATCGAGTAATCGCAAATGAGGGGCTAAAAAGAGGGTTTTGGGAAATCTTTTTTAGAAATTGAGTGTCAATCGTTTCAAATTTAACAGAGTCTGAAAAGTATCCAAAGTATTTCCTATTTTCCTCAAAAGTTAATATGGAAATATTGTAATCATCACTTTCATCTTTCAATGAGTTTATTAAATGATTTGTTTCTATGATTTTATGATCTTTTTTTAAATATAATAACAGGATTGATTTTTTCATAGGTTTCCTTAATCTATTGAGAGCTACTTGTTTGTGATTCACTGTTTATGATTTCGTTAAAACTTAATAAAAAGATATCTTCTGAAGTTATTTTCTTTTTATTTGGGATCTCACTCGTGATGTATTCAAATATTTCTTGATTTTTTTTGCTGTCTTCTTCTTTTTCAAGATAGTTTTTAAGGTTCGTAGGAAGCATATGAGTGTATTCATTGACTTTACTTGACGCTCTATAAGTCAAAAACTTTTTAAAAATATCTGAAAATTTTAGAAATGATACAGGTTGCTTCATTATGACAGGATGTTCATTCAAAAACATAATGAAGTCTACGTTATTGAAAACTTCGGATTGACTGGATAGTTGAATTATTTTTATTTTCTCTTCGTTAAATAAGTGTATTTCTTTATTTAAGTTTATTATTTCGTCACTTGGCTCAAGGACATAGATTAAAAAATCATGATGATATTTTTTCATGAGTTTTTCTATCTCGACGATGTGATAACCAGAAGCTAAACCTAAAATTAATATATTTTTGTTTTTTTTAATTTTTTCTTCGTAATCAAGAACAAGGTTCTTCGCTTCTTTTTCTGGGTTGAAAATTGATCCAAAGTAAGTTTTACTTCCGTAGATAATTTTTTTCTTAGATTTACTGAAAATGATTTCGTAATGATTGGTCTTATCTTCCATGATATTCTTGCCTGTCTTTGTAGGTTATTTGGTATTTTTTAAATTGTACCCTCTGAAATTTTCTTTTGTTTTATACACTTTTGCAATTTCTGAGTTAGTTTCTTCTTTAATTTTTTCTAAGCTATCAACTATTTGAATATCTAACTTTTCAATTTGTCCTAGAATCCGATTAGATTCCTCTATTAATTGCTTGTTTATGTTAGTTGGTTCTTTACTTAACTTATCTTGCAAGTAGTTTAGAACTCCAATTAATCTTTCACGATTGTTTAGATCTTCGGTTAAGTTCTCCGTTTCACCAATCTCGCAGTCTTGTAGAACTTTAAGGGTGAGTGATAAAATTTTCTCTGTCATGTTATAGAGAAGCATGCTTGTATTTTGCATATTAACCTCTTTTTATTTTAAAGATTTTATTGCTTCAGCCCATCCAGCATAAAGCGTATTGAGAACTTTTAAACAGCCTTCAAGTGGCTCTTTCTCAATTTTTATGTTTGCCTGAGTTGAGGCATAGAGGATGTAATCATAGAGAGCACTAAGTTCTTTTGCGACCTCTCCTCCTACTTCAAAATCGAGACTATTACTAAGTTCTATGATGATATCTTGTAATTTTCCAATTTGTTCACCTTTGGTTGCAATGTTATTCGATTCAATTGCCTCCATTGCTTTTTTACAAGATTTAATTGCTGATTGGTAAAGCATAAGTAGAATCTGCTCTTTGCTTGCGGTTTCTACAGATGTTTTTTTGTAGGCTCCAAGTCCATAACTCATTTAATCCTCCTAATTATTTAGCCAAGCTGCTGAACGGGGTTCACTGCGGATCCTCCCTGCAGTCCAGCTAAACCACTTCCTTGGGTTCTAATTCTTGCCATTGTTTCTTCTAAACGTGCAAACTTCTGTTTTAAGTTTTCTTCTTTTCTCTCAAGTTGTCTTTGTTTATTTTCAACTCTTCTGTCAATATCTCTTATATTGCTTTCGAAGCCTCTATTTCTTGTGAAAAGTGTTCCTGATGGATTCTGTAAGGCACTGTTAACAACGTTTTCTAAATTATCAACGAACCCGTTAACTTTTTGACCATTTTCAAAGTACCCTGTTAAGATTTGGGCTGCTTTTAGGTAATCGTTTTCAATAAAATTTTCAAATTTTTCATTCTCAAATGTTAGAAGACCATCTCTTTGAAATTGAACTCCCACATCTCCCAATCGGCCAGGTCCTTTTTTAGTATTTAC
>JAOHMI010000010.1 GCA_028101965.1 Bacteriovoracaceae bacterium
CCTGGAATGTTCTTAATTACTTTGATAACAACGTCGATCACTATATTTCTTACCGTGATTTAGATCAATTAGATAAAAGAGTTCCTCAGAAAGAAAAAATTCTGGTTAGAGAGCAAGTTAAAAAGATTGATCCTGAAACCGGAGAGCAAGTGGTCATCGATGGTGTCCCTCAATTCGATACTGTTGAAAGGTGGGAAGAGACTGGAGAAATAATTGAAGTAATAAAAAATCTTTCAGGCAATGAAGTGAATAACTTAAGGGCCATCTACCAACAATCATTTAAAGATGCTTACAGATTTAGTTACTCCAGACAATACGCTTCAAGATCTTATATTGAACAGGCAATCTCAGCTGAGAAGTATGGTCAAACCGCTGGTACACTCGTTGGGCAATTAGTGGCTAAAGAAATTTATGAACAAATTGCCTATGATCTTTCATTCAAGAATGATTCAAAGGTGGCTTTCTTTAAAGAAATAGATACTCGATTCCAAAATAAAATTAAAACCTATACAGAAGTCTTTAATGAAAACCCAGTATTTGAATTAGATAATGTTTCCGTTATTGGGGATACTAAAGATAATATTTTTAGGGCCAATGAATCTTTAAGTGTTGATTATTCAATTTGGAACCTTGGCTTAGTCAGTGGTGAAAGAAATATCAGCTTAAGATCTTATAATTCTAACGGATCTCAAAATAATGACCTCACTTCTCTCCAATCAGAATCGATTCAAATCCCTGGACTAAAGGCAAAGACTGGATCAACGGGAGTTTTAGCAAAAGTCGGAGACTATGACATTGGATCAAGAATTTCCGCGGTCTTTTCAATTAATCAAGGTCCGACACTAGGAGATATCGATAATGTACTCGTTATGTCCAAAAACGTTCCCTTTAATATTAATGACTATGCAGAAGTGAAGAGCATTAAAAAAGTTCTTACTGATACAGAAACTGGTGTGGTAACGGTTGAGGTAGTTTTTACCCATCCTGCAAATCCAAATTTAATCACCTCCACATCTTCGATAGGAACTCTTTCAACAAATAAAGGCGTTCTCAATGAGCAAACCTTAAATGTTGTCTACGCTGGTGGTGAAACTGTTATTCAATTTACAAGTACTGTGGATCCAATAGAGTTTATTAATAACAGAAGCTTAAATTTTTCAGTTTCCAATCAAATTGAAGGCAGAACAGCTGAAGTAAAATCAGATAGCATAACCACAGTCCCTTATGAATCTGCAGTTTTAAAACATTTTGAAGCAGTTGTGTCGGGAAGAAGTAGCAATTGTGGAACTGCTGGTTGCTCTTTACGTATAGAGAAATTATTTGATCACATAGATGATATTGTTGCCAGTGAAATTAAAACAAAATGGCATAAGCAATATCAAAACACTTTCTTATATCGTTTAAAAAATACTTATAACGCTATTAAAAGTGATCAAAATAGTGACCAGAACTTTCAAACTACTTTCGATCGATTAATGTCTGAGAGACTAGTTAAAAGGTTGAAACAAGTTAAACCAGGTGCATTAAATGGACCTAGAAAAGCTAAAAAAGCTTACTTTAAAATATTAAAAAGTATGGCACCTAGAAAGTTGAATCGGAAGTGGAAAAAATACCTTTAACCTACGAGAATTAAAAAAGCCCCTTTATAATAAAGGGGCCATATCGTTATACAATCTAATCACTCTTTATTATCTCTTCGCACTTCGACCAACATTTATAATTGGTGTAAAAATAGTAAACCCTGCAAAAATAATATTTGGATTTTTGATTAGTGGCTTATTATTTAACCAAATGTCTCTCCAATAACGAGAAGTAGAATAAACATTATTGGAAATAATTCCTAAGGTTTCATTTTTACGAATTAGGTACGGGTTTCCTTCTGGAGTCCATTTTGCCACACTCTTTTTCAAGTAAAACTTCAACTTCTCACCTTTTCTCAAACTACTTAAGTTTCGAATTTTATCTTTATTCCACTCAAGTAAGTTTCGCCATTTCTCATAGTCACCAAATATTTTAAAAGAGATCAACATTAATGTATCACCTTCTACTGTAGTATAATATTGCTCGCCTGAATGATCTGCATTTACACTTCCTTCTACTTGCACCATTTTGCTATTTGGAGCTTCACTGCTGTTATTGTGAATAGATGAACTGGTTGCAATATCATCTGACTTGGACTTAAACTTCGCCGATCTTTTAAGTGCATCATCTGCGGCACTTGCTTTTTGATTTTCTCTCACACTATAGTCTGTGACCTCAATTCCTTTGAGATTTTCATCCACAGAGCTTTTACGGTGCGCTCCACACCCAATAAACACTCCTAACATCAGAGATAAAATAATTAATTTTTGTGTCATGGTCTCTCCTTAGAAAATTGAACTTAAAAATTTTAAATACAACGCTAAAAGGATTGACTAAATTAGCCAAGTATTTTTTTCGAAAAAAATTAATTCTATTAAGCACTTACTTCTTGTGAACTTTTTTATTTGAATGAAAATATGAAGCTTTAAACAGAGATTCCCCTGCAGGAAAGCCAATAAGTGCGAATGAAGCTTGTGTTCTCTAACTCAATGAGTATATTCTTTAAATTCTTTAATGGGAGAAAACTCATAATGAGGAAATTTGAAATACTTAAACAAATTATAAAACCTTACAACTTTAAGCGTTTTTTATTTACTTGGATTGGCTGCACGATCTTTTCTTACAACGCTTTGAGCTTTAACTTTACATTTATTGGATCAGAAAAAACTAAACGGAAAGCAATTGAAATTGAATTAAAAGACTTAAAAAATCATTCACTAAATAACAAAACCATCAATGAAATCAAAAACCGTCTGTGGAATATGAGAATTTTTAGTCAAGTTATGGTGAGAAAGACTAAAAAGAATCATTTAGTTATTTTAGTTCAAGACAGATGGACCCTAATTCCAATTTTTAAAGCAACTTCAGGTGGAGGATCTGAATATATGGCCATAGGAGCTTATGATGTAAACTTTCTTGGTCATTATTTTGAGCTAGGTGGTCAATATGAAAGTCTTAATGGTCAACCTGCCGGTGTTTTATGGTACCGAAATCCTCAATTCAATAAAAACCGATTGCTAAAAATAGGAGTTGATCTGTGGAGTATAAATCGAATCAGATTTTTCTTTGATGGTGACGGTGAGGAAAGCTTCTACTATACGTTAAAGAGAAACAAAATAAATGTATTTCTTGAAAAGTCCTCTTCTAACAATGAGTTTTCACAAGGAATTGGAATTAACTCTGAAAGAGATGTGCTTTCAGAAACAGGCCTTTCTGATCTACAAAAAGAGCAAAATGACGAAGTCGGATTTGAAATTGATCAAAGCGGAGAAACTCATAGTCCCTACCTATACTTCACTTGGGGACGATTATTTTACAAGAACTATTTAGTTTTTGGACAGGAGCTTTCTGCAAGAGTAGATTTTCACCCTAATCATTTTAAAAATCGCTTTGATGAATCAACTACGGGAAGCTATGTTTCTCAAAACTTGAATTTTAAAAAATATTTTTTAAAAAATAGAAAAAACTTTGCTTGGAATTTTAACTATTTCTCTACCAGCCATCCTCAAATACAGTATTTTAGTTTTCTAGGAGGCTTTGGGGAAGTTCGAGGTTATCAGGATGGCCAATTTTACGATAAAACCTCTTGGCAAAATAATTTTGAATACCGTTTTGATCTAACGGAAATATCTCGATTTACTATACAGGGAGTATTATTCACTGATCAAGGGAAAGTGGAGGAAGATTTATCAGAACTTATTTATAGTAAAAATCAAATACTTCTCAGTTCTGGATTAGGAGTCAGGATAATTTCTCCTTCTATTTATCGCTTTGTAGGAAGAATTGATTATGCTCAAACCCATACTCGCTATATGAATCGTGAAGTTTCCATTGGGGTACAGCAATTTTTCTAATCATCCAAATTTATAGTTCTCACTCACCCACTCATATGATAAAAGAAAATCAAATTTGAGAGGATGAGTATTATGCCTGAAAGCAAGTTCATTGATGATCTAAAATTACACATTGAACAACTAACGAAGAAATCCTTCTTTAAGAATAATTTTTCAAATGCAATTTTCTACTCACTCTTTAACTATGGTAAATGCTTCCGGAGTAAACTTCTTTTTAGAGTTGCGAGAGATCGTGGAATAAAGCCTGATCAAAACTTGCTAAACTTAGCAGCCTTTTTAGAAATTCATCATTGCTATACCTTAATCCATGACGATCTTCCTTGCATGGATGACGATGATATTCGTAGAGGCAAACCCACTTCACATAAGAAATTTAACGAATCCATTGCCGTTTTAGCCGGTGATTCTCTCATGCAGTTCTCCTATTCCACTCTGAGCAAACTGGAGTTTAAGCGATCAATTATTACTCAAATTGAACAAGCCGCATATTGGGCAACTGGGGCAAAAGGACTATTGCTCGGTCAATATTTAGATCTAAACGAAAAGAAACTTTCAATTGAACAAATTTGGCGAATTCATGAGTTGAAAACAGCTAGACTAATTCAGCTCCCTTTTATTTGGACAGCAGCAATCAACGATGAATTAAATTTTAAAAATTTAAAAATTAATCTCAGGATAGGCTCCCTTTTAGGAATTTTATTTCAGATTTTAGATGACTTAGAAGAGTGCTCTGAAAAAGATATTACATCTCTAAAGCACGAGCAGGAAATAAATTTATTCCAACAAAAATTTGTAAAAGAAACTTTAAATAAGTTAAACCAACTCATTGAAAGAGTGAAACAAAACTTTTCTCAAGAAAAATTTCCCATAAGTTACCCAATGATTGAGAGCTATATTTCAAGTAAAGTAAATCAAAGAATTGAACAGAAAATTAAGAAAGAAGAAATTTCGGAAGCTTTAAAGTTACTTAAGACTTTCTAATTTTTTATCAATTTTGCTCACAATTAACTCTAATTGAGCATGAGCTTTGTGAATTGACCCCTTAAGTATATCAACAGGCTGTATTTCCAGAAAACTCTCACTATTAGCTTGGTGAGAAATAGTTTCTTTTACTTTCTCAGTTGCGCATTCTTGGGTTTCGGATTCAGTATTATCCAAAGTCGACACTTCTTCGCTCTTAATTTTTTCAGAATTTAATTCAACAGCTAAAGGGTCGTCAGTAGTCTCTGGAGAAATAGACTCTTCAATTAATTGCTCACTAGGCTTTTCATTTGAGGCTTCATTAACCTCTTCAATTGAATCTGATAATCCTGTAAAACTTGCTTCAGTAATTTCATCAATGCTTATATTATCAATTTCACTTAGCCGCTGTTTAATAGCCACTTTCGCCTCAGGAATTGACATTTTTTCATCAAATAAAAGCTTCTTAATTAAATGAATAATTTTGATATCTTTTTGGCTATAACTCTTCTTTCCATCTTCCAAAGTATTAGGCTTAATATCTTCAAATTCAGTTTCCCAAAATCTTAGAACATAAGGTTTTACGTCGGCAGCTGTCACAACTTCCTGAAAAAGATAAAAATCTTTCTGAGTGCTCATGATATTTTCTTCCTGAAATACTACTTCCATACTTTAATCTTTTATTACTAAAGAAGTTTCTTGAAATTATACTTCATTATCATTAACAAAACTAGAAAGCGCTCTCGGCTTTCCATTAGGAACGGCAACTGACTTGTCTTCTTTCCCTTTATCGTCAATTCGATGAGCATATCGATCAGTAATATCTTCTTTCAGGATTTGAGATGGCTTGAAAGTTAAAACTCTTCGAGCACTTATCTCCATGCTCTCTCCAGTTTGCGGGTTCCTACCAACACGATTTGCTTTATCTCTTATGGAGAAATTACCAAATCCAGAAATCTTTACCTTCTCGCCTCTTGCAAGGGTATCTTTAATAATTTTGAAAATTAGCTCCACCATATCGGCTGCTTCTTTTTTAGAGAAGCCTGCTTCTTTGTAGATTCTTTCAACAATATCTGCTTTAGTAAGACTCATGGTTTTTCCTCCCTGAAACCCACTGAATTTATCTAAACGCCAATCGAATGACCGATAAATTCTTATCTCGTATTATCTATAGGTTAACAAATCAACCCGTTCTAAGCTACTGATTTCTACATATTATTCATTTGACTGATCCAGTCAGATGATTAATCCGTTTCATAATTTTTTTTAAACCAAATAAGCCTAGTGAATCTGTCTAGATTATGACAGAATTCCCGCACAAATCTTTCAATCAGGAGAACTGTTTTGTCTCAAAAGAATCCCTACGAGCAAGAACTTCAGCATTTTATTAAAACTTTTAAAGAAATTTTTTCTGGAGGAAAGAAATCTGATACTCCTCAAGGTCCGCGAAAACCATTTTTTAAATCAAAATTAAACTTATTTTTTATTGGGGTAGTGCTACTTTTTTTCCTCTTTAAAATGTTTTTTGTTTATGTTCAACCAAATGAATATGGAATAAAAATCAAGATTATTGGCCCTGGCGGTGGAATTGAAGAAAAAGTCTACACCACAGGATTGCATTTTGTGTTTCCAAGCATGCAAGTGATGGAAAAATTTCCTCGTGATATTCAAATCATCCATTTAACAAAATTTCCAAATCATTATCGAAGAAGTGATAAAGTGATCATCGCTCCTGCAGCCCATATCCAAACATATGACGGATATTTTGTTGATGTGGATTTGTCGATTTTATATCACATCACTGATCCCCTAAAAGTTATCCAAAAACTTGGTAAAAAAGGTATTTATGAGCAAGCTGTGATTCCTAAAGTTATACCCGCTCTCAAAAAAACTCTTGGAAAACTTACCACGGAAAAATTTTATGACTCTCATCTTCGAGTTGAAGAAATGAACCGAGCAAAAGAGATTCTCAGTGGAGAATTCGAAGAAAAAGGCTTAGTTGTTGATCAGGTTTTTATTCGTTACTTCATCTACTCTGATGAGATTCAATCAAATATTGAAGAAAAGAAGCTTAAAGACCAATTAGTCTTTAAAAACATGGCTGAAGCTAAAGCGGCAAAAGAAGAAGCCAATTTAAAGAAAGTTACAGAGGAAGGTGAAGCTAATGTTGCTGTTCTTCTAGAGGAAGGAAAAGCTTACATGACAACGAAAACTGCGGAGAAAGATGCTTATGTGAGAACTATGAAAGCAAAAGCAAATTTAATGATTAAATTAGCAGAAGCCGATAAAACTAGACTCAAAAATAAAGCTCTCAAGAGTGGTGGGTCACAAAATTTAGTTGGATTAGAAATGGCAAAAACTTTAGAAGGAATTGATACAATTATTCTTCCCTCTGATGGTGCATACGGGATCAACCCACTAAATCTAAAACAAACATTAAAAACATTTGAGGTTCAATAAAATGAAAAGTCTTTTACTTCTCTCTCTCTTATTAACTCTAACTGGCTGTTATGTTAAAACCAATGAAACTGAAATAGCGATCAAAGTAAAAAAGATTTCACTTTTTGGTGAGCCAGGGGTTGATAAACATATCTATTCTCCTGGGCAAATTTATTTTTACATCCCCTTCATTCAGGAAATGTATAAATTTAATACAAAACTTCAAACCATAACTATGGTGTATTCTCGCTCTAGAGGAGAAAGCTTTCGAGATGATTTATTATTTAAAACCATTGATGGAAATGATATTTCACTCGACGTCGAGGTTCAGTTTAGAATTATCCCTGACAAACTAAAGCACATGCTAGAAAACGTAGCACAAAACGACGGAGAATTGCGCTATAACATTGTTAGAAGTGTTGCTCGCTCAATTCCTAGAGATATTTATGGAGAATTAAAAACCGAAGAGTTTTATATCTCTGAAAATCGAGAAAAGAAAACAACTGAAGTACTAACTAAGATGAATAGTATCCTAAACCCAATGGGGGTTGTGGTGGAAACAGTTCTGTTAGCAGATTATCGATTTAACTCAGCTTACCAACAAGCCATTGAAGATAAGAAAATTGCTGACCAACAAAAAGAAAAAAATAAATCTGCAACTTTAGCCGCAGTAGAGGAATACAAAAGAAAAGAAGAAGATGCTCGAGGTGATGTGAATAAAATGGTAGCTCAAGTTGATGGTGAGTTTAGAAAAGCCAAAATTGAAGCTGATGCTTACTTAAATAAGTCAAAACAAATAGCAGAAGCAATTCGCGCTGAAGGAAAAGCCCAGGCGAAAGGAATCACTGAAATGAATAAAGCTTTAGCTGGAGCTGGTGGGCGAACCATGGTTAAGCTCGAGATTGCCAAAGCCATCAAAGGAAAAAAGATCATGCTTCTTCCTTTATCCGGAGGAAGTGGTGTCAACTTTAAAACCACTAATGTAAATGATTTGCTCGAAGTTTATGGAATGAAATCTATGTCTGAAGAAACTAACAAAAAATAAATTATCATATGTAAATTATAGAAAAGGTTCACCTGCCTTGACCGTCTAATTTTTTTTCATATAAAGAAATTAATTCATATGTCAGAGTCAAGCGATCTAGATAGAGAGTTCTGTTATATCCTTTAAGGACGCACACCTAAAGGATTATAATGAAACTTCTCATGATATTTTTGATTTCTCTATCACTAGCTTCATGCTCAAAATCTAAAAATAAGAAAACAAATAGCAAGTCTAATGGTAAGGCAACAGAAGCAAACAACAAAGCTGCCCCCCCTCTCGATTGTCAGCCAAGGTCTGAAAATTTTAAGATTAGACTTTTTTCCTACGATACAAATGATGAAATTCATGGAGAGACTAATTTAGGGGAGTTTCCAGGAGGAATTTGTGCCACTAGTACGTATGGTGACGATTTTATAAATCGAGAAAATCTACCCAAAATAGTATTAATGGGAGGTAGCCTTGATGGTATTTATGAATCGAGATCGGAAATTTTTAATGTCACAATACTATCGACTCTTTACTCAGCAGGTAAGATTGGTAGAGTTGGCTGCGTTTTCACAGCAACAGTAGAGAACTTTAATAAAGTAGCGAAAATGAAAAAACTTGAAGTTGTATCGTTCATTGGACATGGGGAAAGTGGCAACTTACTTGACCCTTATGACCCCCAGCATTCTATGATTTCTCCTGAAGATATCAACATCTTTCAATCTAAGTATCTCAAAAAAGTAGGTTTAATAAGCTGCCAAGCTGGACAGAAAGAAGATGCCTGGAAAAAAGTCTTTGGAGAAAATGTAAAACTAGATCTTTCAAAGGAAAACATTTCAGTTACAAATGGTCTCGTTTACCTTCAGGAAGATTTTCTTGAAGATATAGAAACATGCCAATTTTAGTTTTTTATAGTTTTACTTTCTTTTCTTTATATAGCTCTTTAAACAATTTATTTAGCTCTAAAACATTTAAGCTTTTAAGAATTAAGATCGCTTTACCTTTAGGATTTACTTCTAGCAAATGCTTATCCATCTTTTTGATTTTATCTTTTCGAGCTCGTAGTAAATCAATATCATTGATCATATTTTTATAGCGGTCTTGTTTCGAATCTCCTAAAACGAAAATCACTGTTTCACCAAGAGACTCATCTACTTTATTTTTAATTTCATGCTCTTTCAGATCATCAAAAATAGACCAGCTTCTAATGGTAAAATGATTTTCCACTGCATTACGAATGTCATATTGATTGTAATAAGTGCTATCGCTAAAAACGATCATATTTGAGAAAATTGATTTATACTCATAAATCGAATTAGGAAATTTCTCAGCGAATAAATTAATATATTTTTTAATAAACAGTCTATCTAGACTTTGTTTTTTTCGCATATAATCTGAAACAGAAGGAAGCATTGCCTTCGCCATAGTATTAATATACTTGTTGTTGTACCAATCTTTGTTATTCAGCTTCCCATTAACTTGCTGATGAAACCATCCATTACCAATTGATGTTGCCAGCACTTCATTAAAATAGAAGTAAGCCTTATAAGCATACTTTGAAGTTGAACTTCTAAAATAACTTTCCACTTTATTTTGAAAGATCTCACTTTGATTTTGATACAAAGTATGACTCATCTCATGAATGGCGATATCCCATTTTTTTAAATACTTCTTACTATGAACACAAACTCCCATGGTTTGCACATTCACTAAAGACTCTGCGGTTACAGATCCTTTTTCACAATCAACTGGATAGACACCAATGGTGAAGTTGTCTTCACGCGGCCACTTTGATTGATAAAAATTAATTATTTTAGAATAATGAGAATTGGTAGCTTCCCAATTAACGGACTTGCGCATACCTTGAACAAAGCTCTGAAGTTCTTTATTTGTTTTATTCCAAACGAGCTCTTTATAAATAGGATCATATTTTTTTAAAACTTCCATTAATCGAGCGTGCTTATGCTTTGGCAAAAGTGAAATTATTCTATTTGAAAAATCGCTTAAACTCGTAGCAAAAATACTTTGGCCAATTATTAGCTCTCGAAGGTTTGCTCCAATATGACGAGCTTTAGGGTATTTATCATACTCATAGCTAGGTAATGTACTAAGGATTTCTTTGACATGCCCAAGCTCAGTATTAGCCTTAGCGTTGTCATATTTTGTTCCTTTAAAGGATTTAACTAATGACTTCGATCCATGCTGATAACCACTAATCGCTTCAACAAAGCTAACTAAACCATGGATTTGCCCATGCTTAAACTGAACTAATTCGCCGTCATTTTTAGCTTGAATATTTAACAAAAATGTTAATGTTAAAATTAATATAAATTTTTTGCTATCCACTTGAATCCCCCTCAAGAAGTCCTAAAAAAAAAGCCATCTCTGAATTGATTGATTCCGAGATGGCTTAATTATTCAAATCTATCTATTAATTTTTTATTTAAGAGATTTAACTAAAGATGTAAAGGCGTCCATGTCTCTAGCTGCAATATCTGCTAGCATTTTACGGTTAATGGTCACATTATTTGTTTTTAATTGATGAATCAATCTTGAGTAAGTTGTTCCCATCAATTTAGAGGCAGCGCTTATACGAGTGATCCATAATCTTCTCATATCTCTTTTTAGTAAACGTCGACCTTTATAAATGTTATGTAAAGCACGACGAACTGTTTCTGAAGTCCACTTAAACTTTCTTCTTCGGTCAAAGTGAAAACCTTTCGCTAACTTTAAGACTCTGTTTTTTCTTCGGCGGGATTTATAACCACCTCTTGCTCTTGCCATTATTAATTCCTTTTTCCATTGAGGGGATCTTTAATCAAGATACTTAGCCCTCTTCTGTTTATCTTTGGTTTCACCAAATTTTTTATTTTTGGTTTTCGCCAAAATTATTTTTTTTCGGTTGATTACTAAAATGCGTATGGAAGCAATTTCTTAACATGATCCATATGACTTTCATGAATAAAACCAGGCATTCTCTTCCCTCTTTTCATGGAAGTAGTCTTTCTGGTCAGAAAGTGACGCAACTTGGATCTTTTGATCTTTGCTTTCCCGCTGGCGGTGATCTTAATTCTTTTAGCCGCGGCTCTTTTGGTTTTCATCTTTGGCATTGTTATTTCTCCATATCTAAATACGAAATATTAGTTGAAATTTTATAAAAGGCAATTGAATAACACTTTTTTGCACATTAATCAAAGCAAATAGTTAAAAAAACATGGTATTTTTACTGGCTAGGTCTTCTTTTTAGAAGGGGCAAGTAGAACAAAAGCTCGATTTCCCATCATCTTCATAGGAGCCTCTATCACTGCTCCATGGTCTAAAGCTTGATCAATTATCGTTCGAAACTTTGTTAGACCTATTTCCTTGTGAGCCATTTCACGCCCACGAAACTGCATTAGCATCTTAACTTTGTCACCTTGGTCTAGGAATTTAAAGGTGTTACGAAGCTTCACATCCAAATCATGAACATCAATATTAGGTCTAAATTTCACTTCTTTAAGTGCAATTATCACCTGTTTCTTCTTAGCTTCATTAGCTCGTTTTTGAGCTTGATATTTAAACTTTCCGTAATCAATTAATTTAACAACAGGGGGCTTTGCATTAGGTGAAATCTCAACTAAATCTAACCCTTCATTATTGGCAATAATTTTTGCTTGGGCCAAAGTAACAACACCATGAGGCTCTCCTGATTCTGAAACAAGCCGAAGCTCCTGAGCCCTTATTTGATCATTAACTCGAGGACCTAAGTCTTTCTTTTGAAACTTTCCTCTGCCGCCTTTTTGGCCACCACCACGTTTTGGACCTGAAATAACATACCTCCAAGATATATCGTTTAGTTAAATTCTCGTATTTTACCAGCGGGCAAAATACACTTTTATGATACTCAAAGTCAAACAAATAGTATGAATTATTATTCTATTCCGACAAAGTATAAGTGGAAACATTTTTCTCACATTTCATTATCATCGGATCACTATCGTGGAGAAATGGAATCATTTCTACCAAACTTCAAATTAATACTCATCTGATCATTAATCTCTGTCGCAAATTTTTCAATCAATTCATCTATTTTAGGTAAATTTGTAATGGTATATAAACCTGTACTCTCATTAAAATCGATCGCATGCTTATTTTCCAAGTAAGAAAGAGTGTTTTTCATGAGAGAGGTTGAATAACTTTCTTGGTATTTCACCACCCGACCATGTTCAATTTCTATTTGAAACAACTCTCTTGAGATTTCTAGATATTTCTCAAGAGTAAACCCCTCTTGAGCTAAGTATTTAGCCGTCACTGCTGAAATAAAATATGCCTCATATGTAAAAGTTAGCAATGAAGAGAAGCGTTTTACTGATTCGGCCAGATGATTAAGATCCTCTTGAGGAAATGTAAGAATATCAGTTAAAGATAAAATTTCTTTGTTTAAACTCATGGAAACAATTCTTTGAGCTTGAGAAAACATTTCTTTTATTGAAGGCAAGTAGAATTCATATTTAAGTTGTTTTCTTCTCTCATTTAAGAAATGAATCAAATCACGTTCAGTTTTTACTTTGCCATTAAGAATATTAAACCAAGCAAAATTAATAAAGACAGGAACCAAGAAATGATGAAGAATCATATTTTTATGATAGAGAATCTCCGGTCTCATTTTCTCATTGATGGCATAAAACACCTGGTTTAATTTATCATTTGATATAACTTGGATTTTCTCATTGGTTATAAAGTTATCTAAAGCCAATTTAAGAGATTGAGATATTCTCTCCGGTCTTAGAGATGAAGTGATTGGAATATCCATTTGGAGAGCATATAAAACGACTTCTTGGCATCTCTCTTCTATTTGTTTCCATGTTAAAGCTCCAATGGCATCATCTAGCATAGTCAAAGCCAATAATGAGCTCGGTGTAATTGGCATATACTTACCAACTTTTTTAAAGCAATCAAAAGCCGTTTGATGAGTAAGGTCTTTAATAGACTTTTCTGCAAATTCTTTTTTTGTGACTAAAATTGGTTTATTCAATCTGATATGAATGGTCCCAAGTTTTTTATTTAATAAACTAAATAATTTAAATAACTGCTTGCTGCTTTCAGGTTTCTTCTTGCCACCTTTACTCTCATTTCGATGAGAAGATTCTTCAGGAATATGCTCATGAGCAACAGACACCGGCACAAATAGTAAGTCCTTATCTTTAACTTTTATTAATTCTTTCTGAGCTTCAAGAATCATTTTAAATAGTCCGAATCGAGGTCTTAATAATTTCCCGGTTCTGGTTCGACCTCCCTCAAAAAAGAATTCAACAATCCTATTTTCCTTGAGAAGGTAATAGATGTAAGACTCTAAAGTAACCTTGTACAAATTATCATCTTGAAATTTTCGACGTATAAAAAATGCCCCTGAGTTTTTAAAAAGTTTCCCAACCATAAAAATATTTAAATTAATCCCACCTGCCACATAGACCGGTAAATCCAGCTTTTTATGCAGAATATAAGTTAAAGCCAGGTAATCTGCATGTGATTGATGATTGGGGACCAGAATAACATGATACTTTTCTTTGAGATCATCGATTTTCAATGAAGGACTTACATCTAAATTAATACCATTATAAAGTTTTAATAAAGTTCGATCTAGAAACTTTGCCGCTACATTAATCACTTTTGGGTTATATTCTCCCCTAATTTCAGTGATAATATCCTTCACTTTTTTCAAATCGTGAGGATGTTCTTCTAAATATTGAGATAATTTAGGATAGGATAAAGCTACCTCTAATTCATCGGCTCCCAAATATTTTCCTTTTGTATGACAGCTAATTCTTGAGTCATATGTATAACTAACTAATTGTAATTTTTAAATAAGTATAGTCTAAAATTACAACCCTAATCAATTTATTTTGGCAGCAGCTTAAATTATATGGTTACTTTAGTTGGACATCGTTCCATGAGGCTTAGATTCAAAAACTGAAGCAGCAGTCATCTCCATAAATCGAGCTTTCTCTTTCATCTCATTTATCGTTTGAGCATTTAAGTAGGTCATGGAAGAACGGATTCCACCAGTAAGCTCATTGACAACATTTTCCGCAGTTCCTTTACAAGGAATAAATTGAGACTCACCTTCAGGAGCCATTCCTTTTGGAAGGTCTCCTCGCCAACTTACCTGTGCATCTTTCGAAGCCATGCCTCGATATTTTTTCATTCCATTTTTTATTTCACCCGGCGTTTCAAGTGTACCAGACAAGAGTGAACCAACCATAAGAGAGCTTGCTCCCGCAGCTAAAGCCTTCGCCATATCCCCACTTGTTTTCAATCCACCATCTGCAATAATTGGAACATCATATTTCTTAGCCGCTTCCACTCCAAGTGCAATGGCCGTTAATTGAGGAACTCCACAACCAGTAATAATACGTGTTGTACACATTGATCCTGGGCCAATCCCAACTTTTATAGCGTCAGCACCATGCTCGATCAATCCCTTTACCCCTTCAAAAGTCGCAGTGTTACCTGCGATGACTTCAATTTTTGGGTATTTCTTTTTGATATATTCAAGTGTTTCGTACATGAGTACAGAGTCGCCGTGGGCAATATCTACTGTAAGTAGCTCAATACCACAATCAGCAAGAGCATCAGCTCTTCTCATTCCATCTTCTTTAACACCAACACTTGCGGCCACGATAAGATGAGGAATATTCTTTTTTTCATTTATTAATTCTTTTACCATTTTGATCTGGCTCTCAGCAGACATGAATCGGTGAAGAATTCCCACTCCCCCTAACCTTGCCATTGCAAGACACATTTCCGTTTCAGAGATTGTATCCATATTGGCTGAAATAATAGGAGTTTCAATTTTTAAATTCTTGGTTAACCTAGTACTTAAACTAGGATTAAAGCGTGAAGTTATTTGACTATGATTTGGCATCATTAAAACATCATCAAAAGTTAATCCTCTGGCCCGTTCTAAGATTTGGTTCGAAGTAAAAATTAAACTCATACTTAAATCCTTTTGTTTTGTCGAAATATCCTTATTTAACTTTGTTCATGATTCGTACTTAAAATGACTGAATTCTCTGCAATATTTTGAGCATGTGCTCTCATCTTTCGTAACGAAACAATCATGTCTGAGTAAGTTAATGCTGATACTGGAGAATAAGCTTTTTTGCCGATTCTCTCCAAATGCTTATCCCGAATACCATTGGCAAGGTCTTTCAGAGTATTACTCATTGTCTCTATTTTCGCGATATCAACAGAAACATCCCCTTCGATTCCTGAAAAACAATGCATGAAAAAAGACCACACTTCTTCCATAAAACCTGTAAACTCTTTGAGTAGTTCAGCTGAAAGTCTTTCTTCCTTTAGCCTCTTCTTATAGGTTGCAATACTAGTTAGGTAATCAGCAACGCTTTCAATTTCGTCGGCAACACGAATTAACGATTGAATTTGCTTGGATTGTCCAACGACCATTTCTTTTTCCATGGTATGGCAAAGAAAGACCGTGATTTCCTTTTGAATATTATCGCAAATATTCTCGTAATCAATAATCTTCTGGTAGACTTTTTTCTCTTCTTTCGCAGACTCTAGTGACAAATACTTATGTGTCGTATGATACATCCGCTCGAGAATTTCTTTAAATTTAACCAATTCAGATTGCGCTTGAACAATAGCCGTGGCAGGCACAATATCTTTTGCGTTTCCAATCATAATAAATTTATCCGTTTCTTTCTCTTCCTTATCGGGAGCGAGATAAACCACAAGATTCTTTAGCATGGGTAGAAGTGGAATAAATAATAAAGAATTGGCCACATTAAAAATTGAGTGAGCTGCAGCAATATGAGACGCGATAAAAGGTCGATCACCTTGTGAATTAGTAAAATTGGCAAGTCCCGGTATAAGGTTTTCCACTAACTCTAAGTAATAAGGAAAAACTGAAAACAGTACCACAACTCCTAATACATTAAAGACAGAGTGAGCATAAGCAGCTCTTTTTGCATTGGTATTTGCACCAATCGAAGCCAATATGGCCGTAATCGTTGTACCAATATTTTCTCCCATAACTAAGGCAGCTGCAGTATTAAAGTTAATAATTCCAGAAAGGGCGAGAGCGATCGTAATCCCAAGCATAGCTGATGATGACTGAATAACCACAGTCAAAAAGCATCCAGTAATTATACTTGCAAAGTAATGTCCATAAGTGCTTCCGTTAAAATATGATATCGCATTTAGAAATTCAT
Organism: Bacteriovoracaceae bacterium; assembly: GCA_028101965.1. GTDB lineage: Bacteria > Bdellovibrionota > Bacteriovoracia > Bacteriovoracales > Bacteriovoracaceae > JAOHMI01. Next base: position 16,578 of record JAOHMI010000010.1, read on the forward strand.
CATGAGATCGAAGAGGCTTAAAAGCATTCGACATAATCTCCAATCCAAAAAAGATCATTCCAATACCAAAAAGAACTTTTCCTAATCCTTTAAGCTTTTCGTTATTTCCAAATAACGCTGGTATAATTCCTAATCCGATAAAAAGAAGACCGTATTTACCGATTTTAATCGAAATAATCCAACCAGTGATTGTCGTTCCAATATTGGCCCCTAGAATGACACCAATGGCCTGGGTCAACTCCATTAATCCTGCGTTAACAAACCCCACGACCATTACAGTTGTGACGGATGAAGATTGAACTATTGTCGTAACAGCAGTTCCCACCAAAACAGCAAAAAAGCGGTTGGATGTTAAAGAATTAATGATACGTTTTATCACTTCGCCGGCCATGGCCTGCAAAGAATCAGACATCGTCTTCATACCATAGAAGAAGATTCCTAATCCTCCTAAAACCGTGTAGGCAATTTGAAATAGACTCACTAGCCCTCCAAAAATTTCATCATATAGATGGGAATAATGATGTACAAAATAGTATCTCTGATTAGATAGAACAAGAAAAAATACACAAAAGCTTTAGGTCCTTTTAAAAAAAGTTTTTCCAAACCCAAAACTTGTGCTTTTTTACTCATTGCAATCATAAACTTAGACTTTCCGTAATGTTTAAAGAAAAAAGAAAGGGAGTCATCAAGTTTACGATCAAACTTCAAAAAACCTTCTACCAGGATTCTGATAATAGGATAATCTTTCATCGGTCTAAAAAACTTGGAAATTTTGTTCATATGATCCAATTATTCAAGTTTTTCATCGCGAAAAACTCATAAAATACTTCTATACTTGTCTGTTCATTTCAATCTAATTGAGACCATATAACGGATTAAGTATTTTGAGTTGAATATTTAACAAATCACCACTTTTTTGGATAGGTAATTCTGTAAAATAGATCAGCAAATGTTTTTAGCTTCAAAAAAACATGATCAAGGTCATGCTTTATCTATTAAGTTTCAATAAGTTAAACCGAAGTAGAATTAGAGAGTTATTTATTAAAAATTGGATGATAAATTTTAATCTTGGTGACATTTAAATGACACTTTAAAGAAGGATATCAATTAAGATGGGTATATATGCTACAAGATCTCTACCTTATTAACCTAAATAAGCCCTATAGCTTACCCAAATTAGATCCAAAGTCTTACTTTGTTCTCTCAACTTGCCAGCGAAATTTAGTATTGACCTTAAAAACATCATTTAATAGTAAAAACTCTCCTTTTCCAATTAAAGATTTATTATTTAATGATGAGTTTACTGTGAAAGAAGGTATTCAAGCCTATCAATATATTCTAGAAGTCATTTGTGGATTAAAGTCGCGGCTTATCGGTGAAAGCGAAGTGATGGGTCAGTTTAGAAAGACTTACTCTGAATTCCAAGGAATACAGAACCGAGATACAAATTTATTAAGAATACTCGAAAAAGCCATTTTAGACGCCAAGAAAATCAAGTCTACACACCTGGTTGGCTTAGGGCAAAAAACATATTCCAATATAACCAGAAAACTCTTTCATGCTAAAAAGTGCCAAGAAATATTAATTCTAGGATCAGGTCAGTTGGCTACAGAGTTAATTGGGCAATTTAGAAAAAATACAAAAATATATCTATGCGCTAGAAATCAAGAAAAGTCCTTTAGACTTAGCAAAGAATTTTCAATCGAAATCGTTCCTTGGAATTTTTTAGCAGAAAATCACAGCTTTCCTTTCATTGCCAATACTATTGGGACAGAGCAAGTTTTATTAAACCAAAGTTTCTTCGACCAGTGGAAAGAAAGAAATTGCCACGCTGATCGATTATTTGTTGATCTTGGCTCACCTTCTATTATCCAAACCAAAATGGATAGGAGTGATCACATTATAAGACTAGAAGATATTTTAAAGCATTCAGAGCTTCACGATGCGAAGAAAAAAATAAAACTGAAAGATGCACAAGAAGACTTAATAAGAATCGCGCAAATGAGACATTCACACCTCAGTCAAAGAAAAAGTGCAAAAAAACTCATCTCTCAACCTGTTTAATATCGCTGAAAGTAACACTTATTTTTTTTACCTTTTCGGTTTTCTCGAATATGAACCAGCACATCTTTATGATATTTTTTGTTTAATAATAACAAATTCCTTAATTCAAAAGAATGCTTTTCCATCAATTGAAGTGTCGTTTTTGACTTTCGTTTTTTAAACTTTTCCCAGGAAACTTTATTCTTTGATTTACTAAACTTAAAGACTATTCTGCTTCCCTCATCCGAGATTTGATTATTTAAATCCAAAGACAATTCATATTGCTTTTTCTTATGGCTTTTTTGAGCAAAAGAAAAATTGATAGAATTGTTCTGATCAGAACTAGCTTTTAACAAAATACTCGAACAATTTTTAGAAATACGCATTGGTACGTACTCTCCAATAAAATCTAAATAATTTCTTTGTTTATATCCATCAAAAACCGCGTCATGACAGCGAAAATTTAAAAGTAGATTTGAATCAGGAATCAATATAACTTTTGAAGACTCGCGAGTTAAACGAAATAAGTTAATATGATAACCTTTTGAATTTATTTTAATATTCCCTTCAAATTCCGTGTAGGGATGAGCCAACTCTTTCTGCTGATCATGGCCATTTGCCGTAATCTTAAGATCAATTAAAAGTGATCGATTTGAGTAAAATGATTCAAATTCATTATTGCCTGTTAATAAATCACTATTGTCTGTATAAATTTTTTGAGCATGAAGAAGCGGACTTTCTTGAGTGGGATCTTCCAAAGTAATTAGGCATGTATGTTCGGCCCTTAATGCTGGATTTAGTATTAAAATTAATAGAAAAAATCCCTTTAGAATATTCATAAAACCCCCATTCGTTGAGTGACCACATGTCTCATAAAAAACTGTCGAAGAACAACCTCCTATAGAAATATTTCATAGGGAATTCTGACTTTAACTACCTTGATTTATATACATACCATTAATAATTGGTTATAAGCACAGCATGTTAGATAAAGATAAAAAATCAACCTTCACTCTTGGGACTCGAGGTTCGATGCTCGCTTTGTCCCAAGCTCATGCACTCCTGGCAGAGCTCAAGAGTCTTGAGCCTAGTTTCAGTTATGATACAAAAATAATAAGTACTCAAGGTGATCAAATTACTGATAAGCCTTTATGGCAACTTGAGGGAAAAGATTTTTTTACAAAAGAGTTAGATGAGTCGCTGTTAACGAACAAAGTTGATATGGTTATTCACTCCTTAAAAGATTTATCCAGTACACGCCCTCCAAATATCGACCTCATTGCTATTAGTAAAAGAACTTTTCCCAATGATATTCTCTTTATAAAAAATGATGTGGTTGAAAAAATCATCCAAGGAAGTAAAAAGAACCTTGTGGTAGGAACCAGCTCACCTAGAAGAGTTTTTCAGATTAATCAACATTTAAATAAATATATTCCTCAGGGAAATAATATCAATATTGAAACAAAAAGCTTGCGCGGTAATGTTAATACCAGAATTAATAAATTACTTACAGATCAGTTCGATGCTATCTGTTTAGCTTTTGCCGGTGTAGAAAGGTTAGCTCAAAATTCTGAGCATGAATCCATCATTCATCTCCTCCGTGATCATTGCAATTTTATTTTATTACCAATTCATTCTTTTACTCCCAGTCCCGGCCAAGGAGCATTGGCGGTTGAAACATGCAAAAATAATCCTCGTTATCAAGAAATTAAAAAGTTGTTTTCTAAAATTAACTCTCCCTCAGATCGAACTGCTACTTTAAAGGAGAAAGAAGTTTTTGCAAAATTCGGTGGAAATTGTCATTTAGCCCTGGGGGTATTCACTCAATTAACCCCACTCTCAGATCAAAACGTTCGTATTAATGGAATTATCGAAGAAAAAATTATTGATCAAAAAATTAATTCGAAGATTATACATACAGGTCACCCGCTGACAAATGATAAATCTAAGGTCTTTATCGGCTTACCTCATACTAAGACTAATGAAGTAACTGAAATTATTTATGATCGCTTAATCACTAAGCAAAGAATTGAAGTACAGTTCGCTAATCTTAAAACTGATATTTTACTTTTCACTTCCCAGCACACTGTTCCTGACAATCCCTTTGACTCTAATTTTATAAATTTCTCTGCGGGAGAAAAAACCTCCAAACGATTAATAGTTAAAAACATATGGGTTCATGGCACTTTAAATGAGATGCCCTATCAAGAGTTTACTAATTTTTGTTCTTCAAGTTTCCTGAAGATATACTTAGGAAAGAAAAAACCTAACTTCAAGATTCTTAGTCACTCTGAATCAGGTCATTCACCTGATGACTTAATTTCCACTTATCAACATCAAATTAATGAAAAAACTGTCGATGATAATTCTTTTGAAGAGAGTCTCAAGAAAGTAGAATCCTTTTATTGGACATCCTTCTCTCAGTTTTTAAAATATAAAAATACATATTCCTTTATAACAGAAAAAAAACATTTCTGCGGAATTGGAAGAACGTACCAACGATTTAAAGAACATAATATTTCAAATGTCACCCCAATTTTTGGTGTGAGCCACTTTAAACAACTTAATAATCTCTAAAAGAGAGGACAAAAATGGATTCAAAGCAATTATTTGACCAAGCAAAGAAATATATTCCAGGAGGAGTTCACTCTCCAGTGCGAAGTTTTAAGAATCTAAAGCAAACTCCCCTCTTTATAAAATCTGCCAAAGGACCTTATCTCTATACTGAAGAAGGAAAAGAGTATATTGATTTCTGCCAATCTTTTGGCCCATTAATTCTTGGACATCAAGATGAATTGGTCTTTGATAAAATTAAACAAGCCTTAAGCCGAGGTTGGAGTTATGGCGCTTGCGAAAAATACTCTCTCGATTTGGCTGAATTTATCATAAACAAAATACCATTTATAGATAAAATACGCTTTGTCAGCTCAGGAACTGAAGCAGTGATGACCGCCTTGAGATTGGCCAGAGGCTTCACCAAAAAAGATAAAGTTTTAAAATTTATTGGATGCTATCACGGCCATGTTGATTCAATGCTAATTCAAAGTGGAAGCGGACTAGCAGGTGAAGGAGAATCATCTTCAGCAGGTGTCCCTGCTAACGTCATTAAAGATACATTATTGTGCCCATTAGATAATATCGAGAAATTTAAAGAAATAATACACACTCATAAAGATGAAATAGCTGCAGTCATAATGGAACCTCTACCAGCAAACTATGGACTGCTATTGCAAAATGAAAATTATTTAAAAGAAATTCGAAAAATTACAAAAGAACAGGGAATTCTTCTCATCTTTGATGAAGTTATCTCTGGTTTTCGGATTACTTTTGGGGGAATGGCTGAATACACGGGAATCACTCCAGATATTGTCACTTATGGTAAAGTTATTGGTGGAGGAATGCCTGTGGGGGCCATCGCGGCGAAATCAGAAATTATGGACCATCTCGCACCTACTGGACAAGTTTATCAAGCGGGAACGCTTAGTGCTAATCCCATTGCCATGGTTGCTGGAATAGAAACTCTCAAGCAGCTGACTTCAGATTTTTATGCAAACTTAAATAGAAATACTAAAGACATTACCAATGAGTTCAGTAAATTCTTCTCACAGCATGATAAGTTAAATGCTTACCAAGTTATACAAGTAGAGTCACTATTTTGGATCACACCAGAATCAGAGAAACCCCTGACCAATATTGAGGACATCCCATCCAATATTAATGAACTATTTGATATACTTTTTGAAGAGTTTCTCAATAGAGGAATTTATTTGTCTCCTAATGCATATGAAATCTCCTTTAATTCTAAAGCTCATGGAATAGATGTTATTCAACAGATAAAAGATAAATTATGCAAATAAAGGTTTCTCCTTTTTATTTCATACTTCTTTTAACCACTACCATTGTCTTACTCATTGGAGGATGGTGGATTTTCTTGTTAAACAAATTAGTTAACAATCCAATGAACGAAGCAAATAGAGTAAAGTTTATTTATATGATGAGATGGGAAGGCACTAGTTTTTTTATCTTATGTGGGATTTTATTTGGTCTACTGATCTTTCTCTATAGAAAGAATGAAAAGATTTCTAACTCATTGAAAACTTATTTTGCCGCCATCAATCATGAATTAAAAACTCCTTTGGCATCAATAAAAATACAAACAAATATGCTTGAAGAGAATATTAAAAATGATGAGGAGATGAGTAAAAAAAATCAAAAATACATCTTCCGAATTTATGATGAAATTAACGATTTAGAAGCAGAGATTAATAATAGTTTAATATTGGCAAATTTAAAAAAAACAAATCGATCACAAAGCAAAATCGATTTAGTGAGTACTCTAAACGAATTTGAAAGTAAGTTTAGAGAAAAGATTAACTTTAATATCTCCAAGTCTAGCTTAGGAGCAGAAGTTAATATTAATTTTAATGAACATTTCCTTAATGTAATACTAAGAAATCTTATCACAAATAGCATTAGACACTCTAAAAATAGTTCATCTCAAAAATTGATACTTATTGATATTGTGCTAAAAGAAAGCAAAGACTTTGTTGTACTTGAATATAATGATCACGGGGCTCCATTCACCGGAAATATTAATAAGCTCGGGGATTTTTTATACTTGCACAACTCAGTTCAAGGAAAAGGGATTGGACTGTTTCTGGTTAAAGAGTTAATGCAAAAAGAAAAAGGTATATTTAACGTAAGAAACGATAAAAACCTAATTTTTACTTTAACCTTTAAGAAGAAGGCTTAAAATGAAAGTTTTTATCGTAGAGGACAATAAAAATTTAGGATCCACTCTATGTGAATATTTAGAATCTCAAGGATTTGAAATTTCCTACTACGACAATTTTTCCCAAGCTCTCTTATCAATTCAAAGTTTACAGACCCGTTCAGAGGTACTGTTTCTTCTAGATATTAATTTACCAGACGGAAGTGGATTAGATTTAGTCCCTATTATTAAGAAAAACTTAAATGATTTAGCAAGAATAATCATTTTTTCGGCTATTCACGACCCTAAGGTTAAAATTGACTCCATAAATATGGGCATTGATGATTACATGACTAAGCCTTTTGATCTTCGCGAACTTTTGTTTCGAATTAACAAAATTTCTCCCAGAGGCAAAACAGCATCTTTTGAGAAAAAAGTTTTAAATTTCGGAAAACTTTCAATAAGTCTGGATTCAAACATATTAATTGACGCGAGCCAAAAAAAGATCCATCTTAGTGAAAAAGAGGGTAATTTGTTTCAGCTCTTTTTAGATCATCAACAAAAATACATATCGCGAGATGAAATTATCGACAAAATCTATCATAATAAAGAAAACTTTAATTATCGCACTATTGATAATATTTTAGTTAAGTTTAGAAAGTGGTGCAGTACAGATCCTGAAAGTCCTCTTTCCTTCCAGTCATTGCGGGGAAAGGGATACGGTTTGTTTATCAAGGAGTAGCAAATGGGTTTATTTAATAATCGAAACAAAGTTAACAATCATGAAGCTGTACCTGTTTGGTTTATGAGACAAGCTGGAAGATACCATCAGCATTATCAAAACCTGAAAAAAGATCATACATTTTCAGAGTTATGCAAAACTCCTAAACTTGCTTGCGAAGTAACAATGGGACCCATAAATGAGTTTGGTTTTGATGCTGCTATATTATTTTCCGATTTATTATTTCCCTTGGAACAGTTAAACCTTGGTCTTAGTTATGAGACTGGTAGACCTGAAATCGAGTATAAGCTTCAAGATAAGGAAAACTTTGAAAGATTAAAGCAGGTAACATCATCAGAACAATTTTATACATTTCAAAAAGAAGCCTGCGAACTTCTCAAAAAAGAATTGCCAGAAAATAAAACATTAATTGGCTTTATTGGTTCACCATTTACTCTTTTTACATATGGTATGGAAGGATCACATACCGGACAACTGCGAGAAACCAAAAAGGCTTTATATACAGGCGAGTATCAAAAGTTTTGTGACATTCTTCTGCCATGCTTGGTTGACGAGGCCATTATGCAATTAAAAGGTGGAGCTGATACAATTGCGATCTTTGATACAGCGGCCGGTGAATTATGCTTTAAAGATTTTAAGAAATTTCTCTTACCCTTCTTAAAAACCCTGACGAAAGAAATTAAAGCATTTCAAAATGACTGCAAAATTATCTATTACTCAAAATATACTCATCTCTATTATTTAGAGGCCATTGAAGACGATAATATTGATGTCTTAGGAGTAGACTGGAGAAATGATATTGTTAATGTGGTCAAGACCCTGGGAAAAAATTATTATATTCAAGGAAATATTGATCCCATCTGGTTACATCTTCCCAATGAGATTTTGCTTAAGAATTTAGAAGAATATTTAACTGAACTTAAGCGTGGAGAAATAGATTTTTCAAAATATATTGCGGGTCTTGGGCATGGAGTGACCATACAAACTCCTGAAAAAAATGTTCATGATACCGTTCACTATATCCAGAATAACTTTCTTTACTAATGGAGCAATTACTCGAGCTCATTCAAAACACTCCTCCGGACCAGTTTTATATTGGGCTCTTTGGTTTAATTTATGTAACAGGTCTAGGGGTATTACCTAACTCCACTGATGTAAATATGCTTATTTTAGGTTCATTTATTGCTGAAGATAAACTCCCTTTTTCTAGAGTTTGGATTATTTGCTGTACAGCTTTAATTTTAGCGGATCATACCACCTTTATCCTCTCCAAGTGGTTTGGAACAAAAGTTTTAAATTTAAAATGGATTAAGAAAATACTAAAGGCTGAGATAATCTCTGCCATTCAAGCACTATTTAAAATCTCACCACTGCACCCTATCCTTGCAATAAGACTGGCCCCCACAGGGCGCCCTCCACTTATCGTCCTACTTTCATCTCTCGGTTATCCTTTAAAACTTTTCTCTCCAATCTATACCCCTTTTGTAATCCTTCATACTTTTGTTGTAATAGGAATAAGTTATCAATTAAACTTATATGCAAAGGAATACTTAGGTGATTTTAAATTAGCAGCGGTTGCTCTATTAATTGTTTTATGGATATTGTTAATGAAGAAAATCTCTGTCAAACTAAAACAAATTATTAAAGAAAAAACTAATAATCCTATCTGATCACGATTGGCTTTTAAAAAAGTTTGGTGCCAATCCTACTTCAACAAGCCTTTTTAAATAATAAGATGAAGACTTACCTGGTACAAGTTTTTCACCATCAAACTTTGCGATTTGATTGATTGAAACATTTCCAGACTCCATTCCGACAAATTCAGAAATATCTCTAATATGATTTCTACCATTCATTCCCTTTTGTAATCCAATGACGATATTAATGGCGGAAGATATTTGCCGAGCAACAGTTTCTCCAGGAAAATCTATCCCATTGAGCAAAATTAAATTACTAAGCCGATGGATAACATCTTTTGTGGTATTGGCGTGAATCGAAGTCATCGATCCACTGTGTCCGGTATTCATGGCCATGATCAAATCAAATGCCTCTGCAGAACGGACTTCTCCTACAATAATTCGATCGGGTCTCATTCTTAATGAATTCTTAACAAGTGGTCTTAGCCCTGAAAAGAATGAAGGAGCCGTATCTGTAAGGGATTTTAAATAGACAACATTTGGGTTTCGGCATACTAACTCTCTGGTATCTTCAATAACGACAATTCTCTCAGTAGGATTAATTTCATTAAGTAATAGATTCAAAAAAGTAGTTTTCCCTGCACCAGTTCCACCATAAATAATCAAATTTAACCGCGATTGAATAATTGATTTAAAATAATTTAACCATTTTTTATCTAAACAGAATTTTTCATAAGAATTTTCAAGAGAGTCAAATGATTCTAAATATTTTCGAATGGTTAAAACCGGATAACGGTCAGTCAGCTCCCCTCCAATAATATTTATTCTGCTACCATCAGGTAAGCTCCCATCTAAAATTGGAACAGATTTAGAGAAATCTTTTTTATTATATTTGGCGATGAGTTTTATGTATTCAAGGTAGCTTTTTTCTGAGACAGCATCATCTAAATAAATAATTCTTCCTTGCTGCTCAATGAAAATATTCTTAGGACCATTTAACATCACCTCTGTGATCCCATCCATCTTTTCAATTTTGGAAAGAAGAACTGAAACTTGATTATTCTTTAAATGCTTATTTAATTCATTCATTTAACTACACTTTCTCATAATAAAACATATCGTAGTCTTCAATACTCATAGAGTAGTTTAAAAGATTATTAAGAATATTTGCTTGTTGTTGAGGACTCAAGAAAGATAGAACTTTGTCATAACTCATTTTATTATTAGAGAAAAATTTAACAATATCCTTTTCATCCATATAGCTTCGAAGTAAGAAACAACCTAAGACGACATAATCTGCTCTTTCATGCTTAACAGAACCAGCGAATATTATATCCTTCATTGCCAACGAATCATTTAAAATTCCTTGCCCCTGATCGGCCATACCGTCCAGTCCATTGTATTTAACATCTACGACTTTCAAGTAAAACCCCAGCATAAATAATCGAGAAAGGGAGTCAAAAGTCGAGTCAATGAAAATTTCCTCAAACTCCAATAAATCATCGATAGCCTCTATTTCAACATCCCAGTCAAATTTTTGTTTGCATAAAAAATGAAAATAAACGGAAGCTAGTCTTTCCCTTAAAAACTTCCAACCGGCCATGGAAAGGGCACTTTCTATACTTTTATTTTGAGAATATTCACGTAAGCAGTTATTAACGATAAAACCAAAACCTTTATCATCGTTCATTGCCTCCATAATAGGACGATTTTCTGTAACTGTATTAATACCCTTGAAATGAGTTTTTAAAAGTCTAGTAAATGACTTTGGTAATTTAATATAAGGTAAATATAATTCCTTCATAATTATTATTCTAATTTATTGATTATACTCTTATTTAGTGCGGAATATTATGACCTATTAATTAAAAATGAGGCACAAGATTTATGGCAGGACTTTTTGATACCCTATTAATTCATACTGGCTCCCGATTTGAAATATTTAAAACATTAGAAGAAATGAATTTAGAAAAGCGTCCTTATTTTATCGAACTTGAAGTTTTTAAATCAGAAGAAGAAAAGATACTAAAGTATATTGAGCAGTTTCTAGTTGGAATATCTTCAAATGTCTTTCCTTATTCAGTGTATGTTCAGTCTAACCTTAACTATTATTCAAAATATTTTACCGTGGTAAAGAGCTTCCATAGCTGTCCCGCATTTTATCGTAAAAAATCTAAACTTCTCAGTGTGAAAGAGCAAAAGATTCAAGACAGAATAGAGCTCAAGTTGAGAAAACTAATTAACTTGGGTATCGGTGACAGAAAACAACACATCGAAGCCTATGCAAAGTTTCACAAAAAACTATATACCCTTTGCGACGAAGGGATCAAACTCGAAAATGTTTTAAAATTGCTAGAAAAAGCAGGTTAAATTTTATGTCCAACAAACGAGACGATGACTTTAAAGGTTTCCAGGAAGTGATAAGCGATCTAGATATAAAGGTCTCTGATCCAAGTCCCAAAAAAGGAAAAGCCCAGACTGGATTAGAATTACTCTGGTTTTTAGAAAATGAAGAAATTAGGATAGAGAAAATTGGTGATTTATATAACGAAAAAATTGAAAATTTTAAGCTGTATAATTTTACCGATAGTCTCTGTCATGAACAAATTGAGCATAATAAGAAACTTCGCGAAAGAATCGTTCGAAAAATGTCTCATGAAAGTTCAGGGTATATAAAAAATTTGAATGAAATTTTTAAAATAAGATATTCTTAACTGTTTAAAATTAATGGCCCACCAAAAAACTCATATTCCGCATCTTCCATTTGTTCAAACTCATAGCCTGTAAAACTCTCAATTAATAGCTCACAAAGAAAACTTTCAATCTTCGTAACCTCATTTAATCCATATGTTTTTGTGTATTCTGAAACTAAACTTTGAAGTTTTTCAAATGAAGCCCGGTTAAAATCCTTATAATTAAATGAATATACACTAATAAACCCCTTCAAGTTTTCTAAACTTACACCTAGTTTTTTTTGATCAGGATCTTGAGAAAAATGAAAATTAACAATAGATGAAATCAGAATTGTTTCTAAATTAATATCTTCACAATTATAATTCAAATAATAACTATCATTAATTAAGTTATCATCGAGAAGCTTTTGATAAGTCTCTTTAAAGAGAGATACAAAAGGTAAAAACTCATTTGTGAATAAAACTTGTGACTTAAAATCGAGGTATGTCGACAAATCTTTGATTTCTTTGACTTCGCCTTGAATCCGAATTGAAGGTACTCTTTCATACCAACATTCCAAATTTTTATTAATTAATTCTCCCAGAAACTTTTCATCCGCCAAATTAAGATCATTTTTAGAGAAACTGGACTTCAATGATTTTTTTTCTAAAAAAACTAGACTTTGCCCTATTTGAAAAAGTTGAAAAAAATCGAAGTATTTTAATAAGGCTACCTTTGGCTTATCAGATAAGCTTTGAATATATTCTATTCCTAAATTTAGAAAATTATAAATTTCCTTGTTTAGCTCTCGAATAACTTTCATATTACCCAACCCACTATTCGAGGTTACAACAACTGCATTAAAAAGTCGGACGAAATTAAACCTAAAAAATGAACTACTCGCATGACCATCAACTTTTAGAAGCTCTTTATTTAATGAGTCGTTCGAAATATCATGAAGAGTTAAAAAGTTACCAGGAATAATGTTATTTTGATTAATGACATCTAAGTCTGTAATTGAAAAAACTTTTTCTAGTTTTTTCTGAATAAATGAATCAATTCTCTTATAACTTGGAAAGGGAGTTAGTTTTTCAATCGCTTCATAATAATCGACAAAACCAAAGTTTCTTAAATTATCATTTTTCCTTCGATAAGATTCTTCCTCGAAGTTAGAATGCTGATCAACTAAAATCTTGAATAAATAAGCATAAGCTTTATCTACTCCTAACTCGCCATATATGGTCTTTAATAATAGTTTTAACTGATCTCCATAATCATAGTCCTCGCCATATTCAATCAATAAAAGAGTATCATCTGTCAGAAAATAGTAATTGTGCTCTGGATATTGAGGGTCTTCCACATCAAAGGTACTAATATGGCAGATACTTTTAAGATAAACAGCAAACTCCTCAGAAAGTGAGAACTCTGCAATCAGAGGTAAATCTTTAGTACAAATGACCGTTTCAAGCCAATATTCAAATTCTTTTACTGATACAATATCTCGATCCCATAGGTCGAGTTGACGAAACGCTTCCCGTTGTTCTTGAGAGCTTTTGCTCAGTAATTTGGATGCTTCCTGCGGATTTAGTTGTTTGAAAGCAGTATAGACTGGTTGAATCGGTAAAGAGGAAAAGCTGCCCACATCTCTACTTATTGTTTCTAACTCTTTAATTCCAGAATAAGCCTGTGCCTCTTGTTGGAGCTGTTCAATTATATTTCGATTTCCCATCAGGCAGGTATATAATAAATGCAATTTAATTTCAATATAACTTACTTTATTCTGACTGAATTTACTTGAAACTACCCCTGGGCAAGGATTTTATTCAAAACTTCTCTCTCTTTCGGATTAAAAGAAAATCCATTATTCTGTATAAGCCCTTTTAGCTTCTCTTTTGTAACAGGGTTCTTTGGATCATTTTGTAGATGCTCTGGTTTTTTTTCATCACCAATAACCATCAATTTTTTTTTCGCTGCCTCTGAGATTTTAGCTTTTTCCTGCACTTCCTTATTCTTTACTTGTGCTGATTCAAACTTTTCGCCGAACTTCTCCCGTAGCTTTTTCTCAGTCGCTAAATTCCGAGAGCCCTGCTTTCGCTTCTTTTGGGCCAGCTGAGCCATATTTTTAGAATTTCGTACTTGGGCTATATCCACATTAGTCCTTTAAATCCTATAATCCTTACACTATTATAATAAAAAAAGGTAAAACTTGAGTACTATTGGAACTTATTGAACAATTGGAAAAAATTATGTTTCTTGAGCTTTCTACACCGATTTCATTTTCAGAGCTAAGGTATAAATTCCCTCAAATAAATACAATCATTTGGGACCTCGATGGCACAATTGCAAACTCTGAACCAATGCATATGCGAGCTATTTGGTCAGCAATCGAAAATCATCAAGGAAAGATAAAAACCTCATATTCCTTTGACGATCTTTGTCATGACTCCATTGGTCTGAATGATCGAAGTATATTTGAATCATTATTGAATAAAAAAATAATCTCTAAACCGATTAATTTCCAAGATTTCCTCGATCTTAAAATTGATCTTTTTCATGAAGAACTAAAGAGTACATATCCAAATGAAATTATTGATCTAAAAATTCAAAATTTAATTAAAAATTTTAAAGAAAACAGTGCTCTTAAGCAAGCTTTGGTCACCAACTCAGATCGAAAATCTTGTCTAAATGTTTTAAAGAAACTTGAAATTGATGACTGTTTTGATTTCATTATCACTTTAGACGATATGAAAAACCCGAAGCCTGATCCTGAAGGTTATAATCACATTCAGAAACTTTTGCAAAATGAATGGGAAAACACTTTTATATTTGAAGATTCTCAAGCGGGACTACAAGCAGCTCAGAAAACTCCAGCAAATGTTGTAAAAGTAAATTGGTACAATTAATTTAGCCCATTGCCAGCTTAAATCTAATTAGTTGATTTTGTTTTTACCATTTATATAAATATAATCTTTGATTTTGCTACTTACCCAATTAATTTTTTATGTTCCGATTACTTGCCTCAAATACCTACTTAAAAGTTAACTTACGTCAATAGGTTGTTTAATAAGATTTATCTCCTCCCTATTCATAAAGTCACGTCTACAAGTATCTAGAAGGTATGGTTTTATACAGCGAGGTTCCCCATGAATTACACAAAATTAGCATTCACCGCAAATCTCATATTTGCATTCAATTTATTCCCCCAATCAAATAGTCATTATACTGACCGATATGAAAAATTAGGAATCGACTTAGCAGAGCGCTTTCACCAGGAAGTTGGTAAACTTAGAAATCACAATTGTAAGGAAGATGAAAATAAGTCGATTTTAGAATGTACGTTCAAATATGATTTACCTGAAGGTGAATGCTACTTCGGTCACTTTAAAGCGAAAGCAAATTATTTGATATTAGTCAATGGTCACTATTCATACTCCCATCATTCACTTAATTGGGAACGTTAATTTACTCCAATATCAAAAACTAAGTAATGTGATTATTTATCGAACTAAGAATAGACTCAAGTCTTCAAAGAAAGTAATAATTAATAAACCAATAATTAAGGTGATGAGGAATGGAAATGAGACTTTATATAAATCAACAATTGACCGATTAAACCTAAAGCTTGAAATAAAAAGGTTAATTCCAACTGGCGGAGTTAAAAAACCTATTTCAAGATTTGTGAGAAAGATAATCGCCAAATGAATTGGATCAATTCCGTACTGCTCTGCGAGTGGAATAATTATAGGCACGACAACGATAATTGCCGAAAAAATATCCATAAGAGCGCCAATGATCAGCAAAAAGATATTTAAGACAATAAGAAATTGCCACTTACTTTCCACAACACTTTCGACTAATATAAAAATCTTTTGAGGTATCTCTTCATCAATTAAATAATTTGTAAATCCAAGCGCGCAACAAAGAATCATCAAGATTGAACCAATCAGACTCATTGATTCTTTTATGATTTTTGGAAAATGTAGCTTTAAACTAACATCTTTTAAAATAACCACTTCAACTAGAAATACATAAACTAATATTAGTGTGGCGGTCTCAGTTACTGTAGTAAACCCACCATAGATCGCTGTTAAAACGATAAATGGAAGAGGAAGCTCATATCTAGCACTCCATAAAGCTGCTTTAATTTCAGTTAAAGTATAGGTCTTCTTTTCAATTGTTTTATCCTGAACTGGCCGGCGTAATATTGAATATCCATAAAGTAGAAGAATTAAAATTATGCCTGGAATAATCCCCGCTAGAAATAATTTATCAATATCGACATTTCCTATAATTCCATAAAGAATCAATGGAAGTGAAGGCGGGAAAAGTAAACCAAGAGAGCCAGAGGTGGTAATTAGTCCAACACTGAAGTCATCTGAGTATTTCTCTTTTTGCAATATAGGATAAATGATCCCACCTAAAGCAATAATAGTGATTCCGCTTGCTCCGGTAAAGGCAGTGAAAAAGGCACAGACAATTAAAGAGACTAAGGCAACTGAAGATGGGATAAAACTAGTAACACTCTCAACGGCCTTAAAAATACGCTGAGGAGCTTTTGATTCAGAAATGATATACCCAGCTAAAGTAAACAATGGAATCGTTAGTATCGTTGGTGCAGATGCAAGTCGATAAAGCTCGATTATTACCGCAGCACTTTCCACTTCAGCAAAGTAAAAAAGTAAAAGTGCAAGGATTCCCATAACCAGGAAGAGTGGAAGTCCAATACCTGCTAAAAATAAAACGAGTCCGACGCTTAATGCTTCCATATTACTGCTTTGTACTTCCTATGACCGCCTTAATTAAAAACCGACAGCCCAATAAAGTGAATCCTAAGATTACCCCCACTATTAGGTGAGAACTATGAATACCTAGAAATTCTTCTTTCCCAAACTCCATTTCCATTAAAAACATTTCGTAGCTAGCAAAACCTAGCCAGACTATGATTAAGAATGAAATAAATGAAATAAAACGGAAAAGAATATCGTTTAAGTTTTCCTTGTTCATTTTTTTCAAAAAAATGGGAACGATATCAATTTTAATATGATTTTCCATTCCTGTTGCGAGAGTAGCTCCAAGAAAAGCACTATAGAATACCAAGTGACGCAAAAGTGGATCAACCCATGTGATGGTCATTCCTATCCAACGAAAAGTAATAGATAAAACTGAGAATACCGCAATATTGACAATAACAATAGTGAGTAACACATATGTAAAGGTATGGATTTTAGAATCAATTTTTTTTAAAATAGAAATCAATGTTCTTCCTATTTTCTAATCTTGTTAAATTTATCAATGATTGACTTAGAAAGAACTTTTCCTTCTAGTTTTTTAATGACACTTGTTCGAATTTTCTCAGCTTGTTGAGTTTCTGATTTTGGAAAATCAATAAACTTAATCCCAACTTCTTTTAGTTTCTTCAATGCAGCATCATTTTCTTTTTTACTTTGAGCATTAGCATTGGCTGCAATTTCTTTCGCCATATTACGTAGAATAACTTGGTCTTCTTTTTTTATCTTATTGAAGGATTTTTTCGAAAGAACTAAAGCCCCAATTGAGTAAGCCGCAGGTACATTTACTAAATACTTAACCTTCGTATGCCACTGTAAAGCAATAATCCCTAAAGGTGGTCCATAAGTCGCTTCAATGATTCCACTTGATAAACTAGGTAAAACATCCGGAAGAGCAAGAGGAACCGTTACACAGCCCAACTCTTTCATCATGGCATTTACAATTTGATCTCCTTCCCAGGACCAAATTTTAACTTTATTTAACTGTTTAATATTTTCTATTTTCTTTGTGGATATAAGGTATACTTCCCCGAGAAGAAAAAATCCTAAAGAAACAAATCCTTTCTTATCTAGTATTTGCTCAAAATCTTTTTCAAAAGTAGGAAGAGACTTTCCAAGTAGATTTGGTTTATTCATATAATTGAAAGGTAGTTCCATTACCCTTAAATCACCTTGGATATCTCCAAGTGTTTTTCCAGTAAAGAAGCTACCGTGCATTTGCCCGATACGAATCTTTTTAAGAACAACAGGCTCATCTCCACTAATTCCACCGTAGTAAACTTTAAACTGTACTCTACCTTCGGTCTTTTTTTTAATTTTCTTACTTAGATCGCTAACCGCATTCGCCAGAGTTGTTCCTTTTGGAGCAAGGACAGATATTTTATATTTTTTAGCAAAAACGGCAGAGTTAAATAATAATAATACTGCTGCCAATGCTATTATTTTTAAAAATTTCATTTTTCACACCTTAATTTTAAAAAAGATCATTCTCAAATTTCTTTATCACTTGGTATCTTTTATGAGCAATTGAATTGAACAAATTATACACAGACTTATGTGATTCTTTCTTACCTTTTATTCTATCAAAAATATTTCTTTGATTAAAAGTATGGAATTCTTTTTCCAAATCTTCCATAATACTCTCGTACTCCTCTTCCATCATATGAGGGATAATAAGGTATTGTAAAAACTGGACTCTTCCAAGTAGGTTTTGTGGATTTTTACGAATAAATTTACGAAAGTACTTCTTTGCCTTTTCTACGTCTCCCCCTAAAAGGGCTGGCTTAGTAGCTTCAAAAGTTCCATGATAAAGAAGGCACCCATCAAAAGCAATTTTGGGATCTTTTTCGCAAACCCAATCCATAACAGAAGCAACTTTATTTAGATCCGCCATAAGAGATATATCCGTTCTCTGAAGATTAATTAACGAACCCCACGACTGTGCAAAATAAAAGACTAACTCATAATCTTTTTTGCTTAAATTTGAGTTTAATTCACTAATAATGGGTCCAGATTTTTTACTAGTTAAAATTTTTCTTGTATCCACCCCTCTAGCCTTAAGGTAATCAAATCCATACCCAAGAGCACGTTCATAAAAGGCTATAGCGCGTGTACGGTTTGGCCGAACTTCCTTTTCAGCAAGTACTTCAAATAGATCTTTCGTCTCATAAACAGCGTAAGCATACCCAGAGAACCCTTTAGTTAAAACAAAGAGTATTTCTTCGTTATCCGGATCAACGGAGTGAATTGATTCAACAAACTTCAAGTTAGCAAGAGATGATTCTTCAAAGTAGTCCCAATCTCTTTCAAGAAGTGATTGATCATGACTTTCATAAATAATTGAGCTTGTAGTACTAATGCCAACTTTTTTTATTGTTGAACAAGATGCTAAGAAAAAAATTGAAATTATTAAGGAAAAATTTTTACCCATGACAATTTTAACTCCTCTAATCACTTTTATATTTTCAGCTAGTTAGCTATGACTTAAATAAATATCGTTTTGCTAGAAGCTTTAGGATGTCTAAATATTCTAGTATTCTTTATTTTCTTCGAAAATTCAATATATTATGGTATAATCCGATGGTATATTAACTTTTCGAGGCAATGAATGTCTCATAACAAAGTAATCAGGAGCTAAGTATTGGACTATCCCGATAGCATGGCCTGATCTAAATTTTAGACTCTCATCTATTTAGAGCTTAAATTTGGATTAAGACTAAAAGTGAGAGAACTTATGAAACAATCATCAAATTTACCTTTTTTAAAACATGTTTTGGAAAACGTGACTACTGAAAACAAAGACAGTGAAAATAACTCTCTATTGGAAAATGAAAATTTTATCCCATTTCCTAAAGATAAAAGTTTAAGACCTATGAAGAGTATGCTTAAGCCAAAATCTTTACAAAAAAAGAACTCCTACAAGTCTAAAAGATATATTAAATTAGATTAATTGTTTTTAAGCTTTTCTAATCTCTGCTTTAGCTTTTTTACACGAGACGCTACCTTCGACTTCTGTTTAGTATGAAATTCCTCAAGAACTTTTAGCTCTTCACGATGATTAAGAACCGTATAATATCGTCGCTTTTTATATAATTTATCAACCACCTCTAACTCATATAAATTTTGCTCATATAAGCATTTATCTTTCTCATTTTTCGATAATTTAAAATTTTTCGTCTCCCAAATAATCCCTTGCTCTTGAGACTCACCAATATCCACTATTCCCGTACATTCTAGGTTTTTTACTTTCAAGTATGTCTTCAGATTAAAAAAGAGGTCGTTTATGTAACTAGCAAATATCGATCTTTCGATATTTTTTCCCATTAAAAGCTTGATTTTTTTTTGAATATGATCAGACCGAAAAAACTTTTTATGGGCCACCCCAATATTTGAGTTTAATAAGGTACTAATGAAAATAATTAAGCAAGTCTTTTTCATCAAATATATTTTCTAACTCTTCTTTAACTCTGTAAATAGGCAAGCCCATTACATTGCTAAAACATCCATTTACTTTTTTCACAAAGACTCTTGCCGTTCCTTGAATACCATAGGCACCAGCTTTGTCATAAGGCTCATCACTATTTACATATTCCTGCAATAGTCTCTCTGGTAATGTACCAAACTCAACTTGAGTTTCCTCCACAAAAGCTTTGGATTGAATATTTCCTTCTTTTTGAAAAGTAAACTTAACACCTGTATAGACCGTATGGATAGAGTTTTCCAGCTCTCTTAAAATTATAAAAGCATCCTTTTTATCGTTAGGTTTTTCAAAAATTTTGTTTTTATTAAAAACCACTGTATCAGAGGTTAGAAGAAAACTATTTTCTCTCTGCTCTTCTGATAACGACGAAAGTATATCTTTTGCTTTCTCATCGGCTAATTCTAAGCATTTTAATTTTGGATCTAGGCTAATATTTAAAGATTCATCATACTTAGATAATTTTTGTTTAAAAGGAAGTTTTAGCAAACTCAATAACTCCACTCTACGAGGAGATGCACTTCCAAGAATAAGACGAAACTTTTCCATAAAACTCTTTTACCACTTTTTGTCTTTATTCAGATCTATTCATCCGGAATGAATGACTCATATCAAGTTTGGAAGTAGCTTCCCTAATTATCATTTTCCACAATTGTAAAGCTGAATAAATTTAGATTAAATAATTACTTTATCTCAAGGTGTATAAAAATCATAGAATTTTTGTCCTCTCTGCTTCAGTGACCATATGTAATAATCTAAATCATCAAAATATTTTATTACTTGCCGCTTGAAGCCATTACGTTTTTTAATAGATTTTAAGTACAAGTCTAATGACTTGCCATAATGCTTTACCCCAAACTCTCTATCACTTTTAAAATTAAAACTTGCGAGCTGTTTTAAAAAAGTGGTTTCAACTCGACGAGTATACTCTTTTAGGAATTCAAACCGATAGTACATCTCAGTTGGGTAAAGTTGGTTCCATAATCTATATCCAAACATTTGTGAAAGCTTAGCTCCACTATAGTCTTCTTCAAACAAGAAAGACCATTTTTCACGAATTAAGATCTCCCGTAAGAGCTGAGTTGAATAATTTCGAGATAGTAAAGTTTGAAGGATTTGAAAAGGGTTTTCATTCTTAGTTTCGAAATTCCTTCCCTTCTTATCAACCACATAAGTTTGACCCAACTCTAGCTTTGCTTCAATATCGTTATTATATCCTCTTAAATATAATAAATTTCTCTGCTCTCTCTTATCATCTCGTTGAAAATTGTTAAGGCTTTTTTCAATTCTAATATTACTTTGCTGTGCCAGCGAGTAAAAAAAATGTCCGATTGAATTAATGCTCAAAACAGACGAATTTGGTGCCACTACATAAATAATATCATCTCGCTTTGCTGAAAACTCATTATTCTCTAAACGTTGATCATTTATTGTCTGGATATGCTTCTCATAACCTATATATTGATAAAATTCAGCTTGAAAGGGATCTTTTTCTTTTAACTTTTGGTGCTCTTTAACCATAACATAACTTAAATTAGCTTCTTTAATTTCATAGGGATAAAAAATTGTTTCGGTTTCTGATAATGAAATGAATTCATATTTACCATGAACTCTTGGTTCCCAATAGACATGACCATAGTTTAATTTAAAATAAACGAAATGATTTTCTTTGGTAAAATTAATTTCACTAAACACAAGTGAAGAATTGGGGGAAACCCTTACTAACGTACCATTCGCTGTGAGCATAAGAAAATATGAATCATCTCCAGTTTGAACTTCGTCTCCTTCACGTAAACGAGATCTAAAAGAAGCAGATATCGATCTTTCTCCTCTATATAAATTGCATTCTCCGTAGCAGCCAAGGGCCACTCCGACTAATTCATTGTATTTAGTATTCTGAAATATCTCCTTCCAATTAGGAAATCTATCGCGATTTAGTCGCTCCCGTAGCCAAAACTGGAAACTTAAAAATGATTGATGGTTTACTTTTTTCCAGTCAATGATACTTCGATTCATAAATAACTTTTCAGGTGGGTCAATATCAAAATTTTCAGAATCAAAAGTCCAATCACTTTCTTCATGATTTAGATGATCAAAATTAACTTCATCTTCGCCAAAGACCTCATCAACAAAATCCATTTCATAGCCAAAAAGCACACTAGTATGGATAAAAATACTTAAAATTATTAAGATCATATAGGTCTAAACGACAATTTACTTTAAATTATTTAAATGATTATCTTGGATTGCATGAATTGCCTTGCTTGAAAAAGATTTCCATGGAGTAATTATGTACTAAGCCCCTGTTTTCTCTACAATGCACTCTTCTTTTATAGACAATAATCTGCTACATTAGCAACAATACAAAATAACAAATCAATTTAACTTTTTAGAGGGTTTATGGGCCAGGAAGAAACAAATCAAAATACTCAATTTAACTTTGTTACAGCAGAGGAAAATATTTTAAATAATTGGAACCAAAAAAAGATTTTTGAAAAGTCTCTCGAGAAGACAAAAGATGGGCCTCGTTATATTTTCTACGATGGACCTCCTTTTGCTACGGGCTTACCTCACCATGGACACCTCGTTGCTAGCACGCTTAAAGACATTGTCCCTCGCTACTTCACCATGAAAGGGTTTTATGTTGAACGAAGATTTGGTTGGGACTGTCACGGTCTTCCAATTGAACAAGAAATCGATAAAGCTTATGAAATGTCCGCAAGTGATTATATCGAACGACATGGAATCAAAGACTATAATTCAAAATGTAGAGGAATCGTTCAGAAGTTTACTAAGGAATGGGAAAAAACGATTTCACGTTTAGGTAGATGGGTTGACTTTGAAAATGACTACAAAACCATGGATACACCTTTTATGGAGTCCATATGGTGGGTTTTTAAAAGTTGTTTTGATCAAGGGTTAATCTATCAGGGAAATAAAATTGTTCCCTACTCCACTCAATTACAAACAGGTTTAAGTAACTTTGAAGCAACTAGTAACTATCAAAATGTTCAAGACCCTGCCATAACAGTCCTTTTCAAGTTAAAGAATGAAGATACTTATTTGACAGCTTGGACGACAACTCCTTGGACACTTCCCTCCAATCTTGGTTTGATTATTAACGAGTTAGTCACTTATGTAAAAGTTAAAGATAATAAATCGGGGAAAACTCTTATCATGGCGAAAGACCGATTAGAAGCCTATAAGAAAATTATTGAAGCGGAGGTTTTAGAGGAGTTTCTGGGTAAAGATTTAATTGGAAAAGAGTATGAACCTCTCTTGCCTTATTTTGCAGATCAAGCAAAGAAAGGTGCTTTTAGAGTTCATGCAGACAATTATGTAACGACCACCGATGGTACAGGAATCGTACACTCAGCTCCAGCATTTGGCGAAGACGACAAAAGAGTCCTCGAAGAAGCAGGTGTAGCTGCTTTTGCATGCCCTATAGATTCTGCCTGTTGTTTTGATGAATCAGTTCCTGAATTCCAGGGTCAGTTCATTAAGGATGCGGATAAAAATATTATCAAACATTTAAAAAGCGAAAATAAACTTCTCCATCAAAGCGTTTTAGTTCACTCGTACCCATTTTGCCCTAGAACAGACAAGCCTTTGATCTATCGCGCCCTACCTCAGTGGTACCTCAATGTAACTAAAATCAAAGATAAAATGTTAGCGGCAAATAGTGAAATTAACTGGGTCCCCTCTCATATCAAAGATGGGAGATTTGGAAAATGGTTAGAAGGCGCAAGAGATTGGGCCATTTCGAGAAATCGATACTGGGGAACCCCCTTACCACTTTGGTATAATGAAACCTCCAAAAAATATGTATGTATTGGATCCATCGATGAGTTAGAAAAATACTCGGGACAAAAGTTGGACGATTTACACAGAGAGTACGTCGATGATGTCGCCTTCTCCATTGACGGAGAAGAAGGAACTTATAGTAGAATAAGTGAAGTCTTAGACTGCTGGTTCGAATCTGGTTCTATGCCATACGCTCAACTTCACTACCCTTTTGAAAATAAAGAAATATTTGAAAATGGTTTTCCAGCGCAATTTATTGCAGAAGGACTCGATCAAACAAGAGGTTGGTTTTATACACTAACGGTTCTCTCCTCAGCCCTATTTAATAAACCTGCTTTTAAGAATGTAATCGTTAATGGCTTAGTATTAGCCTCTGATGGAAAAAAAATGTCTAAGCGATTACGTAATTATACTCCTCCAGACGATTTAATGAATAAATATGGAGCTGACCCTCTTCGACTCACTCTCATTACTTCAGGGTTAGTCAAAGGTGAAGAGCTGAAGTTCACTGACGATGGTGTTAAGGAGATGGTTCGAAAGGCCCTTCTACCATGGTTGAACTCTTTTAAGTTCTTTCAAACTTATGCAAAAGTAGATGGTTTCAGCTTTGATCAACATGAAGCCTATGGGGAAAATATTTTAGATCAGTTCCTATATTCAAAATTAAATACATTAATAAAGTCAGTCAATTTTGAAATGGATCAATATCGCCTCTATAATGTAATTCCAAATTTATTTGAATTTATTGAAGATCTTACTAATTGGTATATCAGACTAAATCGACGCCGCTTCTGGGAAGAGGGATTGGATAAGGACAAGCAAATCGCCTATACCACATTATTCAACGCTCTCGAAAATCTTTCTAAGCTCATGGCCCCTTTTGCACCATTTTTAAGTGACCATATATTTCAAGAGTTGCGAGAGTTTAAACCTGGAATAGAGGAAAGTGTCCATCTTTGCGATTATCCTAGTGAGCAAAGTAATCAAATCAATCCAGCCCTTGAAGATGCGGTTAAGAGGATGCAAGAGATTATTCTGCTTGGGAGACAAAAAAGAATTAAACAGAAAATTAAGGTAAAAACACCCTTAAGAACAATTACAATTATTAATAAGTCTCAAGACGTACTAACTGAAATAGAAAAACTAGAAGACTATATTAAAATAGAGCTCAATATTAAAAATGTTGAATATAGCTCTCAAGAAGCAGATTATATTGAACTGTACTCCAAGCCAAATTCTCCCGTACTTGGAAAAAAACTTGGCAAAGAATTTGGGAAATTTCGCAAACTGATTGAAGCTATACCAGAAGCAAATTTACTTAAACTAGAATCTGGAGATTCAATCGAAATTGAAGGAACAACATTTTCACCTGAAGAAATATTGGTCTTTCGCCAGCCGAAGGATGAAGAAAAGGTTGCGACCAATCGATTTATCTCCGTTTCACTTGATTGCAACCTAGACCAAGAGCTTATCAATGAAGGCTTGGCCAGAGAGGTCGTTAATCGAATTCAAAAAACTCGAAAAGATTTAGACTTTAACGTTAATGATCGAATTACGATTTCATTTACTGCTTCTGACTCTCTAAAGAAAGCGATTGTCAAAAATAAAGATTACATTTGCCGAGAAACTCTTTGTAAAAGTTTAGATGAGAAGAGCACTGAAAATATGCTGTCTTTCGCTATCGATGAAGATAATTTGTCTATTCTGATAGAAAGGGCTTAAGCTGTTCAAGTTATAAATCTAATTTTTATCTATAAGTAGTTAAATAATTCTATTTCTCAAGCTTATCCATTTCTTATAAAACATCCTTATCAGACTTAGTGTCAATTTTATTGTCACTAAAGAAGTGACGGGAAAGTGTAAGAACAAGGACTTAGAGCAGAATAGCTTGGAAAGAATTTTTCATGCTTCGATTCTGCTAAAAATGAAGCTACTTTCGAGAGTTTAAACGAAATTTTCGAATGGAGTTTTTCCACATTTCAATTAATTACTCCAATAAAGTTAATCATCTTTCCTCCTAAAACTGCCAACCTTTTAGACAATATTTCATAAAATAGACAATTCTAAAGAGAGTACCAGAGCTCGTGCTTATCTCTTATCATAATTTAAATCCCCTTCTAAGTTCTTAAAAATAAAAGTTAATCCGCAAATTTAATCAATGGCAATCCCATCGCCAACAAATCTTGGCACATGATGTGCAATTTTCCTTGTCATCAGATTATGAATTTTTTTAATGGGCATTGTGTGCCCACAAAAAGACTTTAGGAGGTCTAAAATGAAAAAAGCACTATTACTTATCCCAGCGGCCTTGCTGCTATTCTCTTGTGCGAGAACTAAACGCAAGGGAACTGACGAGGACGAAAAGAAAAAAGAAAACACTACGAAAGTAGGAGACAACGTTAAGTTAAACAACTCAGCTTATTCCTTAGGTTTAGATAAGTGTGAGATGGTTCAACTTGAAGATCTCATCCAAATTCAAAACACTGTAGAAATCTACAATGGAGCCCCAAATCAGGCGAATGAGAATGCAATTTTAAATGCATGCATGAAGTACAATAATGCTTACACCTTCACAGCTGATGGTCAATGTGAGTTTCTTTACAATGACCAAGTCGTCAGTACTCTTCAGTTCAGTGATGCCCTTTGGGACAGTGTTTGTTCACAATTTAACTAATTAACGAAGAGAAATATATAACAACGGAGATAAAATTATGAAAGCAAGGAATTTATTATTAACGACTGCATTGTCGTTAACTATGAACTTGTCTTTTTCTGACTCACTCGAAGATCTGACAGGAAGAAAATTTAAAGAAACTGAAACCTATCAGGGCTTGACTGAGAAATCTGACAAAAGACAATTTAGAAGAGGTCGAAAAGATTATAACTCAATAAGAAAAGGTTATGATCAAATGCAAGAAGGTGCAGGTGAAATGCACGGACTTAGCTACGAAAAAATTGATGATAGCGGAAATCGAACAACTGTTATCGGTAGTGGCTTAATGGAAAAACGATCTGATATTGAAGATTCAGACATGTCTAAAAAGGACAAGCGAAAAGCTTTAAGACCGTTAAAGAAGCAGAGCAGAAGAGCGACGAGACTGGCTAGGCGTGGTAACAGAGAGGTATCTAAAAAGGTTAAGGGTCAGTCAAAGAAAATGCTGAAGTACTTACGTAAAAACTATAAAGCAGCTGAGGATTCACCGGATATGCAAGGCTTCTATGACAAGTTTTTTAATGGTAAGCCAAATGATGCTCAAAAAGCTATGGCCGGAGAGGTTTACAAAAGTTACCAAACCGCCAGAAGTAATAAGACTTCAAAGAAAGGCTTAAAGAGACTATTCCATGGAAAAAAGAAGGTTCGAAAAGATTTCCTCGAAGCTATGGACATTGACTCAAAAAAGCAAAGAAAGAAGTGGGCAACAGGAAAGCTTGAAACTGAGACTGAGAATAAAAATGGTTTAGATCGCTACAATAATGCTCTAGACTTTATCCAATTAGGTAACCCGAATTATATGAAGTTTCTTGAGACAGGAAAGTTGGACATGATCTCTAACCGTAAAAAAGGTGATGGTGTTGAGTCGGCGACTGGAGATATCTTAGGCACAACTCCAAGTAAGTTAAGAGAGCGTGGACAGTTGACACTTGCAAAAGGTGAAAAAGAAGAAGAAAGACTTGGTGAAACCTTAGCAACCAACGATGAAACAAATCTTGCAGGCGCAGAAAATGATCCAAATAAGACTAATGTTTCCAGTACCTATAAACCAAAGGTATTTAAAGGTTTCAAAAGTAACTTGGCCAAGACAGGTGTTAAAGTATTTGATCCAAAGAAAAAAGATGTGGCTAATGGTAAAAATGCAAAAAATCCTAAAGGTGAGTATAAAACCGAAACACCAGGACGCAAAGGCTTTAGTGACAAAAGAGTTAAGGCTTACAATGCTACAAAATCATCAGGCGCATAAGAGCTAATATTTCCTCCTAAAGGAAAACTCGTTAAGGAATGAAAGTAATTTTATTTCTTAACGGGTTTCTTTGTTGAAAATTTGCGAATTGTCATAAAACTATGAGATTATCTAGCAATGATACTCTCAATTATAATCTTCCTTTTCCTCTCTCCTCTGCAAGCTTACGAAAAAAATATTATTAAATATGATCCCAAACAATATAGAAGATATATTAAACCTCAATTATATAACATAACCAATGAATACCAAGATTTTTTAGAATACGTTCGCCCCAAATTTAAAAGTCACTTCTCTCTAAGAGCGAAAATCCTCAACCTTTATTCAGAAGTGTATGGCTTAAAAAATGAGTGCTCCCTTTTCACCGAAAATTGTGTCGAAAAGCTTAATAACTTCAACCAAAACTTCAATGCCTTATATACGGCCTCCATTAAATTAGAGAATGACTTTGATAACAATATCAAATCATTTTATGAAAATGCAGAAGCACAATCCCGAAGAATAAAACTATTAACCTTAATCCATCAACTGCACACCAGAATTAATTTATTTACTAACATGGTCAACATTAACCCTTCTCAAAGTCACAGCATTGATAACCTTAAAAACTCAATCCTCGACTTATATGAAAAGTACCATCTCTATATCTTTGAACTTATGCCAGAAAATGTGCAACAAGATCTCAAATACGGACATACTTTCTTTTTTAAAACTATCGATATTCATATTCTCGCAGAGAACCGGTTTCATTTACTCAAAGAAAGAATAAATGATTTAAATAACTCTTGGCATGAACTAAATGTACAATTATACAAAAGGAAAAATACAGTTAACAAGAGAGCAAAGTCTCAACTTAACAATATCAATAATAAATGGATTAGTATTTTAAAGATGATTATAAATAATAAAGAATAATCTAAATGATTAGATCTTTTTGGAAGACCTTCTCATTTTAAACTCAGACTTTCTTCTTCTCTTTTCAGCAGCTTCAGTTTTTTCTTTAGTTTTCACAGATGGCTTCTTGTACTCGGATCGATTACGATACTCTCGAACTATTCCGTAGTTATCACACAATCTTTTAAATTTTCTGATTGTTTTCTCTACACCAAATCTCTCATCAACCTTAAGCTTGATATTTTGCATAATCTGTAAAACCTTTTTGTCTATTTAAGTAAATAAGGCACTTACAATAGATACAGACTCATTTCTTGTCAAAAGCTTTTTTGGACAAAAGAGTTTTTTTCGCAGTATGATAGAAGTATGATTAGCTACGTATTTGAGCACTCAATTGACCAAAGAGTCCTAGACTCGGCATGTAACCTACTGAAAAAAGGGTGTTTACTATGCTTTCCCACTGATACATCCTGGATTATCGTGTGCGACCCCACAATTAAGGAAGCAATTACTAAATTCTATTCACTCAAAAGTGAAGATAAAACGAAGCATTACTCTTTATTATGCAACTCTATTTCCATGGCCTCAGAAGTGGCATTTGTCGATGATAAGCACTTTAAAGTAATTAAAAAGAACATTCCCGGGCACTTCACTTTCATTCTAGAGGCTCAAAAATCAGTTAGGAAATACATAAAAGCCTCTAAGACTGACCGTGAAATTGGTCTAAGATTTCCCCCTGGTCTAATTGTTACCAAGTTAATCGAATCCTATGAAAAGCCTTTAATTAGCACTAACCTCACTCATGAACTTCTCAAATTAGAGAAAGATCAATTAATTTACCCTCTCCTCATAGAAGATTGTTTAGGTCATTTAATTTCAATGATAATTGATCCAGGAGAAGTTAATTTTGTCGGTCCATCAACAATAGTTAGTTTAATGGGACAAATCCCAGAGATCTTACGCCAGGGAGCTGGCCAACTCAAATAAGCTCACTTATTTTTTCCTCCCCCAAAATGAACGCTAATTTTAAGTTGATGATAAGGTAAAGCCCTTGGTGATGTCTGACCTAAATACTTGGTTGCTCGACCATCATACTGTGATTGAACTGTTGAGAATCGATCTGGAGAATTAAATAAAACACGCTCTCCTGTAGGGGAACTCATAATGTTATAGTCTGGTTGGTAAGGTTTTGTGCTTAAAAAATAGTACATTCCATAATTTAGAGAAACTCTTTTAGTGATATTAAGATCTACTTCAAACCCAATTCTTTTTGAAACCAGCTCTTCTGTGCTGAAAATTTTGTCATCATCCGTGATCCCAAAAAGAGATGTCGCTTTTACCTGTAAATGATTTTCAAACAGTGGTAATCCTAAATTAAACTCAAGAGATGCATAACGATCACTTTCGTGAGTTCCCAATCCTAAGTTAAAAACAGACTCAATAAAAAACTTCTTAATTAAAGCAAATATTGCTCTCCCACCAAGCTCTATCTTAGGGTGAATTTGCCGATCAATATTTTGTCCGATGTAATGGAATTCAGTTTGATCACCAATGCTATGAAACATTTCTTGCCAGCGAGTTGCCCCCCAAATTATAGAATGATTTTTATAATCGATTATACTCATTCCAGCTTCAATCGATCCCTCTAAAGTGTGAAGGAAAATTGGAAAAAATTTTTCTGGGTTTTCTAAATTCCATAAACGAGAGAAATGAAAAAGTAATTGAGTTTTATTACTAAAATATTGGCTTGTATCCTCTTCCTCAATATCTCCGTACGTATAGTATCGCCCAATAGGTCGATACGTATCTTCCCCCGTAATTAAATAAGGTTCTACCGGGTGATAAGTACCATCAGGCATCAGCTGATATCGATAAACAATATCTCCTTCTTTTGTCCCATCATCTGCAATCAAATCATCTAGTGAATTAAATTTTTCTCGGTTATTAGAAAGAAAGAAGGAAAAATTATCATTAGAAACTGTAACCTTACTTCCCCCATAAAACTCAACTTCGATCATCTCATTTTGGGTCTCTTTATAATAATCAAAATCATGATAAGGCATAGAAGAGTGAGCGACGAGATCACCATATTCACTATTAACCCAATATCTTTTGAAAGAACCCCTTGGTAGAGTAAACTCGGACATTTTAATCTTTCCACCAATTTGCCTATTAGAGTCTAATGAAACTTTAAATTCCAACATTTGATCAAAAGTAAATAAAAAATCTGAACTAACAAAATCTTTTAAATCGTCACGAACTGTGCTTTCTTGAATCTTAAAAATATTATCATTGCGAAAGAAAAAACTGATATGGAGTTTTCCTTTACGACAAGGAAGTTTATACAATTGGCAAAAACTTTGAAAAACTTTTTCCGATTTCCAAAAATTAGTAACCAAATCAGAATCTGTACTATTTAAATGTTCTTGCTTTTTTAGACCCTGCGAATATGCCCCAATCTGAATCAGCATTATGATTATAAACTTGCGCCCCATAAAAAAACGCTAGCATTAGATCAAAAAGTTAAAAGTAAGCTTAAGCTACGTTGAAAAAATTCCCTGATTAACCCAAATGCATGGTCTATTCCTTACATATAGCCAATCAAAGAAAAACTGTAGATTACAGTAATTCTTGAGGGTTCATACTTTCTAAGTGTTTTTTTACTGAATCGAGAAAACGTCCACCAAGTTCACCATCAATCACTCGATGATCGTAGGTATGAGTTCCATACATCATATGCCGAATAGCAATCGCATCTTCATTTGTAATCATCACTCTTTTCTTGATAACACCAGAAGCAAAAATTCCAATTTGAGGTTGAAGAATAATTGGTGTAGCAAACAGAGTTCCAAAGCTACCTACGTTGGTAAAAGTATATGTTCCGCCCGTAAGGTCGGCCATCGTGAGTTTTTTACTTCTTGCTTTTAAAGCTAACTCATTAACCCGGCGGCATAACCCAAGAAGATTTAAGTTATCAGCTTGATGAATTATAGGGACGACTAAGCCATTTCCTGGGACGGCCACAGCACATCCAATATTGATTTCTTTTTTAATCACTAAATTATCACCATCCACAGAAGCATTTACTTTAGGAAAATCTTTAAGTGCTTGGATAAGAGCATAAATAATAAAGTGAGTATAAGTTAGCTTAAATCCCTCTTGCTTGAAAAAATCATCTTTAATATTTTCTCTGTATTTTACAAGATTGGTCATATCAATTTCATCCACGGAGTTAACATGTGGTGAAGTTAAGTTTGATTCAACCATATTCCGAGCAATGGCTTTTCTCATATTATCCATTGGTTCAATAATGACATTATTTGCATCAAAATCTAATGGAGCTGGCGTTGGAGCTGGAGCTGCAGGTCGAGTTGTGGTTGTCGCCGAACGTGTCGTTGTTCCGCTTCCACGAGTCTTAAGATAATTTTCAAAATCTGCTTTATTCACTCGTCCACCAAGACCAGAACCTTTAATCGTATTTAACTCTGATACACTTATATTATTTTCTTGAGCTAATTTTTTTACCAAAGGAGTGTAGAATCTTTCAGATGAAGACCAATCATTCGAGCCATATTCAACCGCTGCGGCCGCAGAAGATTCCACCGGTGAATTTGCGACAGGAGTTGACTCTTCTGATTTAGGAGAAGGTGTTGAACTGGAAGAAACCTCTGCATTCACATCTTCATCGATGTAAGCAACTACTGTATCCACAGGTACTGTTTCACCTTCAGGAAAAAGAACTTCCACTATTTTTCCTTCAAAGGCTGAAGGTATCTCAGATTCAACTTTATCAGTTGAAATTTCAAAAAGTATTTCATCTAATTCAACTACATCTCCAACTGTTTTATTCCACTTTGTAATGGTTCCTGTAGTAATTGACTCTCCCATTTGAGGCATTATAACTTCTCGTCGGGCCATGATTTATTCTCCTAAATAATTGTGTGTACTTTTAAATTATCCTTAAAAATTCAAAGTCCTTCCATGCGCGGCAAGCACTGCTTCGGCTAGAAATTCTCCTAGAGTTGGATGCGGATGAATTGTTCCAAAAATCTCTTCGTCCACTCCCTCCATCGTTTTAAATAAGGTATACTCGTGAATTAGTTCCGTTGCAACGGTCCCTATAATATGTGCTCCTAGCATCTCACCATTTTTACCAATCAAAGTTTTAATAAATCCGACTGATTCATTTGAAGCTATAGCCTTTCCATTCGCTGAGAAAGGAATCTTTCCAACCTTGAAATCTAGACCTAATTCCTTGGCTTTCTTTTCAGTTAAGCCAACACTTGCCACTTGAGGCTGACAATAGGTGCAAGCAGGAATATTAAGTGGATCTATTGGATGCGGCTTTTTATCAGATAAATGTTCAGCCGCAATAATTCCTTCATGACTGGCCACATGAGCTAATAGTGGAGGACCAGCAACATCTCCAATTGCATAAATATTTTTCAAATTTGTTTGTTGAAATTCATTTGTCTCAATAAAAGTTCGGTCAACCTTAATTCCAATTTTTTCCAATCCAAGATTTTCCGTATTACCTTGCATTCCCACTGCGATTAAAACTTTATCACAATCAAATGCTTGTTCTTTACCACCTGAAACATACTTAACTTGAGTTTTGCCATTACTTGATTCAGCAGAAACTTTTTCTACACCTAAGAAAAACTTTATTCCATATTTTTTATAAGCTCTTTCAATTTCTTTCGAAACATCTTCATCTTCAAGTGGAAGTAAGTTTTTCTGCAATTCAAAGATCTGCACTTCGACTCCAAAGCTGCTCCAAAAGTAAGCAAACTCCATTCCAATAGCGCCGGCTCCAATAATTCCAATTTTATTAGGCAGAGTTTCTAATTTAACTGCTTCCCAAGCTCCCAATAAATTTTCTCCATCGTGCACTAAACCGGGGAACTGACGATAGTTTGCTCCAGTAGCAATGATAAACTTCTTTGCCGTTATATTTTGTGTAGATTTTTGGGTTGGATGATTAATTTTAATTTCATTTGCACTTATAAATTCTGCTGATCCATCGATAACAGTAATTTTATTTTTTTTCATCAAGTAGCCAACGCCCTTAGATATTTTACTAGCGATTTGATTAGCTCGTTTCACGGCAACGGTTCCGTCCAAGTCCTTCAATTCAACATTTATACCTAATGAAGATAATTGCTTAACTTCGTGAACACTATGTGCACTTTTAAGTAAAGCTTTTGTTGGAATACAGCCTTTATTCAAACAAACACCACCCAAGTGTTCTTTTTCCACTAAAGCAACTTTTTTGCCCAACTGTGAAGCTCGTATTGCTGCGATATAACCACCTGGTCCACCGCCAATAACAACAACATCAAATTCTTGTGACATACATATCCTTCAAAATAGTATTTATAATTTAGGTAATAAAATCTGTCTTAAAATAAAAATCACATTATTCAATAGATAAATAATATAGGCCATGAATTAATTGAACTATTTTGATATTCTCTTATAAAATTTTATGGTATTTCCAAGAGCGAATGCGCAGATTATCCGATGAATTTTTACAGAGTTCTTTCTCCCATGAAGAGATTGACCTATGCCTCACCTACTTCCCAAAGGGATTAGTAGGGGTTGATGTGGAGACAACGGGATTATCCGCACCTTTTCATGAAATTATTGAATTTGGTGCGGTCAAAATTACCTCAGAAGGCAAAATTGAAAGTTGGCAAGAACTCGTCAAGCCAGTGACGACCTCTCCTGAGCAAACTTTTGAGTTTCATAAAATATCTTCTGAAATGCTTCAGGATGCAGGTCAAGTTAATATAGTCTTACCTAAGTTTCTTGAATTTCTAGGAACATCTTCTGTTTGCGCCCATAATGCACAATATGATGTGGGTTTTATTAGCTCAGATATTATTCATCAAAATGTTCAAAATATTATGAATGATGTGTATGACACTATAAAGCTGGCTAAAAATGTGTGGCCAGCGGGAAAAAAAGAAGCGAGTCCCGATCGACCGCAAAATTTTAAACTATCCACCTTGGCCAGTTTTTTCTCCATAGATTTCACTCACCATATCGCTCATGAAGATGCATTTATTTGTCTAAAAATACTATTAAAGATGCTAAAGATTCTCAATAAAGAGAAAGACTTAAGTAAAAGTGCGCGCCAAAAACTAAAAAGCCAATTTTTTTATGCTCGCTTTAATGATTTTGAAAAAATAAAAAAGTCCATGTTAACAGGAACGAAGAATGAAAAAATTCAAAAACTAATTGGACGAATCAATGAAAAAGGCAATTTAACCATAGTTTATAAAGGTGGTAGTCTTCGAAATTTAAGAAGACCTGTCACTCCTCTAAGTATTTTAGAAACTCCTCAGGGAAGAATTCTTTATGCCAAATGCCTAGTTACTAACTTTAATAAAAACTTTATGCTAAAAAAAATTACGCAAATAAGAGACTTGGATGAAGAAGAAGAGCTCGATTACTTAATTTCCACTTTAAAAAAAGAATTAGAAAAAAATGACTAAAAAGTCTGTGGTGAGAATCACTCACACCTTAATATTTATCTTACATATTGGCCTTTTAGGTTGGATATTCTATGTTCTTAAGAATGGTGGCAATTTTTCTATTGAGAAATCCTTAACCCACTTTCTTGGAATGAGCTTATTTGGAGGACTCCTTATAACTGGCAGCGCTAAAGTGATTAAAAGACTTAATGATAATAATTATTATGTGAAAGAATAATGGAAGATTTTCTTAAGGATCTCAAACATTCTATTCGCGATCCCTCTTCAATCCTAAATCAAATTAATAATCAATCCATTGGTTTTCCAGAACAGTTAATAACGACTAAAAATCATTCTTTCCCTCTTCTTGTACCCCATAGTTTTTTTCAGAGGTTAGACAGAGATAAAGCTCCACTAGAAGTTTGGAATCAATACCTTATTCATGAAAAAGAATTCAAACATGATAAGGGGATGATTGACCCTATAAACGATGAAGGTTTCTTAGCAGCTCCTCAAATTATTCATCGATACCACAATCGAGTTTTATTTTTATTAAATTCAAATTGTCCTATTCATTGTCGTTATTGCTTTAGAAAGAATGAATTTTCTCAAAAGAAATCACTTTTTGGTAAAAACTTTAGTCAAAGCTTAGATTACTTGTATGAACACACTGAGATTGAAGAATTAATTTTCACTGGAGGTGACCCCTTAATGGTGGATAATGCTACTATCGAAAATTATTTAAATGAATTTCAAAAAATTCCCCATCTAAAATATATTCGGTTTCATACTCGCGTTCCTGTCATTACTCCCTCACGGATTAATAATGATTTTATAAATTTAATAAGTAATAATTCAAATAAGTTTCATAAAATAATAATTTGTTTGCATGTTAATCATGCCTGGGAATTAAAAAACTCTCTTGTTGAGGAAACTATAAAGAAATTAACTCAAATCAATAATTGTGAACTCCTTTCCCAGTCTGTATTACTCAAAAATGTTAATAATGACCCTCTCGTTTTAGCAGAGCTATTTCGTACTCTATCAGATTTAAGGATTAATCCTTACTATCTTCATCATCCCGATCAGGTTAAAGGGGCCATGCATTTTTACCTGAGCGAACAAATTGGAAATGAAATTTTTCAATCAGTTAGACAGTTAGTTCCTGGATGGATGCTTCCTCGGTACATTAAAGACAATCCAAAAATTTCATCAAAAGAGCAACTTCAGTACTAAACTAATTGATTCAACTACAATATAAAAAAAAGACTAAAAGAAAAGGCAGGATTTCTCGATAAGTTTATTATAAACTATTAATATTAATGGGTTTTTATGCAAACAATATTAATTGAAGATAACGAAAAACTTTTTAGATTGTACTCAATCAATCTCAACACCTATGCCGGTACAGATGTAATCGATAGAAAGTCCGCGCGCGAAGCCATCGAATTGTTAAATATTTTACCGAACATAGATTTAATAATTACTCGAAATAAAATTAAAGAAGAAAATACGGCCGAAGATATTATCAATTTCTTAAGTTCAAAGAATATAGATATTCCAGTGATCGTCTTAGGTGAAAATAAAAACATTGAAGAACAAGCCATAATTTTTACTGAGCCAGTTGCGTGGGAAACAGTTATTAAGAAATCGGCTCAAGTCCTTGGTATTTCTCTTGAAGACCTAAAGAAAAAAATTCGTCCTGAATATGTTCCTATAAATATTCGATTCTTTTATGACATCAGTGAAGTGCCCTGTGATATTTATATCCGAATTAAGCAAGGTATAGGTGAGTATCAATTTATAAAAAGAATTCATTCAAAAGATGCCTTTGCAAAAGACTTAATTGAAAAATATGAAGAACAAGGTTTGCATGATTTATATGTGGCCAGTGATTATCAACAATACTTTGTAACTTTTGTCACCAACCAAATCATTCAAAAGCTAGAGGATGATGATTTAGAAACCAATGAAAGAATCTCTACCACTGCGAATGCTTATGGAATTGTAAATGATCAATTAGCAAAAATTGGGTTCGACGAATCAATCGTGCAACTCTCTGACTCTGCGATCAACTCTAT
Organism: Bacteriovoracaceae bacterium; assembly: GCA_028101965.1. GTDB lineage: Bacteria > Bdellovibrionota > Bacteriovoracia > Bacteriovoracales > Bacteriovoracaceae > JAOHMI01. The sequence continues at coordinate 53,866 of JAOHMI010000010.1, forward strand.
GTCAAAAATGATTAAAGAGAAATCTGATTTAGGAAATCTACTTAAGATGCTTTTTAGTTCGAAGATTAGTTATGCTTACCAAAGAGCTCACCTTAGGGCAGTTCTAGGGAACTTTATTTTAAGTAAGCAAAATTGGTATGAAAAAACACTTGTGGATTTAATGAGTTTCGCCAGTTTTTTTGCGGATATCACTCTCAAATCGGAAGCTCAACATAAAATACATTCTCGCGACGACTTAGAAAAATACAATTTGTCAGAAGATGAAAAAAATACGGTAATTTATCACGCAAAAAATGCGGCAAATATCTTAAAGTCCCACCCACAATTTAGTGACTATTTAGAAATGATCATGCTGCAACAGCATGGCCGTAAAGATGGAATTGGATTCGATAATGATCCTCCTGAGGATCTTTTTCCTGTTTCAAAAGTCTTTATCATTGCAGATCACTTTGTTTATTTGATGCTTGACCCTAATGTCCCTAAGGTAAAAAAAGACGTTCTCGATACGCTTTTAGAAGCCTACTCTGGGGAAAGCTATCATAAACTTATCAAGACCCTTGAATTTAAAATTGAATAGTTTTCCAATATTATCCTAATATAAATATTAAAGCTTAAAAGATTTTCCAAGGATATTGACAGTTTACCCGATGATGAATAGGATAGGTTTTTCGTTTTGAGCGGGTATAGCTCAGTTGGTAGAGCGTCTGCTTGCCATGCAGAAGGTCGCTGGTTCGAATCCTGTTGCCCGCTCCATTTCCTCACTACTCATTCGAATCAATTTCAAACAATTTTTTCTGCCAGTAAGTACAAATTGGAAAACTAAAAAAATCATTATAATTCCTAGGATCATAGGTTTCACATGAAATAGATTTTGTTGAATCGGATAGATTATAGCTAAACGAGCAAATATCCTTTCTTACAATAAAAAGTACATCTGTTTTGGGATTATTAATCTGTCCAATAATACTGTTCATTCTTTCATTGGCGGGAGTCGTATCAGCTCCAACAGTATGGTAAAGACCGCTAATAGTTAAGAGAACTTTATCTTGTTCAAAATTCGAATTTAGATATAAAAAAGATTCATTTGAAAAATAGCTAGTTACTTCTCTATTTTTCAAAACAAAATCCGATCCTATATTAAACCCAAAGGAATAAGAATCCTCCAAGTGCTTAGAGAAATGAATCTGAACTTTCCCTGGCCGATCAGATAAATTATCTCTTATACAGATAATATCGCTGGCTTGAATGATTTGTGAGGTAAAGAAAATAAAAATGATTGAAAGAAATAGCTTATCCATAAAACAATCATAAGTGATTGAGATTTCAGGTGAAGGATATAATTCAAAAATTGAAACTATTACTTAAAAATAATTGTCATTTTTTCAACAGATAATGCCCCAATTTAGTCATTTGCTATTGTTGGCAAATAAAATCTTGGGGAATCATGAATCTTATAATTAAACTGGTTTTATTTTTTTTAATATTTATCGCTCAATCTAATGGAAATGATTATCCATCTCAACAAGAACTAGACTTTAATTTCTCTGAAAATGAAGTTAATGAACTAGATAACTATGCATGTCTCCTATACAAAGAATTGCAATATTCAACATCTCACTTGTCACAAGAAAAAATTAATGAACTTCTTCAAAGCAGAAGGGAGATCCTCGACGATGAGCTTGAGAAAGTAATTGAAAAAAATTTAAAAAAATCCTTAAAACAAAAAAAGAGGCGCACTAAAAAAATACAAAAAAAAGAATTTACAAAATTTGTTAAACAAAAAATTAGCTATCATTGTGATAAGAAGTTACGCCATCAAAAAATTCTTCATGCACCTCTTTATGTCTATTCAATTGTAAAAGAAGCTTTTGAAGTACCAAGCTCATTGATTATTGGTTTCTTTCAAGGACTATTCGCCGCGAGGATTGAAGGAAACATGGACAACTCACTTAGCTTTTTTTATCAAAGTAGTGAGGATATATTGGCAAGTTATTTATTACAGAGAGCGCTCTTGCTAAGTAACATTGCCTCTGTGCCAACTTATGGGCTCATTTTAGTTCAATTGGTTATTGATAGCTATATTCGCGATAATTGCTCTAAGTTTTCCATAAACTCTACCCAGGTCAAAAGTAAATTTTGCGAGGACTATAAGAAGATTAATAAAGTTTCGCTTAATCTTTCTACAAAAACGAAAAAGGCCATTAAATCATTAAAAATAAAAATATTTGGAAAATTAGAATACAAGGAGTTTAAACAAATTGACTTTGATGAAATGACTAGCAAGAACTTCTGTGATCTACAAAGCCAACTTAGACAAGTCTATCTAATGAATAAAAAAATTTTTACTAGTAACCAAATTAAGGTGAAGG
>JAOHMI010000100.1 GCA_028101965.1 Bacteriovoracaceae bacterium
TTCTTAATAATTAATCAGAATGGATTTTTTTTATGATAATGACTAAATAAATGATTAAGTATATGACCAAAATGAAATTGAGTTTTGACGAGGAGATTAAAAGCTTATCCGAGTTCAGAATAAATAAATGGCCAACAGATTAAAAAGAACTTTTCAATCACATTGGCCATTAGTCAAACCAAATAGAAGTACGGAATATTTCGTCTAATCCTAAGACAGTGAAGCGTTTCTATCATACCAGTTTCAGATGTCTATGTTTATTGACACGTTAAGTAAATTTTGCTCGGTACGTAAAAGAGAAGTTAGGTTTTTCTTGTAAAAACAAAGAGATACCTTCATTGCGAAGCTCACAGGCAGGGCATTTTCCACAACCATATCCTTTTATTCCTTCATAACAGGTAATGGTATTTTCTAAGAGATATTCAAGTTCTCCAAATCGATACGCTAAGCGCATCGTTTGTAGTTTTGTTTTTTTAATAATTGGAGTAACCACATTAAAATCATTTGTCCCAAAGTCGAGTCTTAAAGATTTTTCGATGAGATTAATATACTTGCGAGAGCAATCACGGTATCCAGAATTTGCTTCTTCAACTTCAATCACCCCCATGTAGACGTCATTTATTTTTTTTGATTGAGCATAAATTGAAGCAAGTCTTAGCATTAGTCCATTTCGCCCAACCACCATAGTATTGGGTGGTTTGCCCTTAGTGTGCTTAATTTTTTCAGTGGTATTTAAGAGCGATGAGTGGGTTATTTTCCCCAGAAGATTTAGATTCAATATTTCATGGTCCACTTGAAAGTGCTTTGCTATTTTTTTAGCTTGCTTTAATTCCACTGAATGGCGCTGGCCATAGGAGAAACTCACTGCGAGGACCTTAGTTTTTCCAAATTTTTTAATGGCAGAAAGAAGACAAAGAGAAGAGTCCATTCCTCCACTGAAAATGACTAAAGCTTTTTTACTTCGATTCATTTCTCAACTTCCAATAATCAACTTTACTTAAACTATAAATAAAAAAGAAAAAGAATGAGTTATTCGCATCAAACACATATTCAAATTGACTAGCGATTAAAAAGACAAAAATAAAGGGAAGAAAAATACTTCTAACAGGATTTGGTAAAAGATTGACCTCCGCGATCCAAAAGAAAATAAACATCAAAAAGAGAATGAGCCCAGGAAAACCCAGATTCGCAAATTTCTCTAAAAACACATTATGAGCATGAGATTTATAATTGATCCTCGGAAGTTTGTATTTTTCTTTTAACTCAACAGAGTGATATTTGAATTGCTTAGGGCCAAGACCAAAGATAGGGTTTTCTTTCCCTGCATACATGGCCGCTCTAAACTGAGCGACTCGTTTTTGATCTGAAACTTTTGTCTTCCCACTTATGTAGCGAGGTGAATTTTCAATTCCCCCTTTTAGAAGAATGGCAGAGATTAAAATAATCACGCCCACCATGGAAAAGAAAAACTTCATAAAGTATTCTTTTTTATAAAATAAAACTAAGGGAATAAATCCTAAACAAAGTGCTAATAGCGCTCCTCGAGAGTAACTAAGGTATAATCCCATCAATGCCACTGCTAAGAAAAATAAGCGAAGATGATTCGAAGAAAACTTTGGTTGTACATATCGAGTCATCAAAAGAGAAAATATCAAAGTTATGGCCATACTTAAGCCGTAGGAGTAACGCATGATTCCGGTTAATCCTCGGTTTCTTTCAAGGTCTCTTGTTATGGTTGTTTCACTCAAAGTAAGAAGATCAAAATGAAAAAACTTAAGGATTAAACCATAAAAAGTTGCGAGAAAAATACTCCCTAAAAATATATTGAAAAGAAAACCTAGAATTCGCTTTCTCTTATCATCAGACAACTTTGAAATAAACAACTCCAAAGGATAAATACTTAAGAGAGAAATTAAGCCATACTTCACCCAGGATAAAGTTTTCTTGCCGCTCATCACTTCACTTATTTGTTCAAAGTTAAAAAAATAAGAAACAAGATGCCATAACAAAAAGCCAATCAGGAAATAGCTGCTAATTGATAGTTTTGGAAAAGTTCTTTGAATTCCTAAATAATAGAAAATAGGAACAATCATTAAAATGTGATAGAGGGAAGGAATTGAAACCGATAAATAGACTCCACCGATGAGAAAGCACAATGCAAGAAATATGAACTTGTCTATTTTTGAATAGGATTTAAAGTCGGATAAAATTAAAATGGCCTAATCCTTTCCCAATTTAGGGCCGTCTCAATAATCTTGCTTATATCGTTATATTTTGGTTTCCATTTAAAAACTTTTTTAATTTTATGCGCATTGGATATTATAATCGCTGGATCTCCTGGGCGACGTTCAGTATCGTCAACAGAAAAATCTACCCCTGACACTTCTTTAACCTTATTCACTATTTCGCGAACACTATATCCTTTTCCATAACCACAATTGACTATGGTGGATTCATTTCCCTCAAAGAGGTAATTAACCCCATCCACATGGGCTTGAGCTAAGTCAGTAACATGGATATAATCCCGCATACATGTCCCATCTTCTGTTTCATAGTCAGTACCGAAAATTTTCACTTTATCCCTTTTTCCGGCCACAACTTCAGCACAAATTTTTATTAAATGGGTCGCATTAGGGAATGATTGGCCTAATTTCTCATCTGGATCAGCTCCAGCCACATTAAAATAGCGAATGATAGCATATTTAAAATCTTTATTCGCAAAAGCATAATCTTGGATCATATGTTCCGTCATGAGTTTCGAAACACCATAGGGTGATGTTGGAGCTAAAGTATTATTTTCCTTTGCCCCAATTTTTGAATCCTCAATGTTATCTCCATAAACAGCAGCAGTAGAACTAAATATAAAATTATTCACATCATACTTTTCACACAGAGAAAGAAGGAAATGGGAATTTACCGTATTGTTATAATAATAATCGAGTGGTTTTGAAACAGACTCGGGCACGACAATCGATCCCGCAAAATGAATGACTAAATCAAACTTATGCCGCTTAAATAATTCTTCAACTTTTGGTTGATCATTGAGGGATAATTTAACGAACTCACCAAAAAGAATGGCTTCTTGATGTCCTGTGGATAAGTCATCAAGAATGTAAAGGTTCGCTCCCTTTAACTGTTCCCCTAAGAGCTTCACAGTATGGGATCCAATGTATCCGGCACCACCGGTAATGAGGATTTTTTTCATTTCCTTGATAGTAAGAAAAAGTACAATATTAGTCTACTTTATTTAAGGATTCATAACCTATTTTGATAAATACTATCTATGAAATATTTTCTATTTTACTTCTTTCCTCAATAATTCTAAATTAATCCCATCACAAACTAGAAGGACTCAGAAAGAGAGAATGTTAAAATATATTGTTATTACCAATACTTTTAACCGTCCAATCGATTTAGTCGAAAAATCGATTACAAAGTCATTAGCCCAGCACCCTACTCCGGCAAAAATGATTCTTATTGATCAAAATACTAATGCCCTTGTCTTCAATAAGGATATTACTGAAAACCTCATCTTTACCTCACAATCCATCCAAACAAAAATTGTCTCAGAAGCCAGAAATGACGCAAAATTAGAAATAGACTCTAATTATGATTGGATTGTCTTCTGTGATGATGATGGTTATATGAGTGAAAACTATGCTCAGGTTCTGCAAAAAGAAATTGAAAAAAATCCAGAAGTCGAAATCTTTGCAGGAGGAATCCTTCGTGATGATAATAATAAATTCTATACACCAAGACATAGCTATGGTGGAGATTTAAATAAATTCCAAAATACTAAATTACTAATGGGCTCAAACTTTGCCATAAAAAAAGAAACATTCCTCAAACTAGAGAAATTTGATATTCGTTTTGGGGCCGGTAGCTTCTGGGGAAGTGGAGAAGAAACTGACTTTGCCTGGAAAGCCTACTTTAATAAAATCCCAATGAAATATGTCAAAGAACTTACTATTTACCACATTCCTCCTTATGCCGGAGACTTCGTCCATAGTATCAAAAAAGCATTTAAGTATGGTCTTGGAAAAGGGGCCCTAGTATCCAAGTGGCTTTTCTTTAAACGGCACCCAATTGTTTTGTATGAGTTTTTGGAAATGCTTATTATTCCATTCATCAAAACATTCACTTCACTGATTAAGTTTCAATTTAAAGAAGTTCCTTATTATATGGCGAGTTTTCTATCGAGAATTATTGGGATGATTTATTTCATATTTGTTAGAAAATAGCTCTATTTACAATTATACTTTAACTTTTTAAGCCCTTTTAACAATTTATTTGAAAATGGATTAGAGGCTAAAAATTTTCGGGCTTTAAAGAATTGGTTTCTCGTTTGAAAATCTATAAAATTCTTAAAATACAACTCATGTTCAATTAAACTTTTTTTACACTCTTTTATCGCTTGTTCTTCATTTGTGGCAGAGATTCCACTTCCTTCCATCTCAACTATGATTCCTTTGATAAAATGACCTTCCAAATTCTTTTTTTCCATCCGAACAATGAAGTCATAGTCCCCTGCTATTTTATAGTCTAAATTAAAGCAGCCAACATCTTTAAATACTTCGCGCCGAACGACCATAGTGGGATGTAGGTAAGGCATTCCTCTTCCCAATCTTTTTCCTCTTGGCTCTAAAGGAATTAAACCTACTTCTGGATCGAGAAACTGAATTGATGAATAAACAAAAGCAAATTCTGAATGATTATTGAGAAAATCTTCTGCTTCTTTCCAATAATTTTTATCAATAAGCTTATCTCCGCTATTATGAAATACAACGGCCATTCCGCTTGAGCGACTAATCCCCTTATTAAAAGCATCATAAATCCCTTTGTCCGGTTCATTTATAATTAGGGTATTTTCTACTTTTGAATAATCGAGTAAAAACTCTAAAGTTTTAGGACAACTTCCCCCATTTACAATCACATGCTCGAAATATCTCTCATCCGGTAGTGCACTGATGGTGTCTTGAAGCTCTTCATAGTTATTAAAAGTCGCAGTAATAATACTGATCATTGTCACTCACCACCTTTTCTAAAATAAGATAAAGGAAGAAATAAAGATGTAATATAGCGAATAGCATTTACTCTTACAACCTCGACAAAGAAAACAAAAATAAAGTTGCTTAAACCGTAAGCCAACAGAGAGCTATAGATTGCCCCCTGCGCACCATAAGCTGGGATTAAATAAGTATTTAAAACAATATTTATTATTACTGCTATGAAAGCCATATAGCTTCCATATTTAACAGCACTTTCAATGGTAAATATTTTAGTTCTCGCATAAATAAAAAATGTAAAAATTGTGACCCAGGAATAAAGCTTTAATAGTTCGATCGCTTCTTTGTATTGCTCCCCGTACAAAACTGAAATTACTCCATCCCCTAAAAGATAAACTCCAGAAATGCAACTCAAGGAAATCAAGAGCATCATAAAATAAAGTCTTTTAATACCTAAATTGTACTCATATGAGCTGGATCCAAAAGCCTGAACTATCGAAGGAAATAGAGAGTTTATTACGGCCATAGGTAGAAATTGCCATATATCTATCAATTTTACTGCTACGGCAAATTGCCCTAATGCAGCTTCTCCTAAGTATGACATAATCATTAACTGATCAACTCTGGCCAAGGCAAAGCTAAACAGCATCATGATTAAAACTGGTAGGGCATTTTCAAAAATCTTTTTGGCGAGAGTCCAATCAAAGTGGCGTAATAAGTTTAGTGTATTTTTTAATTTATAG
>JAOHMI010000101.1 GCA_028101965.1 Bacteriovoracaceae bacterium
AAATTAAAATTGCATACATTAGAACAGAAATTTTTGTTAATGGTGAACTAGAACAAATGCAGGAAGAGCCAAATACAACTATTGAACAAGCGGAAGATGATTTAAATATGATGAAAGCATTTATTCAAAAAAAGAATCGAAATAGCTTTTTTTACCATTTAGTCGGAGATGATGGATCTGGAAAGGCTTTTCAGAAAAAAGAATTAAAAAGGAAAATTAAAAATGCTAGAAAAACTGGTATGGGAGAAATAAGTGGCGATGATTATAAAGAGTATATGACTTATCGAAAAAATACTTTGGATGGGGAAGAAGTCTGGATGCAATCAGAGGAATCAGCAGCTGTCGTAATTAAAGATTTTGTAAGAAAAATACGTGATGAACAAATTCGGCCACGTATTGCAATGATACGATCAAATGGGGATGAGGTTACTGAGAGTGAAATTACTTCTGAAGTAATAAGCCCAGAATATATCATTTTTACAAATGATGGCTTTAAAAGATACCAAGCAGAGGTTGAAGCTTCCATAACTTTGACAATTACCGAGAAAGAGTAATAATAATTAATAGGTCTTTACCTTTTTTTGTAAGGACCTATTTATTCATCTGGGGTTTAAACTCGATAAAGGAGTTTATGAAATTATCCAGCCTTACTGAAAATGAAGTAAAAGAAATCTCTGAAATTTTAGACAGATGTTCTATTCGTTATTCTGTAAATATAGACCAGGATACTAAAGAATCTAATAAGCTATCACTCAAAAATGATCTAAGACACTATAATATGGCCAGTCTATCTGATGGTGTTCTTTGTATTGATGTTAATGAAGATGATCTTTTAAAAATTGATTTTAAAGGAATTAAGGAGCTGGAAAAGCTTAATATATTCCTCAATAGTGAAGAGCCTGATTTTCATGCCGAAGAGTTGGAGAGTAAGGATAGGTCTCCCAGCAAACTAATAGTGGAAGAGAATAGAGATTTAGTTGGTAAATCAAAGCTACTTGAACTGCAGGTATTATTTTATATATTATTAGGGATTGGTATCCTTTCTCTCATCTTATATATGACAGGGTTTAAGATAAATTCTTAATTATTACTTTTTAATTACTACTTCTTAATTTTTCACTGATTAAATATTTTATCTAAGGCTTGGATGATCTGTTTGATTTGGTCGTTGGCAATTTCATAATTATTAAATTGATTATCTCTTTCAGATTTTACTAAACCTTCAGCTTTCATACGTCCTAAAAATTGGCTTACAGCTGATTGAGAAGCATCTGTAAGCTCTGTTAATTCGTTAACACTTCGGGGACCTTCAACTAAATGGCACAGGATTAAAAGCCTTTGAGGGTGGGCCAGGGTCTTTAATAATCCGGAAACGTAGAAGCATTGATCCTTGGTTGGTATTTTTTTCGCCATTATTAAACTCACAATTACAGGGGGTTATTCCTATCTAAAGATTATATCATAATATTACGATATTATGAATTGACAATATTATGATATTATAATAATCTAATATTGAAAACAACAAAGGAGATCAAGATGAAAGATTTAATTATAGACGTAAGAGAAAAAGACGAATTTGCTTCAGAGCACGTAGAGAATTCCATTAATATTCCCTTAACTCAATTCGCCCATCTCGCCCCTGGGATTATGGGTCAATTTACTGATCGTTCAATTAAATTAATGTGTGTGTCTGGAAAGAGGGCCGGGTTAGCCCAAGAACAAGTGAAACGATTCGGTATTAGTTTTAACAATAAAGTTGAAGTTTATAGTGGAGGAATACAATGTTGGAAAAAAGAAGGTCATCCTGTCGTTAAAATGAAAAAAGGGCATCTTCCAATTCTACGGCAAACTCATTTAGCGGCGGGTGCATTAGCCTTATTGGGAACTTTATTAGGCGTTTTAGTCAATCCATATTTTTTTATTATTCCTGGTTTCGTCGGAGCAGGTTTGACTCTCGCAGGTGCTACAGGCTTTTGTGGGATGTCATTGGTTCTGGCCGAAATGCCTTGGAATAAAAATACACCTGAACTAGAAAAAGAAGTATGTTTGGCATCAACGGGTGAAGCAAATTGCGACCAACGATAAGAAGGAGAGCATCATGATATTTAGACAATTGTTTGATCAAGAAACTTGGACTTATACTTATTTGTTAGCAGATGAAATAACAAGAGAGGCGGTTTTAATTGATACGGTGAACACACAAGCGGAGAGAGATCTTAATTTACTTAATGATTTGAACTTAGAGCTTAAGTTTATTCTAGATACTCATGTGCATGCTGACCATATTACTGGCGCAGATATCTTAAGAAAGTCAACTGGAGCAAAAACCGTAGGTGGTGAGAAGTTTAATATTGAATGCATGGACTTAACGGTGAAAGATCAAGAGGAAATTGCTTTTGGTCAATATAAAATAAAAGTCCTAGCAACCCCTGGACATACAGACGGATGCACTAGTTATTTAGTTGATAATAAACTTTTTACTGGAGATGTTTTATTTATTCGCGGTACAGGTCGCACAGACTTTCAGCAAGGTAATTCAGAAAAAATGTATTTCAGTATAAAAAATAAGTTTTACTCTTTACCTAACGATACAAAAGTTTATCCCGGACATGATTATAAAGGGATGATGGTATCCACAATAGGTGAGGAAAAGAGGTTAAATCCACGGATTAAGTCAGACACAACACTGAGTGAGTTTAAACAAACAATGGCTAATTTGAAGTTGCCCAATCCAAAATATTTGCATGTGGCAGTTCCAGCTAATCTCTCTTGTGGAAAGACTGAGTGATGATTGTAATGAATTACTTTGCTATTATAATAATGGGAATGACCTTAGGTTTATTAGGTGGGGGCGGATCCATCTTGACTGTGCCCATACTGGTATACTTATTTCACTTACCTCCAACAGTAAGCACTGGCTATTCTCTGTTTTTAGTTGGGGCCAGCGCAGTCATTGGGGCGATTCAATATTACCGTAAAGGTTTATTTGATGTACGAGTGGGAATCATTTTTTCTCTTCCGGCTTTTGTCGGAGTTTATCTTGTTCGAAGTTTTATTGTCCCCAATCTACCGTCTTTAATTTTTACAATTGGATCATTTGAGGTGACAAAAGATATTTTGATCCTCTCTACGTTTGGCATAGTTATGCTAGCGGCTGGAATTTCAATGATTCGTGGTCGCAATGATAGTGAAGGTGAAGATAAGAAACTAAACTATACCTTGGTCATGGTGGAAGGGCTAATTGTAGGAGCGCTTACTGGCTTTGTCGGAGCGGGGGGCGGTTTTTTAATCATTCCTGCTTTGGTAATGCTAGCAGGACTACCGATGAAAAAAGCAGTGGGAACTTCTTTGGGAATCATTGCGGTTAAAAGCTTGCTAGGCTTTGCGGGCGATATTCAGCATAACCCAAATATTGATTGGAATTTTCTTGGAGTTCTTTTATTCTTTTCTATCATTGGAATTTTTCTTGGAGGGCTTGTCTCCAAAAAAATTGCGGGAAGTAAACTTAAACCTGGATTTGGATGGTTTACCTTGGCGATGGGAGTCTTTTTAATTTTAAAACAAATTTAAAACTGTTATAAATTAATTTAACTTAAGAGCCCCTCCAGTTGCCTGAATAATTTGAAAACTTGAATTATCACTAATCCAAAATGCTATTGAATAATTTTTTGTTTTTAATCTAGGTTTTAAATTAATTTTGGTTTCACATTTACCTGAACTTAATGTAACTGACCTGTACTCTAAAACTGCAAACTCATGTTGTAGTATTTTTCCTTTATTTTCTCCGGACTTAACTTTAGAACTTACTCCCCCTCCCATTAAGGCCACATGACAATTTAGATTTTTTTTAGAAGTTTTAATTAAAAATTTAACCTGTCCAGTGGTTTGATTTAGATTTACTTTTAATTCAGGGGCCATCTTTTTGTCAGTTGGTAATTTTCTTTTTTGCCAGCTCCTCCAATCTTGAGCATTATGAATAAATTGCGGAGTATAAACACCCGCACTAAGAATTTTGTGATAATTTCTTTGTCTCTTGGAGTATTCTTTTTGAGAATACTTATCTACCCAGGATAAATAATTCCAATAATCCACATGAAACTCTACTGGTACAAATTCTTTCCATAGTTTGGGATGTGCTTTAAATGAGTTCATCCATGCTTCAGCCGGAGGACAACTTGAGCAGCTTTCTGAAGTATAGAGCTCGATCAAATGAACTTTTTTGCTGCCAGATTTAAACTCGATTTCCACGGCCTTTAGAGCGTTTGAAAATAAGATCAGAAAAATTGTGAGTTTCACAAATTAGCCTTTTATAATAAGTGATATAGCCGCTATTTATCTTACAGTTAATTCAAAAATAAATTTATTATATAAAATAGAGGTAGATAGGTCTCTTAATTTTGTTGTTAATAATTTTGACCAAGAGTACAGGTTATTATTTTTGAGCAATGAGGAAAAGCTCACCTTTTTGATAGTGCCATGGTTTAAGATTTTTAAACCCGACCTCTTCATGCAGTTGAATAAGCTCCTGCGCAGAGAACTGATTCACAAAAGGGGCTTTTCCAATGGCCTTGAGAAAGGGAAGAACGGCACGTATTAAAAAATTCATATCTTTTAAGCATCCAGAACTTGAGACAAAATATCCACCGGATTTTAATGAAGAATGTACTTTTTTAAGAATTTCAAGGTTATTTTCGGTTAAATGAAGAATACTATGGGCCATGATTACATCGTAGTTGTTTTTCTTAAAGGAAATATCATCAACGGCCTTAATATCAAAACTAACGTTATTAATACTTTGTTGTACTTTCTTTTCATTGGCAATTTGAATCATCCCAGGGGAGTAGTCATAGGCTTGAATCTGCTTAACAAATGGTGCATGAATTAGAGAAGTTGTTCCGGTTCCACATCCAAATTCTAAGACTTGAGCATCTTTAGGAAAGAGCTCTTGAGTTCTCTTTAATTTTTCTTGATAAATATTCTCATTGGGAACTGCTTTCTTAGAATATTTTAATGAAACCTTATCCCAAAATGATGCTGTTGTTATCATAATTGATCTCCTTATAGGTACATTATATACTTGCAAAAAATATTAATATATAGCAATATTTGCTATGTACATATGCAAATATGCATAGATGGTTATGGATGTGAAATGGATTGGAAGAGTATTAATTTTGATTGGAACCGAGCTAAGGCATTTTTAGTTACGGCCGAAGAAGGGAGTTATTCCGCCGCAGCTCATGCTTTAAAGTTAACTCAATCAACTTTAAGTCGACAAGTTGCCGCCTTAGAAGAGGAGATTGGTGTGGTTTTATTTGAAAGAGTGGGAAAGGGAATCCAAATAACTCCAGCGGGTACTGACTTAATTGAATTTGTAAAAGAGATGGCCATTGCTGCCAACCGTTTATCCTTGTCAGCAACTGGTCGGTCGGAAGAGTTAGAAGGGCTGGTGACAATTACTGGGAGTGAAGCAATTTCAGCTTTTTTACTTCCAGCTATTATCAAAAAAATTAGACATAAAGCTCCTGGGATTAGAATTGAAATTCTGGCCAAAAATGATTCAGCAGATTTACGTAAAAGAGAAGCAGATATTGCAGTAAGAAATTTTATTTCAACGCAGCCAGATCTAATTATGAAGAAAGTAAAAGATTTTACGGCCAATTTATATGCCACACCGGAATATATTAATCTTAATGGACCTTTTAAGACAAAGGAATCTCTCTCAAAAG
>JAOHMI010000102.1 GCA_028101965.1 Bacteriovoracaceae bacterium
TGTGAATCTGTACAGATTTAGTCATTGTTTTACTAAAACAAGAATAATTTCTCAATTATCATTGTTAGCTATTATTTTTGTGGTTTCTTGTAAAGGTGTAGCTGACAACACAAAGGATAGCCCTGTCGTTCTAACTTCTGAAAATGGTGACAATCAAGTTTATGTTAAACATAAAAAAGTAGACGCAGAATTATATTGCCAACCAATTAGTGGTCAAACTTACAAAATTGGAGATAACCTTGATATTGGTTTTACCCTTCCAGGAAAATCACTAACTGTTTCTAATGGAACTCCCTCTATAAATTTCTCTTTAGACTCAGGGACAGCAGCAGCTAATTATTATACAGGGTCAGGTACCTCTGCTTTGGTCTTTCGATATACAATTGTTGAAGGTGACTCTGAGGATAACTTACAACCACCTGATGAGTTTGAAAAAAATGGTGCAAGCATTTTATATCCCGAGAATAAAGAAATTAAAGATGGAATATTTTGTGAAGATGGATATACCAACATCGTAATCGATGGAATTCGTCCAGAAGTAACTCAAATAATTCCTGTAACTACTGGAACTTTAAATACAGGAGATACCCTCTCATTAGATTTTGTTTTCAATGAAACAGTGACAATCGAAGGGCTGCCCGTATCTGATGTACAATTAACCTTTGACTCTGGCACAGTGAATGCCTCATTTGCCTCTCAACCAGCAGGCAATAGATTAAGGTATAGTTATATCATCAATCCCTCTGATGTTGATTCAAATGGAATAAGTGTTGCCAGTAATTTTAATATCAATGGCGCTACTTTAACAGATACCGCGGGAAATTCAGGGTCAACAGATCTCCCTTCTGTTGATACTTCTGAAATATTTTTAAACGTTGCAGCTGCATTGTCCTTCGCAGCTCAAACAACTAACGACTATGGGGTCGTCGCCGTAAGTAATAACTCATCTTTACTTTTTGATATTTCAAATAACCATGTTTCAACTAATGCAACTTCTCTATCAATTTCCCTCGATACTGGATATGGATTTACAGGCGGATCTTTCCCGGGAACTTCAGGTGACTGCACAGGTACACTCAATGCAAGTAGTAGTTGTACCATCGATATCTCATTTTCTCCTACTATCGATGGGCCACAAAATGGATTAATTGCATTAGATTATTTTAACGGCTATCAAAATGACGAATCAGACTTCTCATTACTTGGAGAGGGATTAACTCCTCCAGCTTCAGCAAACTTGTCTTCGCCTACAAACCCTCTAAGCAATATAGTTTCACCTTTAATCGAAATTCATGGAGTACGAGTTGGGGCAACAGTTGAAATCTACCGAAACGCCACATGCACTATTCTTAACGATACAACTGCCCCAGCGCCAACATCCAGCATATCCGCTAATTTAACGGCCCTCCCAGAGGGGGGGAATACTCTTTATTTAACTCAAACTTACTCCGGAACCCAGTCTGCGTGCTCCAGTGGATTACTAACCTACACCGTGGATACAACAGCTCCCTCAAATCCCACTGCACTGGTCTTAAGTGGAGGGGCAACCACAAATCAATCTGAGCTCATCAGCTGGACTGCGGCCACTGATGCGAATGGGATCTCCCATTATCTCTATGGGATTGGAACTGTATCTGGAACTGACAATCATTTATCATATCAAAATATAAGTAATGTTTTAGAATACAGAGATTCAACTATAAGTTATGCAGGAGTCAATTACTGGACAACAATTAAAGCTGTTGATAATGCAGGAAATATTAGTAGTGGTGCAATTTCTAGTTCTTGGACATTAGATATTACTCCACCTGCTCCTCCATCCGCTCTTACCATGACCTCAGATTTTTTTAATGGAAATTTACCCACAAGTATTAATGGATTCTCTTGGACTCACTCTGGTGTTGATCTTGATCATATAAAGGTGGCACTTGGGTCAACACCTGGAGGAAATGAAATTAAAGACTGGACCACAGCGGATACCAACTCAACTCACATATTTCCATCTGTTGTTGGTGTAAGTGAATGCTTATCGATCTATCCTGTAGTTAAGTCTGTTGATGCTGCCAATAATGAATCAAGTGGCATTCATTATGATTCCATTAAATGGGACAATACCTCCCCGAGTGATCCCACTGTAATGGTAGTTACTAACTCGGAAGCTTACCCTACATCTTCAATATCAGTTAGCTGGACAGCGGCAACTGACAGCTGCTCATCTGTTGAATATCAAGCAAGTCTATCCACCACACCTGGAGGTAACGATACCAATGATTGGATTGGCATTGGCTCAGGTACCAGTTACCAAATGCAGGATGGTGTTGATGGAGCAAGCTTTACTTTAATTGGGTCAACCGATTACTATATAAATATTCGTGCGATCGACAGTGCAGGAAATATTTCATCAGGAATTCTTAGTTCAAGTGCTTTCAAAACTAAGCCTCCATTTGCCCTTCTTAAAGGGAATGAAACTATGGCCGGGGGATCACCTACTAATCTAGCACAAACTTCTGCCTTTGAAATGAAATGGCATTCTTCAAGTTTTACAAGTGGATATTTTGATCACAACCCAGCTGTAAATGAGCATCAATTAACCATTAAAACAGCAGGAAGCTTTTTATTAACTTTAACATTTCCTGTCTCTGGTACAGGTCAACGAGCCGGAATAAACACAGATGTTCTTTTAAATGGATCTCTTCTCGACGTAACTTTTTCCTCTAGTTCATATTTGAGAAATAATAGCAACCATGACAATTCGTCTAATCACCTCTCTGTTGTCTTAAGCAACTTATTGGTGGATGATATAATAACTATTAGAACCGTTCGTGCATCTGCAGTCACCAGTAATGTAACGCTAGATGGAGATGCCGCACTTTATATGGAGTATTTAGATCCAGCTCGCTCAATCTTTGAAGCAACTTCTAACTCAACCACAACCGGTACCAATTTAAATGTAGTTTCTCCTACTAAATTTATCTTTAATCACAATGGAATAAGTGGTGACTTTTCCCACGATAATGGAATGGACCCTGAAGATATAATTATCAATACCGATGCTCATTACCTGGTTACATTCAATGTCCCCACACAAACAGCTTGTGGATCAAATCGGCATGCAGTCAAAATCAAAATGCAAAAAAATGGCAGTGATATCACTGGTGCGATGGCAACCCAAGGCTATACTCGGTGTTCAAATGCTTTTAACCATGCAACACTGCACTTTAGTGCCATAATAGAGCTTAATGCAACTGACGTTATTACTATTAGCGCTGAAAGAGATACCAATCAAACTAGTAATATAACTTTATATCCAGGGACAAAAGCTAGTCTTTATATGGAAAAACTAGATCCAGAGAAATTTCTCTCTCTCTCCGGTACAGAAACCACAAATAGTACAAACTGGAATGCGGTAGCTTCAGCTGAAGTAAAATGGGATAATGAGTATTTTAAGGATGGAGGAATTTTCTCTCACTCAACGAGTACAAATAGTCATCAAATAACAGTCTTAGAAGATGGTGATTATATGATCGTATACAATGATGCTTTATCCAGCTCTGTTGTTCGAGCAAATGTTTCTATTAAAGTAAAAGTTAACGGAACTGTTATTGACTATGCTAGTTGTAAATCACATTACATTAGAAGTGATAACGACCATAATGATAGCTCATGTAGCATTCATACCATGTTAGAAAACCTGAATGTAAATGATGTAATTTCTATCGAAGCAGGCCAAGAAGCTGTAGCTGGAGTGGTCAACATTTCAGGTGAAGCAAAAATTGGTCTAATCAAAAAATAAAATAATTATCTTAAAAGATGTCTTCTTTTTTGTCCTGGAAAGCGATGCTCCACCGCTCTTCCTAAAAATGAATTACTAATATCTTTCATTTGCTTGATTCGAGTTTCAGCTAAAACATCCGCTGCACGATTTGTGGGAATATCTTTTTCATCAGAAATGGAAAATATTTTCAAAGTCGTATCATAAATCGTGTTTATCATTCTTCTAGATTTTGAATCAGCCCATCCTTCGAACTCAATACTAACATTCATTAATCCACCAGCATTGATAAGGTAATCAGGCGCGTAGAGAATATCTTTTTGCTTAAGAATTGTGCCGTGTCGATCTTCTTTTAATTGATTATTTGCAGCACCACAAATGACCCCAGCTTTTATTCGGGGAATTGTTTCATCATTCACTGAGGCACCTAGTGCACATGGAGCATAGATATCACAATCAACGTCAAAAATTTTATCAGGCTCAACGTATGTCGCATCTTCAATATGCTCGCGAATTCTCTGAATATTTTTTTCATTTATATCTGTGTAAACAATGGTTCCGCCATCTTGTTTAATTAATTTACAAAGCTCAAATCCAACTGCACCTACACCCTGAACAGCAACAGTTTTTCCTGCAATAGACTTCGATCCAAATTTTTTCATGGCACAAGCTTGCATTCCTCTAAAGACACCAAGAGCTGTGTATGGAGCAGGGTTTCCTGATCCTCCATGAATAATTGCAACACCACATACACTATTTGTTTCAGCATAAATGTGGTCAATATCATCAACGGTTATTCCTACATCTTCAGCTGTAATATAACGGCCATTTAATGATTCAATAAATCGCCCATAAGCGCGAAAGAGAGCTTCTGATTTATCAACTTTTGGATCACCGATAATAACCGCTTTTCCGCCACCTAAGTTTAATCCAGATACCGCAGCTTTATATGTCATCCCTTTCGAGAGTCTTAATACATCTGTTAGTGCTTCTTCTTCAGAAGTATATGGCCACATTCTAGTTCCACCAAGAGCAGGTCCTAAAGTAGTATCATGAATGGCCACAATTGCTTTTAATCCACATGAGGGCTCACTAAAGAAAACAACTTGCTCATGGCCCATCGAATATAATTTTTCAAAACTGAACATAATTAACTCCAAAATTCTTTAATATCCGTAAAAATCGCCCATAGTATTGCATAGCAAGAGTAGAATTCCTATGACAAATTTAATAACTACACGCATTATGAAGTACTGGCAATTCCACCTCTGGACAAAAGTCTGTCCCCCTTGGTTAAATGAGATAAATATTTAAAAAGGTAAACTAGAACTATGAAATTATTACTCTTCTCTATTCTTCTCTCTCCCTTTTTTATTCTCAATAATGCCCGAAGCTCAGAAAAGTATTCTCTTGAAGATTTAGATGCACTGTTTAAGCAAGAAAGCTTTCAAGAAATGTTAAATCATATGAATGATATTTCTCCAAAAAAGAGAGATAAAAAATGGAAGAGTTTATTAACAAAAGGATCTATTGCTTACGCGAACTTAAACTCATCGGAAAATGAGTGTGGTCAAGCCTTTGGGTATTTATCTGAACAAGTAAAAACATATCCATTCTTAAAAAAAGAAAACTCTTTTCTCGATGCTTATACCAAACATGGAATTTGTGCTCTCAAGAACGATCGCTACTATAGATATGAATGGCAGAAAACCGGTGACAATATTACAAAGATTGATCCTAGAGGAAGCACGCTTTATAAACTTTCGACTGAAACAAATTATTCAAAAGGTTTTTATCAACATATCTTAAAAAATAAAAACAAATATAAAAAAGATAAATTGGTTGCCAACTTCATTCATT
>JAOHMI010000103.1 GCA_028101965.1 Bacteriovoracaceae bacterium
GATATGTGGGGCAAGAAGGTGCATAAGGTGCAGGTTGAAAATAAAACTCCTAAGGGATATAACTATATAGGATGGAACTTAAGGCATCCAATTTTTAAAGACAAAAGGGTTCGAAAAGCAATGTATCATTTGGTCAATCGTCCCTTGATGATTGAAAAATTTGAGCATGGAGTTTCTGTCCCTGCGGCTGGTCCAGTTTATCCACAAAGCCCTTATCTAAATAAATCCATAAAGCCAATCGAGTATGATCCAAAGTTAGCTTTGAAAATTCTTAAAGATGCTGGGTGGGAAGATACTGATGGTGATAGCTTATTAGACAAAATGATTGATGGGAAAAGAACGAAATTAAGTTTTTCCATTCTTGAGCCTTGGGAAGGCTTTGTGAAATATTTAACTATTTTTAAAGAAGATGCCAAAAAGGTTGGAGTTGAGATTACTATTAATCAATTAGAGTGGAACTCATTTATGAAGCTAGTTGATGAGAGAAAATTTGAAGCAATTCGTATGGCTTGGTCAGCTGCAGTTGATTGGGATCCAAAACAAATTTGGCATTCTACCTCGATGAAAAGCGGTTCAAATTTTGTTGGTTTAAATATTCCAGAAATGGATAAACTTATTGATGAAGCTCGCTTAATTCATGATAGAGATGAGAGAATAAAAGTATTAAATAAAGTACAAAAAATGATTGTTGATGAATACCCTTATGTTTGGTTTACATATAAAAAGCCTAGCTTTTATGCACATACTTCTCGTATTATTAAAACTAAGGATACTTATAACTACTCCATTGGAAATGTTTTTTGGAAAATTAAGGACTAAATAGGTACTATGCTTTTTAAATACCTACTAAAACGCTTACTTATTATGCTACCAACACTCTTTGGAGTGACGATCATTGTTTTTATGATAATCAATTTAGCTCCAGGTGGGCCGATAGAGCAAAAGATTCAGCAATTAAGATTTTCAGGATCTGCAGATGATTCAGGGGCATCAACACAATCCTCCGGTACAAGTACTGTATCGAAGGAAGTATTAGAAGCATTAAAACGGCAATATGGTTTTGATAAACCGATTCATACCCGTTATCTTATATGGCTAAAAAATTTAGCCACATTGGATTTTGGTGAGAGTTTTACTTATGAAGAACCTGTTTTAGATGTAATCATTTCCAAATTTCCAGTATCAATGCAATTTGGAATTATTTCGCTAATTTTATCATATTTGATTAGTGTGCCCTTAGGTATTTTTAAAGCTGTCAAAAATGGCTCCTCCTTTGACATCGTAACTAGCTTTATTTTGTTTGTAATGTACTCCATTCCTTCATTTATGTTGGCGATCTTGTTAATAGTATTTTTATCAGGAGGATCTTTCTTAGATATTTTCCCCATAGGAGGATTGTACTCAGATATGTATATGGATCTTAGTTTTTTTGGAAAAATTGCGGATAGAATTCATCATTTTATTCTTCCTCTTTTTTGCTATTGCCTAGGATCATTTACTACCTTAACCATATTGATGAAAAACTCCTTATTGGATGAAATTAAAAAAGATTATATTCGAACTGCACGAGCAAAAGGTTTAAACGAAAAAGCGGTCTACATGACTCATGCATTGAGAAATGCTTTAATTCCAATCGTCACTGGACTTGGATCTTTTCTTTCCGTTTTCTTTGCAGGGTCATTACTACTTGAGAAAATCTTTCAGTTAGATGGGATTGGATTGCTAAGTTATAACTCGATATTATCCCGTGATTACAATGTTATTATGGGATTAGTCTTTATTCAAAGTTTTTTATTCTTAATTGGGAATATACTTTCTGACATTGCTTATGTCTTTGTGGATCCAAGGATAGACTTCTCATGATTGAAAAATTATTTAAACATGAAATAACTAAAAAGAGATGGCGCAGATTTGTCAAAAACCGACGAGCAGTTTTTAGTTCTTGGCTTATAATAATTTTATGTTTTTTTAGTTTTACTGCAGAGTTTTGGGCTAATTCGAAACCAATTGTTTTGAGTTATCAAGGGAAAATGTTTTTTCCCACATTGCAAGATTATTCAGTTAAAGAGTTTGGTGATCAAGAATTGTTGCAAGTGGATTATCGAAAGTTGAAACTTTCCGATTCTGATTGGGCCATATGGCCATTAATTAAATGGGATCCATTTGAATCCAATAAAACTGTGGATGAATTTCCTTCTGCACCAAGCTCAATTAATTTAATGGGAACAGACGATAGAGGAAGAGATATTCTTTCCAGACTTCTCTATGGGTTTCGCTACTCTATTATTTACTCAGTTTCAGTATGGGTAATTACTTTCTTTATTGGTACTGTGCTCGGAGCATTAATGGGGTATATCGGAGGGCGATTTGATTTTATTTCTCAAAGAATTGTTGAGATATTATCAACAGTTCCTCAATTTTTTCTATTGATTATTTTAATTGCAGTATTCCAACCGAGTCTTTTTCTTCTGGTTTTTATTTCCTCAATATTTGGGTGGATTTCGATTAGTTATTATATTCGAGGAGAATTTCTAAAAAATAGAAAAAAAGAATATGTTGAAGCAGCAAAAGCGCTTGGGAATAATCGATTTTCTATTCTGTTTAAGCACATTCTTCCTAATTCTTTGTCTCCATTAATTACTTTTAGTCCTTTTGTGATTGCGGGAAATATTACTGCTCTAGCTGGACTTGATTATTTAGGCTTTGGGCTAATGCCACCAACCCCATCTTGGGGAGAACTCTTGTCACAAGCTCAGAAAAATTTTACCATAGGTTGGTGGTTAGCATTATTTCCGTCAATGGCCTTATTCTTTACTTTAACTTTTCTTTCTTTGATTGGAGAAGGTGTCCGTGATGCGATGGATCCGCATCTTTCAGAGTAGTTTTCTCTTATTCTTAG
Source organism: Bacteriovoracaceae bacterium (assembly GCA_028101965.1). GTDB lineage: Bacteria > Bdellovibrionota > Bacteriovoracia > Bacteriovoracales > Bacteriovoracaceae > JAOHMI01. The sequence continues at coordinate 2,900 of JAOHMI010000103.1, forward strand.
TTACAATTAATCTTTTTGCATTAGACTTAAATTATTTCCCAACGAATGATAATAGTATTAACTTTTATTCTTTTCAGCACTTTAATTCAAACTCAGAGATTAAAGCAAAAATTACTTCCAGTGATGTGACATTTAATGTTGATATGCAAAGTAAAATTAGTCGGGATGAAGCGCTGATCGAGTATTACTCTAGATTTAATTCACTAAATTTTTGGGGAATAAAAACTGGCTATATCTTTAATGAAACAACAATAATTGAGCCTGAGCTAGAAGGAATACCACTTGCTTCAATTGATTTGTATCGAACAGGTGTTCTTATGCCTGAATTTATATGGTGGAAAGAGCTACCGGGATCAAAAGGTGAATTTGAGCAAATGAAGTATCGAGTTATGATAATGCCTTCAATAAATGTATATTCAATTGATGAAAAAAATAGCTCATCTCTCTTTGGAGAAAACTCAATTCACTTAGATTATTCTTCAGGAGAATTTAATGGATCTACTGAAAAGAAATTTAATGTCGAATTGGGTTATATTCATTCAGAAATTAGAAAGAATACCTTACTCGAAGAAAATACAAATTTTGGGTCGTATTTTAGTTTTATAATTAAGCAACAATGGCAATTTCGAGTTTTGAAAAAAAGTTTAATGGGTGCAGGGTTAAGTTTAAGCTATTTCACTGAACAAAAAAATATGACAGAAGGTTCCTATGATACCTTATTTAGTGAAGAGTTTACGATAAAGCCTTATCATAAATTAGCCACTGATTTATACTTTGAATCCTCAATTAGCCATACTTTATCCTATAAAATATACGTTGATTATGCTCTGCCTTACCAGAGATTGTACAAAACTTCTGAATACAGTAGTTTTAAAATTGAAACATTTTCCGAAACTATGATAGGTTTTAACCTGACAACTCAATACTAATAATTCATTAAGCGAGCAAAATTATGATTCCTCATGCAAATAGAGTTTTGGAGTTAAGAGACAGTATCTTTGGCGAAATGACAAAATTGGCAAAAGAATATAATGCTATTAATTTGTCTCAAGGATTTTCAGAGGAAGTTGTCGCTCCTGAGTTAAAAAAATATTTCTGTGAAGCAATTAATGAAGATTTTAATCAATATGCCCCTTTTACAGGAATGCCTCAATTGATTAAATCAGTGATTGAATATAATAAAAAATTATATGATATCTCTTTCGATGATAATAATGTGACCATAACGAATGGAGCCACTGAAGCTATTTTTCTAATTTTCCAATCGATCATTGATCCTGGAGACGAGGTTCTTCTATTCGAACCATTTTATGATTCATATCATACGTCCATAAAGTTTTGCGGTGGGAAACCCGTTTGTTCAACTTTATCCTATCCGGGCTTTGAGTTAAACTTTGAAGAACTTGAAAAATTAGTAAATCCAAAAACTAAAGCAATCATTTTTAATAACCCGCATAATCCAAGTGGAAAAGTGTTTAGTGAATCTGATTTATTAAACTTAATTAAATTTGCTCAAAGATATAATCTCTATTTAATAAGTGATGAAGTTTATGAATTTCTCATTTTTGATAATAATAGATTTATTCCAATTCAAAGTTTGCAAAACTGTTATGAAAATAAAAAAATTATATCGATCTCTTCAGCAAGTAAAACATTCGATGCGACTGGATGGAAAGTGGGTTGGTTGATTGCGGATGAAAGTTTAAACAAACTTATTAGAAGGGTACATCAATATGTAACTTTCTCTGTTAGTACACCAGCTCAAATAGCAATTTCACGAGCATTTATTAACTTTGATTCCTACATTCAAGGGTTCATCAATCGCTATCAAAAAAAGTTAAATATGATTTGCCAATTATTAGATGATATAGATTTTGAATATGTCCGCCCTCAAGGAACTTATTTTTTAATTGGTAATATTAAGAATCAAAGTATAAAAAGTTATGATTTAGCATTAAAGCTGGTGAAGGAGTATCAATTAGCTCTAATTCCTATGGAGAGCTTTTATGATCGATCAAATGAAGGAGAAACTTTGATTAGATTTTGTTTCGCCAAAAAAGATGAAACAATTATTTCTGCGATTAAACAATTAGGATTGGGATTAAAGTAATTTATTTTTTAAGTTACTTTAATTTATTTATCCCAGTAAGGATCTTTTTGATAATAATTCAAGATGGATTCCCGATGAAGCTTTCTGGCAATCCCTGCATCAGTAAAATTTTCTTCGATATAATTGACTAAATTTCCAGGTGTGAGTTGGACTCCAACAACAAGATAGTCATTTTTCTTTGTGGAGTGATAAAACTCTAAAATCTCAGCTCCTTCATTTTGAACCAAAAAGGAGAAGTATCTTCCATTGATAAAAGTATTCTGGTTAATAAAATCTTGGTTTTCATTTGCTTTTGCCTTTACTAAGAAAGCGGCGTCTAGGATTAGATATTTATGCTTTATAAAACTTAAATCAAACCTCAGTTTTTCTTTGAAAATTTTTTTTAAATTTCTGTAGGCGAGAACTTTTAAAAAACCAGAATTAGAAGAAACTGTGGTTAATTTTTCATTATAGCTACCATCTTTGTTAAAAACTATTCGCGCCTTAACATGTCCCTCGATATGTTTTTCTCTCAATGCCAAGGGGTATTTAAAGTTTTGTGATATTTTCTTATAAATAAAATAATTAATAGCATTGTCTTGGTGCTTATCTTTATGGGTAATGCC
>JAOHMI010000104.1 GCA_028101965.1 Bacteriovoracaceae bacterium
TGGCCGGAGCTGGTTTGTATTTACAGAGTTGTTCAAATCAAAAAGTATCAAAAGAGAAAGTTAAACTTATTCAAGGATTAGGACCGAAAATTACTGCGGATGAATTAAAAACAGTTAAGGGCATTGATTATAAAGTTTTTATTTCACATGGAGAACTGATTAATTCTCAAGGAGATCGATTTGGGTTTAATAATGATTATATTGGATATCGGTCTTTAGGAAAAAATGAAGCAATTCTTTGGGTAAACCATGAAGATGTGAATCCAATTTTCATTAATGGATGGGAAAGATCAAAGAAAAATATTGATGAAGAAATGAGAAATGTTGGCGGAACATTGATTCATGTCAAAAAAGAAAACGGAAATTGGACCCCTCTTATAAACTCAAAATATAATAGAAGGCTTGATGCAAATACAAAGATTCCTTTTTCACATAAAACTAAAATTTTAAATCAAGATTTTGCGTTAGGAACAATGGCAAATTGCGCTGGAGGAGTAACCCCTTGGGGAAGCATCTTAACTTGTGAAGAAAATTATGATTCCTTTTTTGGAGAAAGAAATGAAGATGGATCTTTACAGAAATCTAGATTGGATTGGGAAAAGTTCTATAAACGGCCTCCAGAGCATTATGGATATGTTGTTGAAATAAATCCTAAGACGGGCGATGCAGTAAAACACGTACAAATGGGAAGATTTGCTCATGAATGCGCAACTTATAAAAAAGGAAAGAGTGGTAAAGCTTGTTTTTATATGGGAGATGATCGAGCTGATCAATGCTTGTATAAATTTATCTCAGATAAAGATGATCAAATAGAGAATGGTAAACTTTATGTGGCTTCACTCGAAAATAAAAAATGGATTTCTTTAAGTATCGAGGATCAACCTATTTTAAAAAAGAATTTTAAAAACCAGACCGAAGTTTATATGTATACAAGAAAGGCAGCAGGATTAGTTGGAGGGTCTAAATTAGATCGACCAGAGGATATTGAAGTAGATCCATTAACAGGTGATATATTTATCTGTCTTACGAATAATAAAAAGAAAGGGAATTATTTTGGGCAGATTTTGAAGGTATCCGAGAGCAATGATAATGCCGAGTCTCTTAATTTTACTTCAGAAATCTATATGCCTGGTGGTCTTGATAATGGATTTGCTAGCCCGGATAACCTAGAGTTTGATAAAAATGGAAATTTATGGATGACAACGGATATCTCTGGCTCCAGCATTGAAAAAGGGCCTTATAAAGGTTTTGGCAACAATGGGTTATTTTTCATTGGGCGAGTAGGCTCCTATAAGGGAAAGATTATTAAAGTTGCTTCCGCGCCGAAAGATGCAGAGTTCACTGGTCCTTGCTTTGCTGATGATGGCGAAACTTTATTTTTATCAGTTCAGCATCCAGGAGAGCTTACTAAAGATCTAGAAAATCCAACATCGACCTGGCCAACTGGAAAAGGTCCAAAGCCTTCAGTGGTTACCTTGGGTGGACCTACAATGAAGCATCTTCTAAGTATGGGTTAAGCAACCTATTTTTTATTTGTAGTGTTCTTATCTATATCGTTAATCTTGTAATTGCGCATGATGTCTTATAACTAGAATTGATTTTTTTTATAGACCCTTTACGACTGAAAAAAAATTTTCTATCCTTTTTTATTATAAAAATTTCTAAATGTTTTGGAGTTTGACATGATCGAAGTGAAAAATATTTCAAAATCCTTTGGCGCTATACAAGCGGTGTCTAATATTTCTTTTTCATTAGAAAAAGGAGATGTTCTAGGTTTTCTAGGTCCTAATGGTGCAGGAAAATCCACATCGATGAAGATGATAACTGGTTTTCTAAACTTAGATAGTGGAAGTATTAAAGTAAGTGACTTTGATATTGAAACGCAAAGGACCAATGCCCAAGAAATTATGGGTTATGTTCCAGAAAATGCCCCCCTCTATGAAGAAATGTATGTTGAAGAATTTCTTTATTTTATTGCTGAAGTAAGACGAATTTCCATTAAAGAACGAGCCCATAAAGTTGAAAAAGTTGTCAGAATGTGCGCTCTAATAAATGTTGTCGGTCAGAGAATTGAAACTCTTTCAAAAGGCTATAAAAGAAGAGTGGCTCTTGCAAGTGCTCTTATCCATGATCCAAAAATATTAATCCTAGATGAACCTACTGATGGCCTAGATCCGAATCAAAAGCATGATGTAAGAGATTTGATCAAGGACCTTTCAAAAGAAAAAGCAATTTTGATATCGACTCACATATTAGAAGAAGTTGAATCAATATGTAACCGTTGCATTATTATTTCGGAAGGGGTGATGAAGTATGACGGAACACCATCGGAAATAAAATCAAAGTCATCAACTGGGTCAATCGAGGATGTTTTTCGTGCGATGACTTTAAATGAGAATATTGAAGGAGTTAGTTTATGTTAAGTTATCAAACGAAAGTTATACTTAAAAAAGAGTTTAGTTCTTACTTCAATGGTCCAATAGGATATTTATTTTTGATTATATTTTTATTTGGCATGAACTATTTAACTTTTGAGCCAGGTTCGGGAAGTTACTTTTTAATGAGACAAGCTGATTTATCTGCTTTTTTTAATTACATCCCTTGGATGTATCTATTTTTAATACCAGCTGTTTCGATGAAACTTTGGGCCGATGAGAAAAAGTCTAATAGTATTGAATTACTTTTAACCATGCCAATTAAAGTTCAGGAAGCCGTTATTGGGAAGTTTCTGGCAAGTTGGAGCTTTGTGGGAATTGCTTTGCTATGCAGTTTTCCTCTCGTTTTAACAACTTTATATTTAGGGAGTCCTGATATCGGAGTAATCTTTTTTGGATATTTAAGCTCCTTTTTATTGGCCGGAGCTATGTTATCTATAGGGACTTTCTTCAGTGCTCTAACTAAAAACCAAGTGGTCGCTTTTATTTTAACAGTCGTCATATGTACTTTATTTATAATGGCCGGTAGCCCTCCATTTATGGAGTATATATCTACTTTTTTACCAAAATATTTTATAGACTTATTAGAGTCGTTATCAGTTCTTAATCATTTTGAAAGTATGGGAAGAGGGGTGCTCGTTCTTTCTGATTTATGGTATTTCACTTTGCTAATTGTTTTTTGGATTGTGGTTTCGATTACATTAATTAGCGAAAATAAAGCATAGAGTAATAAGGGATAACAATGAAAAATAAACAAAATGAAAATCTTGCTATTATCTTAATGTCGATTTTGTCTATGTGCTTTCTTATTTATATTGGAAATGCCATTTTTCAAGGAGCTAAAATCGATTTTACTCAAGAGTCACTCTATTCACTATCATCAGGTTCTGAAAATATTTTAGCGAAGCTAAATTCTCCTATTAAACTAAAGCTTTATTATTCAAAAACTGCTGCAAATAAAGGAACTGAAGGACTAAGAAAGTTTAATAATTATTTGTACGTTAAAAATATTTTAAAAGAGTTTAGATCTCATTCTCATAATAATATTACATTAGACGTGATTGACCCTCGACCAGATACTGATGAAGAAGAAGATGCTAAAGTTTACGGTTTGAGGAAATTTAATCTGACCGAAACGGAAATTTACTACTTTGGGTTAGTCGCAATCAATGAATCAGGTGGAGAAAAAGTGATCGAATTTTTTGATCCTGCTGAAAAAGAAAATTTAGAATATGAGTTAACTAAATTAATTTATTCATCGGTTAATCCAAAAAAACCTACAATTGGAGTTCTTTCTTCTGAAAAAGTTTTGCTGGTGATATTTCTCCCTATATGGCGCAGATAATGAGAATGCAAGGAAAGCCAGTAGAACAATCTTGGGGAGTGATAACTCAAGCGCAAGAGTTTTTCACAATTAAAGAAATTAAGAGTGAAGATCCAATTTTAGCCGGAATCGATATACTATTGGTCATACATCCAAAAGGTTTTGAGGAAACGCAACTCTATGCGATTGATCAATTTATTTTGCGAGGGGGGAAAGTTCTCATGGCAGTGGATCCATTCTTTACTCAAGATAAAACTAATCAAATGGCAATGATGGGGGGAGGGCCTCAAATCGGAATAGATGAGAACATTGTTGCGTTTATGAGTCATTTTGGGATTAAAACAAAAGGAAAAAGTTTAGCTGGTGATCGTTACATATCAGGAGTTGGAAGATTAAACCCAAACTTACCTCCTGCAAGACTTCTACCTCTTGTTCAGTGTGATCATCGATGTACTTCTTCCTATAAAGATCCAATGGCCAAAGGCTTAAACGAAATGACATTTGTTTTTCCGGGGGGATTAACCATCGCTGAAAAAAATGTTGAACACTCATTCCAGGTCGAAGCAGTTATCTCTTCAACAGAAAAAGGAAATTTTTATGAAGTTTCTCCACAGGAATTGGGAAATACGGCAAACCTTTGGGCTAAATTTCAAGAAGGATCTGAGCCGGTTTATTTTGCTTTAAAATCTTTTGGTAAGTATAAATCCTTTTTTCCCCAAGGACCTCCCGTAAATCAGAAGACAGAGAAGTCTATGAAGAAGGAAGACAGTGAATCAAAAACTCAACATCTAATCGAATCACAAAAAGAATCAGCAATACTTGTTGTTTCGGATGTTGATTTTTTAGCCGATGCATATTCTTTTAAAAGATCATTCTTGGGGATGGCCCCGGCAAATGATAATTCAAAATTCCTGCTTAATGCTCTAGAAGCCCTTTCGGGGAACTCTGACTTATTGTCTGTTCGCTCAAAAGGAGCAATTGATCGTGGATTTGATGTTATAGACGATATTGAATTTGCATCAGAAGAAGCGACTAAGCAAAAAGTCGTTTTGATAAATGGATCCATATCTAACTTCCAAAAAGAATTAGACATGCTAGGCAAGTCAGCAACACAAGAAAATTTTTCTCTTTTGCAAAATGAAGGCGTTCGTAAGAAAAAGCAATTATTAAAGAAAATTGCATCTTTGAAAAAAGAACTTCGTGCCGTAAAGCGTGAAGGACGAGAACAAATAGAAAATCTTGGAAAGTGGTTACAGTTACTCAATACCCTTGGTATGCCTTTACTAATATTTGGCTTTGGTTTTATTTATAATCGCAATCGAAGAAATCGCTATCAAAAAAAAATTGTAGTTAAATCTCAAATTAATCCTACTTTTGTTCAAGGAGAGCAAGCATGAGGTTTCAATTAAAAACTGTTTCAATTGTCACTCTTTCACTTTTTTTCGTATCATTAATTGTTTTTTATCAAACGAATCGGAGGGGATCAGGTTTTATCGAGGGAACTGAAGTTTTTCCGGGATTGGATGTCAATAAAGTTGCAAAAGTCGAAATTCAAATTCCCAAAAAGAATACAGTGACTTTGTCTCGATCAAAGAATGAGTTTATTGCCTCAGACTTTTATAGTCTTCCAATTGATAATAATAGAATAAATAGTATTTTATTTGATATTTCAAATATGCAAATAAAAGATGAGGTTTTTAAAGATGCGACACAGAATGATTTAGTTCGCTATGAACTAGATG
>JAOHMI010000105.1 GCA_028101965.1 Bacteriovoracaceae bacterium
ACGAAATTGAAACTGATCTAATTGGCTCATCGAATACATGCGGAACCGTTTACTTTGACTCTAATACTTATCAAATCATTGATTTAGAGAAATTACTAAGAAGTCGAGGAAAGACTTCTTCTTCAATTAAAAGTTTAGCTCTACAATCAAAAGCTTCATAATAGATTAATTTCAAAGAAGAAAGTGGTGGGACAAGCTGGACTCGAACCAGCGACCACCCGGTTATGAGCCGGGGGCTCTAACCAACTGAGCTATTGTCCCTTTAAGATATAACGAGTTGGAAGAAGTATTATAATTGGTTAATATCTAAATGAAAACTAAAAATCCTTCAAGATTTAATGACATGGATAAGCAATATTTCTAGTTTCATGGACTAATTGTAGATAAAAATTATACTTTAATTCTCTTTTCATTTTTATATTTAGATATGAATGACTTTCATGGTTGCTTTTTTTCTAAAGGCTTGTTTCTTAAGGGTTGAATATTAGATAGTAATACCAATCCTACAAAATAATGTCGGGTCGTTGCTGCGCTTTAGCGGTATTATTTATACAGCTGCAAGCTTGCGCCTACCGACATTAAATTCTAGAATTAGTATAAGGTTATTGAATGGATCGATTAGATAAATTTTTATTTATTCATAATTATTCTTCTTCACGATCAAAAGCTGAACAGCTTATTTCTCAAAAGAAGGTTAAGGTAAATGGCAAAATTATTACTAAAAACTCTTTTAAAGTGTCAGAAAGTGATCTAATCGAAGTAGGGACATTAGAGGAGTCAAAGTATGTCTCTAGAGCGGCGCTTAAACTTCTAACGGCTTTTGAAACGTTTTCACTTAAAATCGAAGGAAATAAAGCTCTTGATATAGGTAGTAGCACAGGTGGGTTTATTCAGGTCCTATTGGAACAAGGTGCTGCCACGGTCTATGGAATTGACGTGGGCCATGATCAACTCCATCCTATCTTAAAAGAAGATGCTAGAGTAACAAATTTTGAGAAATGTAATGCCAGAGAACCATTCTCCTTTAAAGATGAATTTGACTTAATTACATGTGATGTCAGTTTTATTTCAGTGACACAGATACTTCCAAATTTGGTAAATTATCTAAGTCTAAATGGACAGATTGTCTTTCTATTAAAGCCACAATTTGAAAGTAAAGGAAAGTATCTTAAAAATGGAGTTGTTCCTGAGACTCACCATTCTGAAATATTTGATAAAATGAAGTCATTTTTAGATTCTATGAATTTAGAGTTAGTCAATTCGTGCCCATCAAAGATTCAAGGAAAGACGGGAAACCAAGAGTACTTATGGTTAATTAAAAAGAAAAAGAATAATCAATACTGAAATAAGTTATGTGGTTGACTGAGGGAATATCGTTATTTTCGTTTAAGAAGATATCATTTTCATAAATTTGCCCTGCAGTCATGGCCAAGTTTTTTTCAGGGAGATAGCTAAGAGATAAATTATTTACCGTTAACGTATCATTGAAGTCAAAGTTAAACCCGCTAAAGTTAAAGACGGGTCGATAAGTGAAATCATTTTTAAACATAAATTTCTTGTGAGGGAAAAATTTATAAACGACATTAAGGTAAGCTCTGATATTTCTTTCTTCAATCCCTCGGATATTTTTTTTACTTGAACTGTACTGCTCACTTTGACGTAATTCAAAAAGAGGACCTAAATTAACTTCGAAATCAGCTCGTATGTCATTTTCTAAGAACTTAAATTTAGTACCAAATGGATTAATAAGCAGATGATTTCGAGGGACATAAATATCCCTGAATTTCCTGCGCATATAGTGAACTTGGGTGAACAAATCAAAACTTTCTGAATATTCCTTAATCGAGAAATTTACTTTTGCCTCTCTGCGATAACCCTCTAGTTCAATCTCTGGCCGAGTTGGATCAACTTCTCTGAAAGAATGATTTAAATAATTAATATCATATCGGTAATGCTTTCCGTCATTTTTGAGGTGTATGGCATATCTCTGATCTTTTTGTCGGTTTAAGGTCTGGGAAACAATAGGACTAGCTTTAAAGGTAAAGACATGAGGACTCCGCAAATCTTTATTAAATGATTTCTTAAGATAGTATTCTTTATTTTTTTGCTTTACCGATTGTGGAAGATCTTCTGTTAAGGGGCTAAGAGCAACTTCTGGTGGTAGGTCTAGGTTTGCAATGACCTCTTGTTGCATCCGTACCCCTTTTTTTGCATCATCATCTGTATAACGATGAAGATGAGGAAAATTTTCATCACTTAAATATTTTACGTATTGGGGGGCAATTTCTGAGAGCCTCATTGAATGAAGGGCATAATTAACGTTCGAAGAAAATCGCTCTGGATGCACTATTCGGTACATTTTCCAATGAGAAGTAATCAGTCCGGTTTTAATACACAGCCCACGCGCAATGAATCCCAGTTCATTCGTAATTTTCATGTGGTCTTTTTTTCGTATGCCATCCTCTCTTCCTCGATTAAAAACAATAATGTTTTGATTTGGATTTGATGAAAGTATTCTAACGATCAACTTGTCGTTTATATCAAGGGCCATAAGATTGGATACATCAAAGATCATGGATACACATAGATACCCTAAGCAAAGAAATAAGTTACTTCTAATATAATAAATAACATGCATGATGTTTTCATTTTAAATGATATAGATGTGATGTTTATTGAGTGGAAAAAGGTTCGTTACTTTAGAATTAGAAGACTTATTTACTAGACTATTTAACTCTCATGGCTTGGATAAATTCAGCAAGTTGAGCTATTTCAGTATCACCAATTTTTTCTAGATAGGGCATCATCTTTTCGTTGACTCTAATACCACTCTTCATTTGAGTAACTTGATCAATAACATACCAATCGAATTGGCCTGCAATTAATGGGGCTTCTTCCACTTCACTTCCTTGACCGTACTCACCATGACATTTTATACACTGAGCTTCTCCTGTATAGATCGCATAAGCTTCAGGGAATTTCTTTTTAAGCATCTCAAGATGCGCGACATTTGGATCTACTTTTGGTTGCTCATCTTCACCAGAGCCATTCGCACTTTTTGGTTTTGAATCACTTAGAATTGAACCAAGACTTTTGGTTTGATCAAAGTTCGATTGAAAACCTAATAAGTAAACTCCAACACCACATAAGAATAAGAAAAAAACAAACAGTATGAGCCGACCCATTATATTGCTCCGCTTAAAAGGCTTTTATTGAATGGATAGTATAAAAAAGTTGAATAAAAAAGACAAAGAAATACGGGTTAGTTGTAAATAATTTCTTTATTTTAAAAATTTAACCTCAGTTCGGGGTTAAAAATAAATGATAAGATGCATGTACTTCAGAGTTTGGAGAAACAAGAAGCTCTCGGAGAAGGATTTTATTATTGTGGAAGAATACTTAGAAGTATGTGGCCAAAATGATAAAAGTCTTCAACGCCGAGATTCGACGTTTATTCCGAACTCAGCTAATTTAGTACTCGATTAGGGAGTGAATTAGTGGATTTGATTCTTTAAGTTGGTTTAAAAATGTTAAATTAATAAGGAACAATTTAGCTTTTATTGAAAAATTGTTACGTTCGCACAGTTTGGCAGCAGCTTGAATAGTACCTCCAGTGGCCAAAACATCATCGACTAAAACCACAGAACTAGGCGAGCTTATTTCTTTCATTTCTAATATATCTTCTCCATATTCTAATTGATAGGATTGAGAATAGACAGGAGGTGGGAGCTTTCCTTTCTTACGAATAGGGATAAAGCCTTTATTTAAATGAATTGCTAGAGCTGATCCAAGAATAAAGCCCCTGGACTCAATTCCAATAATGTGCTCAACACCTGACCAGTCAATTGGGGCTTGCGAGAAAGCCGTTACGACTTCTGTAAATTTATTTGCTAGAAGGGGAGATATGTCTTTAAAAACTACATTTTCTTTAGGAAAATTCTCAACGTCTAAAATGTATTTTTCAAACTCTTCTTTATTACTAGGATGAAGTAAGCTCATAAAAATCCTTTATTAATTGATCAAAACATACTCTTAGCATTGAAAAAAGTTTAAGCCTAGGGGGGGTTAAGAAATTATAGACTGTGAAGTTTCATCTTTTGGAGTTTAATTAAGTAAAGAAATTTAGTTAGCTTTAGTCTTTCGTAGAATCAGTGCCCTTTGCAGCTTTTTCAAACTCTAGTGTTAGAGGGTCATTTGTAATTATTAAAATATTTTTTTTGTCTAAAGTTGAGGCGATTTGCCTTGATGCATTATAGATATCTCTTGCCTCTTCAGTCTCATTTGTTTTCGCTTGTATGATTCCATTGTACATAACTTTTTTGTCGATAATTTTATTTTTATTTTTCATTTTCTTTAATTTAGCTTCTATGATTTCTTCCTTGCTTTTTAATTTATCGTTTTTCAAGGCAACATCTTGCGCAATCACAGAAAGTATTGAAATAATAGAAATAATAAATAGTTTTATTATCTTTTCCAAGCGAATTTCCTCCCGTATCAAAGCTTTGGATCTCCTCTTCTTATCGATAAAATATACAAAATACTTGAGTTTTTTTGTCAGTAAGTTTAACTGGCTACTTATTAGTCAGGTCAAGATGATATTTGACCAAATAGTAGTCATTCGATTTTGGTATTAAACCATTTTTGGTGAATAAATTGGCATTCAACTTGTAACTACTTATTCAGGTGGTGATGTGAACAGTTTGGTTGACTACGAATTGTAGGTGAGGAAAGTTTTGTTTGATATTAAATTTTTAGCTATTTTATTAGTCTTTTTAACTCTTTTTGGGGGTTCTATGGCCAGCGCAAATTCTATGATTCGAATTGCCTCTTTAGGTAAGTCTCCTCGAGGAAGCTTTGTTGTAATTGAAGAATACGGATATTTAGATAATAGTCTTAAATTACCATTTTCCAAAATTAAGGTGATGAATACAACAAAATATAAGATTCTTGATGAGTTTATGCTGTCACCTCAAGTTGAAAAAGTTGAATCAAATGTATCTCTTTCTCAGTTGAGAAAGATGGCTTTAGTTAAAGCCAAGCAAGATTTTGGGCATTATAATATTGAATATTAATGTAATCTATTTTTTCTGGAGTTTGCGATTAAAGACCAATTAATTATTAAGAAAATTGAAGATCATAATCTACAACAAGAGATTGCCCAATTTCAGATTCAAATGGCTAAAGAAACAGAAAATCTTGAATTGGATGAAAAAGTTGTTGGAGAAGGTGTCAAAAAAATTCTTCAAGATCCAAAAACTGGCTTTTATGTAGGCGCTTTTTTATCAGGAGAATTAGTTGCCTCTTTTCTTATTCTCTATGAATGGTCAGACTGGAGATGTCGAAATGTATTATGGTTGCATTCACTTTACGTAAAACCTGAGTTACGGGATCAGGGAATTTTTAAGAAAATGTATAATTTTTTAAAAAGTTATGTTTCTGAAAATAGCAATTTATA
>JAOHMI010000106.1 GCA_028101965.1 Bacteriovoracaceae bacterium
AGTAGACATGCTATTGTTTTCTTTGACAATGATGATGCTGGAAGAAGTGGATCTGATAAATTGGTAGAGCTATTGTTAAAGAAAAGCGGAGTTAGGAAAGTAAGCACTTTTGATTGGTCTCTCTTTCCAAATCAAAATGATGCTCGGGAAGTTTTAAATGTAGATGATTTAGATTTCAATAAATTTGAACAAGCACTCTTTAATGGTAGCTCTGAAAATAAAACCACTTCACTTCTTAGGCGCTTTATACGAGAGAAGGATTTTTATCTGAAGCCACCCATAGACTATGATCCAATCAACAAAAGGCTAGTTTATTTAACAACTGAAGAAAAAGAGTCCTTAGTGCTTTGCTCTGGAATGAAGGTTGAAGTCGAGCTTTTAAACGAAGGCCAATATCATGAGGATGATTTCCTAAAGACTAGCATTAAGACAAGTAAGATAGAGCATATTTCATCTGAAAAGCTAGGGGAATTAATCGAAAAAAGTGAAGATGATTTAGGGCTGTATGAAGATATTTACTCATTTCTTAAAAAGTTTATTTATTTTGAAGATGATTATAATTATCATCTCTGTTCTTTATATGTTCTTTTAAGCTATGTTTGGCCCATCTTTGATTATGTGGGTTTGTTAAATTTAAATGGTCTGAAAGCTAGTGGAAAATCTGTTTTAGCACAAGCATTGTCGCTTATTTCTTTTAACTCAATTCATGCAGCTCCCTCAACATCTGCTTCAATACGAAGAATTATTCACGAAAAAAGGGGACTATACTCGATGGATGATTGCGAAATTCTTAGTACGAATGCAAGTGAAACTCAGGAGTTTAGATCGCAGTTATGCGCGAGTTATAAGACAAATGAGAAATTTACAATGTGCAATATGAATAAAGGAAATAAAGTAGATGAATTTTATCTAGGAGGGCCCAAGATTATTAACGGAATTAATCAACTTGAAGGAACATTAGATAGCCGATGCATAAGAATAAATACTGTAAAAGCACCAAATGACTTCAAAAAAGTTAAACTTCCTAAAGTAACTGATGAAACTATTCTCGATTTACGAACGAGAGGGATTTATTTTGGCCTTAAAAGTTCTAACGAATTAGTTACTCTAAAAGATAGTATCTCAGTTGATTTACCTCCTACAAGAGCATCAGATTTAAAACTTCCACTTCTTACTATATCAAGATTTTTTGACAATAAATTAGGAAATGAAGACTTTGGTTTTTTACGTGAAGAAGCGGTTGGGGAGGCACTTTCTCAAGCTATAGATGAAAAAAGTAATGATTTATTCACTATCGATGACTTTGTATTAAATGCGTTAAAGGATTTGGTTCAAAACACTACAGAGAAATATGAAAATAGTATTGTTTTGAGTTTAAATGAAATATGCGACGAAGTTTTTTCAATCGAGATTTCAAGAAGCTTATATAACCGGAGAGAGAGTCTTCCTACAAAAGTCGGGATGAGTTTAAGAAGATTAGATGTTGTGCTCTCAACAGAGCGTAAGAAAGTTGATCACAATGGCAAACAAACCTTCTATCAGATCGATATAAATCAGTTGGATAGACTTTAGAAAAGAGCAGGTATTTTTAAGGGTGTCCAGGGTGTTAATAATTTCAATATATTAAATAGCCTTTGGGACACCCTTCTATCTGCCACCTGTCTTTCCTTCAATAAAAAGAATGAAATTAGGAATGAATGACATGTATTGTAAATTAAAGAGCATTAGCAGTTTTTATTGTTTAATAATAAATATCGAACTAGAGTGGAGCCTATTCTTTAACAATCGAATAATAGGTAGCATGTTCAGATATGAGGTTCACCAACTAAGGAGAGCCCATGGAAATTATTAAAAGAAAAAATGGAAAGATAAGCTATAGAGAAAAAGTCTACATTGACGGAAAATCTATAACTAAAACTTTTCAAAGAAAAACTGACGCAGCTAAATGGAAGTCTCGCCTTCTAATCGAGCGAGATAGAAATAATTCTTTAGGAATAAAAAAACTGGAGAGTATTACCGTTAATAAGTATTTTGAAATCTGGTTAGAAATCAAAAGATCAAAATCACAGCCTCGAACAGTTGATCAATATATAAGTACTTTTAAGAACTATATAAAACCAGTAATTGGAGAAATGTTGATTGAGGAAGTCACTCTACGATCCGGACACGAAATACTTAACAGGACCTTAAGAAAAGTAAAAAAGACCCGAGCTAATTACGTCATTCGATTATTGAAGCAACTTTTTAATGATGCGGTAGAGAATGATTTTCTTATGAGGTCAGTATTCTCAAAGTTAGAAAATGTTCAGCCTGATCGAAAAGACATCGTGTTTTGGACTAAAGCAGAAGTTGATAGATTTTTAAATTTAACAATTGGTTCAGAGTTATATGCCCTCTACTTAGTTGCTTTAAATACTGGAATGCGCAAAGCTGAGCTCTTGGGACTTAAATGGGATTGTATCGATTTGAATTCTAGGATCATTACTATTAAACGATTGAGAGATAGATATGGTCTTAAGGATAGAACAAAAACTAATCAAATTAGAAAAATCGGAATGAACGACACTGTATTTGCTGCATTAAAAAACCTACGGAAAAGGTGCCTGAGCCTAGATTTTGTTTTTGTGTTAAGCACTGGTTCAATTATTCCGTATCAACATCTTTCAGATCGCTATTTCGCTCAGGATATTAAGCAAGCAGGGGTTAGAAAAATCAATTTTAAAGACTTAAGAAGTACCTATGCATCAAACTATGTCATGAATGGGGGAAGTATTTATGACCTTTCTAAGATACTAGGTCACTCATCCGTTGAAATGACTGAAAAGAAGTATGCTGATCTATCAATTGAACACATTAAAGAGAAATCTAATGTTGTTAATTTTTGTTCTAGCCCATTTTTAGCCCACAATAATTCGGTGTCTTGAAAAAGCCTGCGATTATTAGTGTTTAGAGTAGTGGAAAATAACTGGAGGAGACGGCCGGATTTGAACCGGCGGCTTTACAGTTTTGCAAACTGTTCCCTTGGACCACTCGGGCACGTCTCCAAAAGATTCCTTAAAAAGGATCTGACCATCTTATTGAAAATCACAATATTTGTCTATTGAGAATATGCTTAAATAGCGGAATTTAATAATATTTTCATAGCTTCAATAGTCTTAGAATCTATCAATGTGAAGTTTGGGAAATACTCATAAAAAAATTGACTAAACATGGCAAGCTCACCCTATTTATGTTACATTGAGGTCATAAAATAAGTAAAATTAACTAATTAGAATATTTTTTAAGGATTTAAAAGATGGCAACAATTGTAAAACCTAAGCAGTTTTTCACTCTTAAAAGTGTGACCAAAGAAACTTTTCTTCAATGGTATCAGCTGATGGTCGTTGGGCGCATGATTGATGAGCGTGCTCCAAACTATCTCAAGCAAGCTTTAGGATGGTCATACCATGCAGCTTATGCTGGACATGATGCTATTCAGTTGGCCATAGGAAAAAACTTTAATAAAGATAAAGACCATTTATTTCCCTATTATAGAGATATGCTAACTGCACTTTCTGCGGGATGTACTCCGGAAGAAATTATTTTAAATGGTTTAAGTAAGGCAACAGATTTGGCCAGTGGCGGGCGGCATATGTCTAACCATTTTGCCAAGCCTGAATGGAACATTCATAATGTTTCCTCTTGTACTGGAAATCATACCCTCCATGCAGTTGGAGTGGCTCGGGCCATGAAAAAATATGATCATACCGGTGTTTCTATCTCTTCTCAAGGAGAGAGCTCTGTATCAGAAGGTTATTGCTACGAAGCGATCAATGGAGCAACTCGAGAGCAGCTTCCTGTCGTTTTTGTTTTCCAAGACAATGGTTACGGAATTTCCGTTCCAAAGTCGGATCAATCTGCCAATGAATTTGTGGCGGATAATTTTACTGGTTTTGCAAACCTCCATATTATCCATTGCGATGGAAAAGATGTTTTAGATTCAATGAATGCTATGATGACGGCCAGAGAGATTGCTGAATCAAAATCAGAACCTGTAATTGTGCATGCTCATTGTGTGCGGATTCATCGCCACTCGAACTCTGACAAGCACGAATGGTATCGAAGTCCAGAAGAATTAGCCGATGTATTAAAGCAGGATCCGCTGCCGCGCTATCGAAACTATCTTTTAGAAAATAATATTGCTGATCACGATGACTTAAAGTCAATTGAAGAAGCAGCAAAAAAAGAGGTTATGGACGCTCATAAAGCGGCCATGAAAGCTCCTGAGCCTGACCCAGAAAGTATTTATGATTTTGTTATTGGGAAAGCACATGATTGTGAAAAGTTCCCCGAAGGCGTGCATTTAGAGTCAGGGGAGCCCATTAAATTTATCGATAGTTTAAATCAAACCTTAAAAGAAGAATTCCGCCATAACTCAGATACTTTTATTTGGGGACAAGATATGTGTAATGGTGAAAAAGGTGGAATTTTTAATGTCTCAAAAGGAATGCTTCAAGAGTTTGGTCCTGAAAGAGTGTTTAATGCGCCCATCGCCGAAGACTATATCGTAGGAACGGCCAATGGTTTTTCTCGCTTTAAACCAAGCTCTCGAGTGGTGGTTGAAGGTGCTGAGTTTGCAGATTATTTCTGGCCGGCCATGGAACAATTAGTCGAAACTAGTCATGATTATTGGCGAAGTAATGGCGCTTTTTCTCCCAACTTTGTCATCCGAATTGCCTCTGGTGGCTATATCGGCGGAGGACTGTACCACTCTCAAAATATCGAAGCATCTCTTGCACCTTTTCCCGGTTTAAGAATTGTGGTACCGGCATTTGCTGATGATGCGGCTGGGTTGTTGCGATCTGCTATGCGAAGTGAAGGAGTCACAGTCTATTTAGAGCCAAAAGCTTTATACAATTCAAAAGAGGCCATGGCCGTGGTTCCAGAAGACTTTGAAGTCCCATTTGGAAAAGCACGTGTGAGAAGAGAGGGGAGAGACCTTTCTCTAATTACTTATGGAAACACTGTTCACCAATGCTTAACAGTAGCAGATGAGTTAGAGGAAATGGGAATCAGCTGCGAGGTTTTAGACCTAAGAAGTTTAAACCCATTGGATGAAGAATCAATTATTAAAACCGTACAAAAAACAAATCGTGCTCTGGTTGTTCATGAGGATAAAGTGTTTGCGGGTTTTGGTGGAGAAATTGTGGCCGTAATAAACGAGAAGTGTTTTGAAGCTTTAGATGCTCCGGTTAAAAGAGTCGGTTCCACATATACTCCAGTTGGCTTTAATCGAATTTTTGAAAAAGCGACTTTACCTAATCCAGCGAGAATAAGAGAAGCGGCTGAAAAATTAATGAAATATTAGTTTTGAGCTCAGATAAACTTCAGATTTTGTCGTCGTAGTATATTTTTAATTCGGTCACATACTAATGTATGCTTCCTCTTGAAAAATATTCTCC
>JAOHMI010000107.1 GCA_028101965.1 Bacteriovoracaceae bacterium
TTTAATTGAGATAGGTTCGCTTGGATAATTTGAAGGAATACACAAGGAGCCCTAATGAAAATCAATTTATTAACACTCAGTTTAATTATTACTATTCTAATCTTTCCCTCTCTCTACGCACAAAACGAAAAATCAAAGGGAACCAACGAAGTTCAAGCAACTAAAGGGAGTGTCGAGGATGTTAGTTTGTGCTATTTAAAAAAGATTAGTCTACCTAACTATTCAGTGGTCAATGTTATAGGCAAATGCTATGGAGACCCAGCATATAATGGTTTAGAAGTTTATATCGCATTAGAACCATCAAATATGGTTTCAGACATTCAGAAAGTGGTTTTAGCCGATAACATTGCAGGTATAAAAGATATCAAAGTTAATAATAATATTATTAACGCCACCGTTTATGAGGAAGGCTATAGTTCTAAAAGTGCGTATGAACCCTCAGTCACCACTAAAAAAATTATTTTAGAAGTTATCAATGCAGAAAAGGGTAAGTTTAAAATCTCCACTAAATTAATAAAGTAAAAAATCTTTTCGAACTTTAAAAAAGCTCTCTCTTTCTTTATCCATCATTAAAGAGAGGGCTTTTTCATTTTTAAATTTATTTTTTACTAATTGATTAAAATAGCTATTTCCACTCAGCAGTGTAAAAAACTTCTTTGAATTAAAAATGCTTGCTCGTTCATACTGACTCCACTTAAGGAAGTACTTTTTAAAAAGAGACAAATTAAATCCTTTCACAAGCACATCATTTAAGTTTTCACCGTGACAAGTTTGATCCTTATATTTAGGATTTGCACTTAAACCTTTAATAGACTTAGGATAAAACAAATCCTGCCCAAATGCTCTGAAACCAGCGCAAACAAAAGTAAAGGGGTTATAAGTTCCCCGTCCAATGGAAATCTTAGTTGGCTCAAATAAGGCTAGTGTAGGATAAAGGTGCATGGCCTGCTGACTACGAATATTCGGAGAAGGAAATACTTTAGGCATTTGAAATTCGTCTCTACGATTAAAGTTTTGAAACTTAATCACTTTCAGTTTGTTAAAATCATGCGCCTTCAATTCCACATGCAAAATATAATAGGCAAGCTCTCCAATGCTCAATCCATATGTTATTGGGAGTTTTATATCTCCCACAAATGAGCGATATTCATCGTGTAGAACAGGTCCTGAAATTATATTTAAAAAAGGATTTGGCCGATCAAACACCACAATATCTTTATTGTATTTGACGGCTTGAGATAAAACTCTTTTAAGAGACGAGATGAATGTATAAAACCTCACCCCTAAATCTTGCACATCAAATAAAATCATATCTATTTCACTAAGATCTTCCTTCGAAGGTGCCTTCTTTTTTCCATATAAGGAAACCACTGAAATCCCAGTTTGCACATCCTTTCCATTTTTAATTTCCTCCCCTGCTTCTGCTTCTCCTCGCAAGCCATGCTCAAGGGCAAATAAGGTTTCTATTCGCATACCTTTTTTCAAGAGAAAATCAATGGAGTGGCTTCCCCGTATCCGAGATGATTGGTTTACGATAAAGCCAAGTCTTTTTCCCTCAAGAAGTCTTTTATAGTCATCATAGCGCTCTATTCCATTGGTAACTGAATAACAATTTGCAGCAAAAATGAGGACTAGTCCTATCCAAAATTTCATATCTCTTCCCAACAGGCTAATGGTTGTGTGTTAACCTAGGATATTTGGATCTGGAAAGATAATAAAGTATACTTGTGTCATGAAATATATTTTTGCAATCTTACTTGGTTTTATCTCCCTTTACAGCACTTCGATTATGGCCTTAGAGGCTAAATGGTTTGGCGTCACATCCGTTTACATAACTGATGGGGAGAGCAGCATTCTTTTTGATCCAATAATTACGAAACCAACCATAGGTCACTGGATGTTTAATCTTACTTTTAAAAGTAATCGACCATTGGTTGATAAAATGCTCGCAAAACTAGAAATTGAAAAAGTTGATTTAATTTTTATAAGTCATCAGCACTTTGATCACTCCATTGATGCTCCCTATGTGGCACTCAAAACTGGTGCAACCGTTGTGGCAAGTCCTTCTCAAGAAATAATTACCCGGGCAGTATCTTCTGATATTTCAATTAAATCACTTCCCTATGAAAAGGACATTGGTGATGTTATCGAAATTGGGAAATTTAAAATAACCCCATTGCGCCGAAATCATTCGGCCATCATTCATTCTCTTGATTTTCACTTTACCCCAGGTCCAGTTAAAAAGGATTTTAATTTTAAATTTTATGATTATAAGCTTGGTGAAAACTTTGCATATTTTATTGAACATCCAGATGGAAATATAATTTTTGATCAAGGAGGCCAGTATAATCCATTAAATGATCACTATTTAGGTAAAGTCGACTATTATTTTACCGGTGTGGCCAATAAAAAAAATCTGCACGCCCTTACCAAAAATAATATTGCAAAAATAAACGCAAAAAAAACTTTTCCTCTTCATTTTGATTTTTTTCCACTCCAATCTAACTTCCTTGAGCGACTCCCATTACCAAAGGTTGGTATCGATGAAATAAGTGAAGAACTAAAAAGAATTGGATATGATGGTTTCCATATTCCAAAATGGGGAGAAACTTTAAAATTAGTTAAGTGATCTTTATTAAAGACTCATCATTAAGTCCATTAAAGCCTGTTGATCTTTTTCTGATAATATCATTGATTCATCTGGCGGCATTCTATCCTCAGTCTCTTGCGCCTTAAAACTCACTCTCCATAATAACTCTTTTCTATTTTCATCATGAGTTAAATACTTCTTAAGCTTTTTGATATTATTGAAAGGAATAAAAGGAGCTCCCACTTCGTCATAGTTTATGGCATGACACGTAATACATTTTGCCATTGGAGCAATAGATTTTTTTTCGGTATATAGCTTTAGTGACTTATAAGTTGTGTCATACTCTTGCTGTTTACCTTTAGGAATCTTTAACTTATCTGCTCTATTGCCATTATAATCCACATACTGAAACAATTCATTAGACTTAAACCCAAGTGTCATGGTTTTTGCCGCAAGCTGATAAGGAAATTCGCCGCCATAATTCGCGCCACTGGTATTCAAGAAACTTAAATTATTTGAATAATTTGGCTTTACACCGTCATATTGAGTAAGGAGTGAATAGTATCCTAAATGATAAAGGAAATAAGAATTTCTCCGTTTTGGAGAAAAAATATTTTTTAAATTTACCTCATGATTTCCGGTAAGAAAAAAATCATCTGGCTTTGCTTCCAATAATTGAAGAAATTTATTCTTCTTACCTTCTATTAATTCTTTTAATCTCTCTCTTTCTGCAAAGGCTGTCTCCTTCATGCGATTGATAAAAACATAATCATCATCACTGCCATAAACACCAGGCCAAGAGTGATAGTTATCCCATATTGGCTGACCTTGATGACAAGCAAAGCAGGTCTTTGGCCTACGATTAATGCTGGGCTTACCTCTCTCAAAAGTGACCTCAGTAAAGTCAAATCTTCTTTGTGCTTGATTAAAGTTTATCATTTCCACTCGTTTAGTCTCATCATCACTCCCAAAGGAGAAAAAGACTCCATTGGGTGCATAAAATATAATTCTAGGTTCTGCCTTAGAGGCAGACTGCAAGCTCTTAGAAGTGTGGACTAAAGTATAAGTACTTTTGAGATCAGGATATCGTTTTAATAATCCTTCCAGATATTCATAGGGATTCTTAGCCTGTTTTGAAAGTTGTAGAAATTCTTTTTTATCCAATTGATAGTTAGGGGCATTGAATAGTTTGGGTAACCAAAAATAATGAGAATAAGAACCGTGAGTAATAGAAGATAGTGAGAGAAAAAAGATACTGAATAAAATTTGATGATACTTCATTCGCCGAATTTACCTATCTATTCTTAAGATGTCATGATGAGAAGTTAAACAATGACTGACTTCTCCACGATAAAAAAAACACTTTATACATGTAACATCTAGAAAAATATCTTATTTTATTATATTTAGCCAACCACACTTCTGTTAGTTTAAATTTCAAGAGATAGCCATGGACTAAACCTATAATTTCAGACAGGTAGTTATTATATATCATATACTTATGCAGTTAAACTTGCTTGCCTTAGATTTTTTTAATATTAGATGAATAATTCCGATCCGTTGAGCATGAATATCATTTTATCTTTTTTTTTATTCTTAAGTCTTAACCTTTATCCTGAGGAATGCTCAGAATTCAGAATGGATAAAAAAATAAATAATAAACCAGATATTTTATCAATGGAAGGAATCCCTGTGCTTGATCAAGGAGATTTAAGTCATTGTGGCCTTGTGACAACGAGCTACTTACTAGACTCTTACAGAAATGTAGTAGCAAAGCTAAAAGGAGAAAGTTTAAAAAATGTCTCAACGTCTCCATTGCAACTCGCTTTAAGTATAGGATACCAAGAGAAGTATAATTTAAGTGATATAAATAGATATGGTAATAATGAAAATGAATACTATTGTAGCATGTCCATGGAAAATAGTATGTCTCGGCATATCACTACTTATTTTACAAATAGTTTATCAACCGACTCCCAATTAAAAATATGCAGCGAGCAAGAAGAAATGAGAATCTTAGATGAAAGATTGGAATTGCGGAATAATTTAGCAAAAAGCCTTGCTGCACTTGATAGATATTATATGGATTATGGAATGTCGAATTCGCGGCTTTTTCCCAAAGAATGTGAAATAGACCTACTTGGAAAATGCCAAAAAACAATGAAGCTAAGTAAATTAAAAAAATTTTTAGCAAAAATGTTCAGCGTTAATAAAAGCTTAGTAGAGAAAATTATTCTCGAGGAGAAGGATCCTATTCTTGTTATCTCTAAAATTCTTGAAAAAAGATGTAAAGAAGAAAATAAAATTATAGTTCCTACCGAATTCAATACTGATGTTAGATTTATCGCTGATCAACAAAAAAATAGTGTGGAGCAAATAAATAAGCATTTTAACAATCAATATATTAATGAAAAATGGACACCGACACCAATTCAAATTAATTTTTGCTCTAACTTTGTAAATTACTATCCAGGAGAAGAGGATCCTCCTGGTTATAGCTTAGACTTCAAAGGATTCCCAAATGGTTGGGAAAGCAAAGTGCCTGATTGCAACCCTCACGCTTCTGTGATTTTAGGAAGAAAAAAAGTTGGAGAAAAATGTCATTTCCTTGTACGAGATACTCAAGGTGTAGATTGTTATTATGTTAGACCTGAATTAAATTGTGAGAATGAAACTGG
>JAOHMI010000108.1 GCA_028101965.1 Bacteriovoracaceae bacterium
ATATAAGTTCTTTAATACAATTAACCTAAACTCAATCCAAACGGAAAAAACTCAAGAGACTAAGCCAACAGAAGTGAAAAAAGAAGAAAAGCTCTCCCCTGATACATCTAATGCAAGCCAACAAGAAACTACAGATAATATTTCTCAAATTGGAGAAACCGAAATTGAGAAAGACGACCCAGCTATCGTTCAAGGAAAAGACCAAGTAGCGAATAAAAATAAAAGAGAAACTTCAGTCGTGGACCAAGAATTATTAGCGGAACCGAAAGAAATTAACAATAAATCGAAAGAAGAAGGTCTAGACAAAGAGCAAGATGATCAAAGCGAAAAGTATCCAAAAGTTTCCTTTTATTCTATAGGAGCAAACAGTTATACGATCAGTAAGGATAGTAAGGAATTAAACGATCAAGACCTTTTACCCAAAGGAACAAAAGCTTTGTTTCGAGATGGGATAGAGCAAGTTTATATAAATGCGATATATGGTGACACTTGGTTAACCTACAAAATAGATGATAAAAAAATTAAAAGCTATAATTTAAAACAAGGAAGAAGTATCTTTTTATCGGGCAAAGAGGTTTTGCTCCTTATAGGGAACTTTAATTCAATCGTCTTTTTCTATAATAATCAATTTATTAAATCTAATACAAAGTCTAATGTTAAAGTATTTGTATTTCCAAAGTCGAAATCAAATGAATACAAAATACCTTTATTTCCAGCGGACTCTAATGGAAGGCTCTATACATCAAAAGAGTACGAAGCCATCCTAAAAGAATAATCAATTTAAACCCAATCCATTTTCCTATAACTATAAATTGACACCCCTAAAAGTAAAATGATGGGGATAAAAATCAGGTATTGTATGGGAATAGAATTGGTTCGAGCCGTCGAAATAGAAGAGAAGTACAGTGAAAAGTAAAAAATAAGAAAAAGTATCGCCTTTAGCATGTGCCCTTTATTCCCACCTCGAAGGTTTTTATGCCCAAAAACAAAACCTAGTATAGTAAGTACAATACAGAGTAATGGACTGACTAATCTATTATAAAATTCATATTGAGCATTAAAATAATCTCTTTTACTAAAGCCAATTTTTTTTGCTTCAACAGCTCCATCATCAATCAATTTCCTCAGTTCGAAAAAATTCATCATGGTCTCTCTTGTTCGTGTAAACCAAGTACTTTTTTTACTTTTCAATGGAAAGGAATATTCTTCAAATCTAATTTTCTCTATTGTCTCACCACTTTCATTCATATGGATAATATTCCCATCCTTAAGCGTTAGATTTATGCTTTCAATTTTGTTTTCTTTATCCTGTGTATAATCGAGAATCCCTTTATCAGCAATTATGATTCTTTCTTTCGCCTCTTTATCAAAAGTAAATAAGTGTAGAAAGACATCGTCCATATTTTTTTGGTCTTCAGATATTTTTAATGGGAATAATGTGATATTCTTTAATCTGGTGAAGAACTGCCCTTCTTTTAATCCCTGAATTAAGGATGCACTCGCTAGCATATCTACTTTTTCCCTCATCGATCGATTTGCATTAGGGATTAATTGCTGATTTAAAAATAATAGGTTACCTGCAGATAAGATTGAAACTATAAGGAAAGGAGCAATTAAGCTATGCTTATTAAGGCCGATTGATTTGAACGCAACAAACTCTGAATCATTACAAAACTTTCCAACGCAATAAATAGTTGAAAAATATAGTGAAATTGGTAAGGCTAAGGGGAGAAAGCTTATAGCGATATCTGATACTAACTCAAAAACAAACAAAATCGACAAATCCTTTTGCCCCATAAATTGAACTAACTTCAACATTTCAAATGTTAATAAAAAAATAACAAAGAATAATGTACTAACAAGTAAAGGCAATATAAAATTTGCAGAGATATAAATAGGAATTATTGGCATACTGCTCCAATTTAGTTTTTATATACTGGATAATATGCTAAACTAAGCGCTCTTATATTTCTAATAATAATTTATATAATAACTGGAGGTTACTATGACCGTTGAATTTACTTACAGCACTTCGCTTTCTGAGAAAGCATCAACAACAATCATTGGAATAAATCAATTAGCTAAGGAAAAAGATAAAAAAGCTCCCAACCTCAAATTTATTGCATCTAAAGCCTTAAAGGATTCTCTTACCAATTTGAAGAACTTCAAAAGTTTTTCAGGAGAAAGAAACTCTACTTTTAGTTTTCATAATGAGAATCAAGAAAATTTGCTCTATGGAATTGGAGACAGTAGTAAATATTCAACAGAAGACCTTAGAAAAGTTGCTGGAAACTTATTTAAATATTTAAAGATAAATAATTCGAATAATGTGAATATAGTTTTTGATAGCTTTCGTGGAAAAAATAAGTCAAGTGAAGCGGTAATTGCCTTTGTTGAAGCTCTTTATATGTCAGATTACGAGTTCATAAAATATAAATCTGAATCAAAAAAATTCTCACTAACAATTAACTTGGTTTTAACAGCCGCAAAAGATGTAAATTCAGCTAAAAAAGCAGAGACTTCAATTATAAATACAGTTGAATCGCTAAATGTGACTAGAGATTTCGTAAATGAAGCTCCGAATGTTTTAACTAGTGTTGAATATGCTAAACAAGTTCAAAATGACGTAACTAAAAACCTTAAAGGGGTCAAGGTAAAGATCCTAAATAAAGCTCAAATCAAAAAAGAAAAAATGAATTTATTTCTTTCAGTAAATGCTGGAAGTGGTTATGAACCACGCTTAGTCCACCTAACTTATACTCCAAAAAAAGTAACAAAGAAAACCAAGCATTTTGCCTTGGTTGGAAAAGGAATCGTTTTTGATACCGGTGGATACTCTCTAAAACCGTCTGGTGCAATGGCAGGCATGAAGTTCGATATGGGTGGTTCTGCAACTGTCTATGGTGCCTTTAGAGCTGCTGTTTTAAACAATTCTCCCTATAAGTTAACTTGTGTGTTGGCCATGACAGATAATGCTGTAAATTCATTTGCTACATTCCCTGATGCAATAGTTAAAGGAAGAAATGGAAAAACTGTAGAGATTTTAAATACCGACGCAGAAGGAAGATTGATATTAGCAGATGCCTTGGACTATACATGCGATTTAAATCCTGATGGAATTATCGATGCCGCCACTCTAACTGGTGCTTGCTTGGTAGCTCTTGGTAATCAAGTTTGTGCAGTCCTTGGAAATAATCAAAAATTTACCAATCAGCTACTTTCTAATTGCAAGAAACAAGAAGAGTATGCTTGGGAGTTACCAATAATTAACGAATGGAGAAGTGACATTAAAAGTAAAGTTGCTGATATCAAGAATATTGGTAGTGGCAGACTTGCAGGTACTGCAATTGGAGCGGCTTTTCTACAAGAATTCATAAAAAATGACATTCCTTGGATCCATTTAGATATTGCTGGGGTTTGTGACTCTCAGTCTCACTTAAGCTATTGCCCGGCTGATGGAGCGAGTGGCCTTATGGTCAGAAGCTTAAATCGTATGTTAACGAATGGCTAATTTCTCTATTGTCTTATTAAATCCTGAAATACCAGGCAACACAGGTTCTATTGGAAGAACTTGTGTTGCCTTAAATATTCCTCTAATTATTATTGAACCAATCGGATTTGATCTTTCAGAAAAAGCAGTGAGAAGAGCTGGCTTGGACTACTGGAAGTATGTGGAAATTAAAAAGTATTCTAATTTTGAAGAATTCTTAAACAAAGAATCTCCTACCTCTCAAAATCTTTTCTTCATGGAAAACCATAAAACCCAAACGATCTATCAAGCAAATTTTCAGCCGGGTGCTTATCTCATTTTTGGTTCAGAAACAAAGGGAATCTCTAAAGAAATATTAGATATCTATCCAAATCAAACATACTCCCTCCCAATGTATTCCGACAAAATTAGATCTCTAAACTTATCAAATGCAGCTACTGCAGTCGCTTATGAATGCTTAAGGAAGACTGAATTCATAATTCATTAATTCAAGTTCAAGTAATTCGCTTTCATTTTCATCTAAAACTTTACCTAATCTAAGCATAGATAAAACCCTTTTTATCCTATTAGACATAATAGGTTTTACTTCAGTACCTTCTATCATTTTCAACCATTGAGCAGAGTAATAACTAGGATTGGGAAAAATAGCTACTAAAATAATCGACTCAATTCTATCCAACTCACTCGGATTCTTACTAAATAAATAGTTTGTCGCTTTTTTTAAAGAATATATTTTAGGTGCAAATTCCACAGTGTTAAGATAACGCTCAAGAATTTGTCTTTTATTTAAAATCATATTCAACTCTAAACTTAAAAAAAACTCTACTATCTTTCGAAAATAACTTCTCTCATTTGAAAAAAAACAATTCTTAATTAATTGCTGTTCTACGGTTGAAGCTCCTCTCAATTTTTTTCCATCGACAATAGTATCAGAAATAGCTAAAAAGAGTTGTCTTACATCGATTCCCCAATGATCATAAAAACCCCAGTCTTCATTAATAAGTAATGATTTAACAAAAAATTTTTTTGTTTTTCGAAGATAATTATAATTGTGATGATTAAAGCCTCTCCAGGTTACTTTTCCCTTAGAGTCTTTTGAGCAATAAGCCTTTTTAAGTTTTTTGGCAGGATACTTGATATTTATATACAACGTAAAAGAGAGGGTTGTTAAAACAACTCCAATCAACATAAAAAAAGCTTTATTTTTCAAGAACTTATGCAATTTATCAATATCCTACTAAAGTTATTCAGTAAATATCCGATAAAATTAATATGAAGCGATTAAGCGCCCTAATTATATTTATCTGTTTAATTATGTCATCCTGCCAAAGTGATAACAAGTTTTCTCATATAAAAATTGGGGTAACTAATACTTCCACTGCGTTAAAAGCTTTACCGAACCCTAAACATATAAACCAGGTTACTCACAATGTAACTCTCTACATCTGGGAAGACTATTCACTGCAAGCAGAAAACAACATTATCACCCACATCTTAAGGAACCCAAATAAATCCGAAAAATGGGTACAAAATTGGCTACAAAGATATCCTTATAGTCGAGTTACAAAAAATAAAGAAAAAAATTTAAATAAGAATCTAAGAA
>JAOHMI010000109.1 GCA_028101965.1 Bacteriovoracaceae bacterium
TTGGCAAGAAACCAAGTCTCTCTACTTTTTACACAAAAACGTTTCTGTTAGAGATGCTACATTTCCAGGCTTTATTATTGCTTCCCCTAGCCTTGAACCAAATTATTACTTTCATTGGGTTCGAGATGCTGCACTAGTTATGAAGTCGCTTTTTAAGTACCTCAGCGATAAAGAAAAAATTGTCTTTTTCGATGATTACGCAAAATTAGTTCTTCAACATCAAAATACTAAAACTAATATTTCTAGCCTAGGTGAAGTTAAATACAAAAAAGATGGAACTGCTTACACTGGTCCATGGGGACGTCCTCAGAATGATGGCCCTGCCTTGAGATCTCTCACGTTAATTGAATACTTTCTTTATATAAAAAGTAATAATTTAAAATATTCACTTCCTGATGATCATTTTTATTCACTAAACCCTAAATCCCATGCAGTAATTAAAAAGGACTTAGATTATATTGTAAAAGTGTGGAAAGAAAAAGATTATGACCTATGGGAAGAAGTTAAAGGAGATCATTTTTTCACCAAAATGGTTCAAGCAGAAGCATTACTACAAGGGATGAAAGTTGCTAATCTTTATGGAGATTCAATATCGGCCATTAAATATGAAAGTACCTACGAAGAAATTAATGAGTTTTTAAATAAATTTTTTAATGTTTCCCAAAAATATTTTTTTTCTACCATAAACTGGTCAGGAGGACACAATACTAAAACTACATATATTGATACAGCAACCATCCTTGCCTTCAATCAAATAAAACATCCCTACAATATAAATAGTAATAATAACTTTAAGAAAGTAGTGGATACTTTTAGAAACCTCTACAAAATAAATAAAAATCGAAATGAATACGCCCTTGGTAGATATCCAGAAGATTTTTACTTCGGTGGAAACCCTTGGTTTCTACTGACAGCGGCAGCTGGAGAATACATATATAAAATGGTCGATCGAGTTAATCGCCAATACAAAATTAGCTCATCGCAGTTCCCAAAAGACTTTATTCCTGGATTTAAAATACCTCAAACTAAACAATTTTCTCCAGAACAAAAAAATCAATTACTTCAAGCTCTTTTTAGTTATGGTGATGAATTTCTTAAAACAATCCAAAAGCATGTTGATTTAAATTCTGGTCGCATGGATGAGCAATTTCATCGAGACAATGGCTATATGCTAAGTGCAAAACATCTTACATGGAGTTATTCAGCTTTTCTAAGTATGAAAAAAGCACGCGATAAAGCTCAAGTAATAATTCAGATAAAATAATCAATGTAGTTTTAAGACCTTACCGCTCAAACAATCATGTCATACAAGGGTAAAATTACCCTTGTAAAGATTTTGTAGTTGACCATTTTTGAGCACAAGATAGACTCGCCCACAAAAATGTGTCGATAAAATCTTGTGGGGGTTTATGTTTCCTTTGTGCTCAACCAAAATACTTTATGTATTTTTAATTCTTGTATGTTCTCTTACTGTTCACTCAAATGAAGACTTTGATTTAAGTGATCCAGATAGCGTGATCCAAACCCTGACAGAAAGAAGAGAGTTAATAAGAGAAACTCGTGCCATTGTTTGCAAGGATAGTTCTGGTTTCCCTGGCCGATATAGCCATGATAAAAATAAATGTAAACAAGGAGACATTGTTCTCTTTGCCGGAATTGGTTGTCTGGCAGCTTATCTTGCAGGAGACAATCTCACTGCTCAAGAGCGTTGCCGGGATGTCTTTAACTCTCAAATGACAAAACCAATTGAAAATATGGATAGCTTAAATGGAAAATGGGTTAGGGGTGAAGTTGCTCTGGATGATCCAACTCATTTTAGCAGAGACATGGGGTTGGGAGTTATGGCAGCCTCGGTGGCTGAATTCTTTTATTACGAAAATAACCCTTTATTAGAACGAAGAAAAGATCAACTCATGCAATGGATTGATTATATTTCAAGAGACCCTCAAAATGGTAAATTTATGTGTCACGATAACACTCCATTGGGAATTGGAAATCGTTGTAATATCTATCAAGGGAATGGTTATGGGGCTCAGTTATATCGAGTTTTATATACAGGAAATGTCATTGAGTTTAGAGGAAAAAAACGTAAATATCGTTACAAGGAATCTGATTTTGATAATTCAATGAATGAGTTCGAGTTTTCACCTAAATTAAAAGCTAAATTATTAAATAAGATCAGAAAAAAATATCACCGCTATAACCCTAAAAAAACAGGAAGAGAGCTTTTCTTTCAATTTCATGATGGATATCAAATCCATTTAAAAACAGTTGAATTGTTTATCCATATGGCCATGGATCGAAAACAAATTGAGCCAAACATTTTTCACAAAGATGATTTTGTTTCAGTAAATTATAAGGAATACAACCGTATTGCTAAAAAAGTGTTCAAAAAAAAGCTCTGTCAACCCTTGGCATCGCCTGATCTACAAAGGCATTGATACTGATCTTCTGTACTCTATTATGAATCAGTTTTGTCCTGTTGAGCTTGCACCAAAGTCTCAGCATATTATAGGAACATATGGCGATTCATCTCATGCCTGGCAAAGCAAAGAAAAACACATCGGCTGGGAAGTTGGAGATGGGCATGATTGTATTTTCCTTCTCAATTCTCTCATCGCAAATTTAAAGAAAAATATTGAATTTGGGCAAATGTTTGAAAAGAAAAGCTGCCCAAAAAATAAAAATAGAATAGGACAATACCAAACCGGAACTGAGCCGTGGGATGTTTGTCATTATTCATCTTTCAAAACCTCTATGACCAAATGCCACTCTAAATCAGGTGTCATTAGATATAAACATCCAGTAACCGAAGAATTTGTTCCAGCTAGTAGCATTGTTGAGTCTGGTAATGGGGCAGCTCCTGATTTTACAAAAATGAAAGATCAACAAGCTTATTGTCTTGAGAAGAAAACTGGGTACTTTAAAGCAAAAAAAATTAATAAGGTATGTGGATTTGGACGAAAACTTATTGGCTACTATAATACTAAAGAACAAAGAAGTTTGTGGAACACTTCCTTGAGTATTTCTTCAGTTTACTCTCCACATCTCTATCCAATCTGTTCACCTATTTTAAAAAAGAAGATTAGACTTTCAAAATGTTTTAAGCATACCCATATTATTCCTATCATTGAAGTTTTAAGAGGTACTAGCAGTGAGGAAAATAAAGATGTTTCCTACTGCCTGGTGAGTAAAGGTAGCTATTTTGTCAAAAAAGATATTTCACGCAACTGTCCTTTTGGAACTAAAGATACCGGAAAAAAGAAAGTTGCTTGGCGCTGGCCCATTTGCAAACCATGGATCGCTAAGAAAATATCAGTGGAAGATTGTTTAAAAGAATCTCCTGATCACGGGCATGAGCAAGGTTATTGTATCTGGGCAAAAGGCGGATACTTTAAGGGAAGACCTATTAAAGACAAAAATGTTCTTAATGAATCTGATGAAATTGTAAACTCAGAGGATGAAAGAAACAACTTTAAAACCATACCTAAAAGATGGACGATTCAAAACAATTTTAGTTTCAATGATTTTCTAGATAATGTTGACCCCAATGAACTTGTCGATATTAGAATGCAAGGAACACTAACTTGGAAAACACTTGGTGACCGTAAAGGTGACTATTTCTATGTTAAAGTCTTCCGAATTGACAATGATTCAGAAGTTGAGCTTATTAATACTCAAAACAATCTTCCAGGGCTTTTTGAAAACGTTGATGTACTCTTTAATCGATCTGAAGATGAGTTTATTCGAATCGATAACCAAGATTGGGATGGGAATTACTCTCTCGATTACAACTTATCTCTTCTTTATGATACTCCTCACATCGAATTGAAATATAAAGTTTATTTAGTAGAAGTTGAAGATAATGGAAGTGAAACTACCACTCTGGCCTTTGAGCACCGTCAAAATATTATTTCGCGATCGAACTCTATTTTAGATAAGAGAAAAATTGTCCGTGTTTATCCGAACCCATTTACAAACTTATCAGATATTAAAATTGATCTATTAAGTAATATGACAAATGATTCAGATCAAAATAACAATACTTTATAATTTTGAATTTGTGCTCTCAGATCTATCTGGAAGAGAAATTCTAAGACAAACAGGGCCACAATTGCTCAATTCAGACCAAACGATTTCACCTGTTTTTAGCTCCAACCCTGATCTTATCTCAGGAATGTACATGCTCAATATTTACCTTAAAACAGGAAATTCTCTAATGGGCCTCTATGGGTCTTACCAAATCCTTAAGTTTTAAGTAGTTAAAAGTATGTATTTTTTACATGCTGTAAAAACTTTCAACGTTGCTTGAACAGAAGTCATTTGCTCCTACTATCTTAATATCAAATTATGAAATTGATATCACGGGAATAAAATCAAACCAATTATTAACCGGAAGCTGGCGACTTCCATTCTAGGAGAAACAACGTATGCGAATATCGTCTAAAGTCCTCACTCTTATTTTCTCATTATCTTTTGCTATGAGCGCTTTTGCTCA
Source organism: Bacteriovoracaceae bacterium (assembly GCA_028101965.1). Lineage (GTDB taxonomy): Bacteria > Bdellovibrionota > Bacteriovoracia > Bacteriovoracales > Bacteriovoracaceae > JAOHMI01. The sequence continues at coordinate 4,499 of JAOHMI010000109.1, forward strand.
AGTAAACTCAACTTTACCTGGTTCTGAACATGTGGTTCTTGATCATAAATTAAACAGATGCATCACATTCGACAATGTAAACCAGCCAACCAAAACAGAAAAAATTGTAAGAAAAGGTGCTAGAGCAGCACAAACCGCAACGACTGTCGTAATTATCGCGGACGCTGTTGGTCTAATCGATGCCCCAAACTGGACTTGGATTGCCGGTTTAGGTGTTTCATTAGGTGGAGAAGTAGCTTCCCAAATTATTGGTACCGGAAGAAAGAATATTGCTGCCTCAATGGCTCACTCATACAGAATGGTCCATTCTAATACAAAGATTTGGAGTGATGACCTTTATGATCGGGCCAAAAAAGTTAAGAGAAAAGTTTTAAAGTACGTTGTGAAGAATTACAGAAATGGCGATAAAGTTAAGAAAATTCTAAATGGTGAAGATAAAAAAATACAAGAAGCTGGAAAAGCACAATATGACTCAGCAATCGATGAACTTAACCAAGAGTTAGATTTCTGCCCTTCAAATAAGCTTGTTGGTCAAAAAAAATATATTCAAATTGCTGCTAAGAAAATTGCAGACG
>JAOHMI010000011.1 GCA_028101965.1 Bacteriovoracaceae bacterium
GTGCATATTCTAGTGGGGATCCATTAGAATCTTTTATTATTGAATTTAATTCTTCTCTCTTTCAAGAGTTTCCAAAATTTATTTTAGAGAACACTCGTAGTTTAGATCGAAAATTTTCAATTAATCATATCCAAAAATTTAGGGAATGCTTAGATCGAATATCTGGAGGAAAATGTGCTGTAAATCCGACGAAAGATCAATTAACTGAATTTATCGGAGCACTTGCTTATATTTTAGATAATCTAGAAGGGATTGATCCATCTGTCCCATTTGTGGACAATATAATAAAGCATATTGTTGCAAAACAGGATTTGAAATCGACTACTTTACCTACGGAAAATGAAGTCGAATGTGTCGAAGAATCATTGATAACTGAAGAGGAAAAAGAAAATTTCGATAGTGCTGGCTTGATTTCAACGCTAAAGAAACCTATCGGTATTTTTGTTAACGGTAGTTTTTTTCGCTCAGAAGGTTATGAGAAAACCTTTTCAGAAGAAGAGAAGAATATCATTGAGAAAGTTCGTCTTTATATTGATTATTATAGAAAACAGAAGGAGAATATTGGAATTGGAGTGAATCCTCCTCCGGAACCGACCTATGAGGAATATGTCATTTTCGAAAAATATTCAAAACAAGGTGGACACGCCATGGCCGCAGTGGGGGATGGTCAAAATTGTCATCGACTAGGAGAATATGGAAAACAAGAGGGCGAGGCAAAAGAAAATTGCTTACTAATTCAGAATTCTTGGGGACATGATTTACAAATTAATCCTAGGAGATATCCTGATTATATGATTCCATATCAAAAATATGTTAAGAAGGATGGAAGAACTTATAATGATTATTCTCGATTTTGGGTTTGTGATTCTCAAAAGCTTGGAGCCCATTTCTCAGGTTATGGTTTTATAAAAAGTAAGCTTAGTGCCAAAGGTAATGATATATTATCAGGAGCAGGAATGGATGCTGAGTTAAGAAGAAGGTTTCGAAATACAAAGGCCAGTTCTAAGTAGTTGCATATCGTGAAAAATGAAATTACTACAATGCGAGTACTAAATAATTAACAATCAAGTTACACATTTTCAACCGCAATAAGTTTCCAATGCATATTTTATTAGGAGTTAATAATATGACAAAATCATTGGTATCTTTTGTGCTTGCCTTTATCTTTACTTTTACTCAGAGCATGGCGTTTGTCCCAAACCAGGATCAAATTGAATTAGGAGATCAGCTCGATTTAGTCCAAAGTCAGTTGAATGAAAAAACTGCAATAATGACTTCGCGTAAATTTCAGCGGTTGAAAAAGAAAATGCTTATTTGGATAAAAAAAGAGCAAAAAAGAATTGCTGGACTTTCATCTGCAAAGCAAACTGAAGTTGCCTTAGATAAATTACAAAAAAGGCAAAATAGATTAATAAAAATTGTTAATTTCAGCTCAGCTAATGAGAAAAGAATAAAAAGAGTTGCTCGAAGTAAAGGTATGACATTTGAGGAAGTTAAAGCTCAGATTAATAATTTAATTCAACCGCAAAAACTAAAAGAAGCAAAAAAAGAATTAATCACAAAAATTCAGGAGTATGGCTCTTATTTAGCGCTTTTAGCTTCAATAAAAGAGGAAATTTCTCGAACGACCTATGAGATGGTTTCTCAAAGGACATTTAATTCAAATAAGAATTTTAGAAAACCTGCTCAGCTGGTTTTAGCGTTCGGCTTTTTAGTGCTTTTTATATTGATTATTCCCATTTTGGCTTTTGTTTTAACTATTTTATTTTTTATTTTAGGTGGAGTCACTGGAGGAGTTGGATGGTTTGTTGGTGGGGTCGTGGTTGGAACATTTCTTGTTAGTTGGCTCTTATATATCTTAGTCGATGCAAGAGAGCCTGAAAGGGCGATGTAGGTGCAAGTTCCTTAGGCAGCAATATTCTTTTTAATGGGAACTTCAATCACGAAGCATGTATTAGAGGAGTTACTATCAATATAGAAACTCCCATTATGTTTTTGAGTTATAATGGAGTGAGATAGGCTTAAACCCAGCCCAGTGCCTTTTCCAATTTCCTTGGTGGTGAAAAAGGGTTGAAATATTTTCTCTTGTATTTCTTGAGGAATGCCCGAACCGGCATCTGAAATTCTAAAAGTGAGGATATCATCAAGAATATTTATTTTTATATTAACCCATTTTTGAGAGATATCTTTTTCCATTAATTCATCAAAAGCATTGGTCAAAAGATTGAGGATAACTTGCGAAAACTGAACTCTGAAAATATTAATGACCATGGCCCGCAAGTTTTTGGGGATTTCTATCATAAGTAAGATATTATTGGTTTTAAATTTTTGTTGGCACAATGGAATAATATCATTTAATAATTCGTCGATAGTACAAAGATCATACTCATCTTGCTCTCCTGTTTCGCGACTTATATTTCTCATTCCTTTTACGATTTTAGACATTCTCTCTATGGTACTGGTTATATTCATGAGTTTTTTTTCTAAAAAGGTATTATCTAATTGGTTATTCTTTAATTTTCTTAGGATTCCTTGTGTGGCAAAAGAGATGATGGTCAAAGGATTATTTATTTCATGCGCAATCCCTCCGGCCATTTCACCTAAGGAAGCTAGTTTTGAGGAGTTTAGCAGCATTGATTCTTGATGTTCAATTTGAAGATTCTTTTCTATTTCTTGGGAAATATCAAAAATATAGATACAATAGCCGACACATATTTTTTTATCAAAAACTGGTCCAAGCCTAATATTTAGATGTTTCTCTCGGTACTTGGTATCAAAACTTAGCGTTTCTCGATTATAATTCACATCTTGGATGTAGGTTTGGATAAGTAAAACCAATTCTTCCGTTTCATTTTGGTGGAAAAGAGATGTGAGTTTTTCTCCTATAATGGATTTTTTAGAAAGTGAAATACCATCTTTATTCTTAACTTCTAATATACTAAGAAGTGAATGAGATATTTCGATAATTTTTAATTTGCTATTGATAAACAGCAATCCGCCGGGAAAGGTTTGAGAAAAGACATGCCAAAAATTTTGAGTTAAATCATTTGTCTCCTCAGCACTACCAATGACTAGGAGGACAGATTTTTCTTGTCTGATGGCTTCCACTTCTAACCTGTCTTCTTGATCTAGAAAAGTGACTTTTCCTTTATAACGATTGTTATCAGCGGATAGTATCCATCGTATTAATGTGCTTAAACTTCTGTCCTTAATAAAAATTTCTTGTATTCCTAGTCCAATATACTTTTGATTGATGGAAAAAATCACTTTTAAGTTCTCATCAATGATCAATTGGGAGTTATTCATTCTGAAAAACCTATTAATTGGTGAATAATAACTTCATCCTCAGGAGTAAACTGCTTTTTTCTTATTAAAGTAAACGCATCTTCATTCATTGATTTTCGCATGATAAATTTTTCATTTTCAATTTGTACCAAATTAAATTTTGGAAAATCAACAATAGGGCCAAATTTATTTTCTATACATTTCCAAATAAAATTATCTTTATCATTTTCTAGATAATACCTAAAAGTATCTTTGCGAATACAATTTCTTAATTTACGCCTGTAAACATTTATCATCTTTATTTTATTTTAGCTGTAAACAAACAGCTTTTGTCCTTTTTGGTTAAACAAGTTATTTCTTCAGATTGATATTTTCCACTTCGATCTTCAAGATCACCTTTTTCGTAGACTAACTCCATTAGTCCTGCAGTTATGCCTTGGAGCATAAAGCACTGTGGAGTTACACTATGGCCTGAGTGTTCTATATAACCATGAGCCTCGTAGCCGTTACTTGATTCCAAGGTTAAGGTCTCAAAAGAAGTATGCTCTAGGATATTTATTTTTCCCCACCCAAGAGCGTTGGCGACGGCCACTAACCCAAAGATAGTATCTTTTTCTTCTTTAATCATTGGGGCAATTAATCCTGCCCATTCTTCAGAATCCCAAATCCCGCCAAAGGTGTTTAGGGCACAATTCTCTGCATCTTCAATCAGCATTTCTTGAGCTATTTCGGCCAAACCAATCTTGCTCATTTCATTGACGAACTCTATACTGACTAAATTATAAAAATCTTGAGGCATGTGAGCCAGATAAACATTAAAAGCCGGGATTAGACCTTCGTTATTTCCTTCGATAGGCATATTCATGACAGCATTTACAATGGCTTTTTTATCAATATTTGAGGTGGCCTCAGGTGAGAGGGAGTTTTGTTTAAAGCTAAAATCTTTAAATTTTTCTAATTGAAAATTATATTTTGGTTGCTCAAGGTTTTCTATTTCAAATTCACATTGGTGATGACCTTGATTCATACATTTTGTTTCTTTGATGCTAACATTTCTCCCGGTCACAGACTTAATTGCCCCTTCTAAATAGCCTTCTGTTAAACGACAGACAGGACCTTCCGTTTTAATTGATCCACACTTCCATCCTTCAACAAAATGCGAGTTACCACAGTTGATTTTATTCTGATCGAAAAAAGATAAATTGATTGTTCCAAATCCAATAAATGAATAAAGATCGGTTATTATTTGTAGATCATTTGTACAGTTTTTTTCTTCTTTTAAATTTTCAATAAGTTCATAGAAACTTATAGCTGCACATTTTGTAAAAATCTTTTTACCATTTATTTTAGTATTTCCTTCAATGGTTCTTTGCAGCCGTGAATTATAATGGTGGCAATGGATGACAGTATTTTTTTTTCCAATTATTTTTAGACCCTGACTTTCATCACGAGTGTAGTCATTTTGGTTTATTAACTTCATTTTCTATCCTACCTGGAGAAGGGTTTTATTAAGTGTTTTCAGTTAATTATGTTTCGGTTATCTTCCATAGGTTCTTGAAAAAAAACATCGAACCTGAGTGAAATTATCGATTAGTCTGAAGCTAAAATGATACTTGCATTGTTCATTTGAGAAGTCTTTGAATTCTTGTTAGATTATCAAAATGAATCAGTTATAAAAAGCCTATGTGCAAACCCATTTTATTTATGAGGATAATGCTAATGAATTTCTTGATCAAAGGGATAAGTCTTTAAGTGAAAAAAATTGGCTGGACTAATTTATTCTAATTTAGATTTAGCCGATTAGTGGAACTATAAACCTTTAAAATGAGAGTTCACTTTTGGAAAAGAGTATTGATTTTAAACAGTCAGCCTTAAGCTTAAAGGGAATTGAAGAGTTTCTTAACTTTCTTCATAAGGAACTTGATGAACATGATTCGTTAGTTTTAAAAAATCTTCCAACACCCTTTAACTTATTGGTTAATATTCTTCCACTACAGATAAAAAAAAGAATTTATATTGAAAGTATTCAATTAATAAAGTTTTGCACAGATTCAAGACAGTGGATTCAAGAAGAGAGTGAAGCTCTTAATTTAACCTCTATTAAGAAAATTGAACAGTGTTATGAATACCTCACTCATGAGATCGTTGATGATCGAGCCTCCACTCGTCTTGTTAATAAAACATTCTTTACCGACAGTGTGGTTTTTGATGTTCTTTACTACACAAACTTTGGAGAGCTGTATCAGCCCATAATTGTTATAAATGAAGAAGGGTTTGTGGTTTATGCTAATATGGTTGCCAGGGAAATGATGAAGTTGTCTCATGCTAAAATTAAAAGAAAGAAAACTAATATAAATGAGGCGATTGAGTTTGATTTAAAAAAATTTTTTTTCAATTCAAACTTTGACTTAGGATTTCATGAATCTTCTCGCTATCTAGAAACTGGGTACAGCGTTCTTAATGGGGAAAAAGAGGGAATGATTCAGATAAATGTCATTCCTGATCGAACCTATTTAGGAACCGGTCAAAGGTGGATCGTATATTTTCAACCTGTTTCAATTGAAATTTCTTTACAGGAAAAATATAAGGAGCAGCTAGAGGAAACAAGTACGGCGAGTAAGCTTGCCTATACGGATAATTTGACAGGTATTCCTAATTTGAGATGCCTAAATGAAACATTATATAAAACAATTGAAGACTACTTTAAGCTTAAAAGATCCTTTGGATTAATCATGTTGGATGTGGATCATTTCAAAAAATTTAATGATACTTATGGACATAAACAAGGTGATTTAGTTTTGGTTTATTTGGCTAAATGCCTTGAATCAATTTTAAGAAACGGAGATTTACTTGCCCGTTATGGGGGGGAAGAGTTTACTATTATAGTTAAAGATATCGATGATATGCATTCCTTATCAGGTTTTCTTGAACGTTGTTTAGTGGCCGTGAGAAGCTTACGTATCCCACATATAGATGATCCAGAAATTGAGTTAAAGGTTACTTCAAGTTTTGGAGGGTTGCTCATCGATTGCTTCGATTTTGAAATTGATAATGTCCAAGCATTTGCGGATGAACTCTTTAAAGAATCAGATAGGCTTCTTTATAATGGTAAAGGAAAGGGGAGAGATTGCTATATCGTCGGTAAGTATAAGCTAGAAGAGTCTGATTCTCATCGATTGTTAGATTTTCTAAAATATAATGAAGAAGACATTTCTCGAACGAAGGATTTAGATATTCATCAGTTCTTCGAGATAAACCAAGGGCTTCAAAAACAGATATACATAAATTACCATGATGATGGTATTGAACAATATTTCGATTTAGGCTTGAACTTTTATCGTGGAGAAATTAACTTTCGTGATAAAGCACAAATCTATCAGTTTCATCAATATGAAAAGTATTCCGCATATATCCTTAAAGAATGCCAAAAAAAAGAATACCCAAGTGCAATGAGAGAGAAAATTGAGTTGATTCTAAATGAACTATTCACAAATGCTTTTTTTAATTCCAAGTCTGAGTATTTTATGAATATTAATGAAGGAGAAAGTATCCGTAAGAATAAGCATTCAGCTAAATTAACAAAGGATGCCCCCATTAAAATTAAATGGAAACTTGATAAAAGGTTCATTAGGCTCGAAGTCGTTGATCACTCTGGACGATTGAGTGAAGATGTCTTAAATAATCATTTGTTTAATAACCAGGTTTCAGAAGGAAGCTTAGAAAATAGTGATCAAGGAGCAGGAGTTGGATTAGCTATGGTTTTACAAAATACAGATGTTCTATTTTTTGATATTCATAAAGGTTTATATACTCGCGTGCTTGTACAAATAGATTATGTGGGAAGGAAGAATAAAGAATCATGTCACAATAAATTATGTATAAAAAGATTTAGGTAAAAAAATGAACTATTCATTTAATGATTAAAAATTAAGCATTGTCGAAGCTGATAGCTCAGAAATTATTTTCCTGAAAGTCCCTCGGCTACTCGTGGCGCAATTTAATAATGTACAAGGATTAATTCCTAAAAATGCAAAGGTGAGCTCATTCGATGCTCCCTACTATGCTGAAGATGAAGAAGTTCAAAAGCTTATCATACCAAGGTTGTGATAAACGGAATAGCACCTACTTATAAAAATGAATAGGGAAATGATTTGGAGTTTGATGAAATTGAAAAATATTATTTCTGTTTTCTAAAGCAATGAATTTATGCATTCATTTTACTACATCTTGGAATCCTAGTGATAGCTCTTTCCACCGCTTTTCTGAAAGGAAAGTTAGCGGCATGTCCGGTCGGTCCGGCTGACATTAGTCTTGCTATCTCCTTAGTTACTGAAATAATTAGATTTCAAAAGTGATGAATAATTATGAATGCTTGGTTATCTAAGTAATCTTTTTTGAAAAACTAAAACGATTAACTTTTTGGCAATTAATTTCAGCACCATAATGATTTGATCTGTAGCTTAGTAAGTAGACTTTAATGTCTTAACTTTGTTTAAGAGAGCTACTTCGTTTTGAATTAATTCTTACAATGAGGGATTTTCTTTAAAGCTTTTTTGACCATACGCCTAAATTTAAAATTGGTAAGCTCTCCCAATAAGCCAAAATTTTGAATATCTGAGACGTCTATGGATTCTCCTGATTGAATATTTTTAAAGTCACCATCGAAGCCATAGGGGTATTTAGAGAAAATACTTGAATCACCTTCATCGTCCACACAAATAGTAACCTCGGCAATATCAAATTCATAAGTATAATCTTTTGACGAGAAAAAAGTGTAACCTTTTTTCTTTAGTTTTCGCTTTATCATTTTATTAAGTCTCTTTTCTCCTGATCTCATTTTTCCCGAGAATCCAGAAAACTTAATGTTACAGTTCGTTGAGAAGGCATAAGAGGATGTTAACAATAAAAGTAAAAATAATTTCATAGGAATTTCCTTTTTGTATGAATTCATACGAAACTTTGGTTAGCTAAGTAAAGAAGTGTGAAACCTTTTTATACTTTATTTGATTAAGGGATTGATCAGAGTTGGTTTGCCAGTGACGCTCTGCTCTGGCTAAACCTATTTACTTTCGCCAAGATAAACTCACCTTGATAGGATAATCCCTATTACAATTTTAATTACGTCAAGGAAGGCATATGAAATTATTAATCTTATTATTTATCCTATCATTTCAATTCTCAGTGAAAGCAAATAATAATGAACCCTTTAACCACCCCTGGAAAGCGCTCCAAGGATGCTATAAAACTTTGGAATGGAATGGTGAGAAGGTAAAAGATGCTCCAGAAAATCTTAGTGTTTTTGAACAAGAGGATGATTGGGTCTTAACTGATTTAAAAGAAAAATCCATTGATTCATTGGTTATGTTCATCTTTCAAGGTTGTGAAGATGATGAGTGTCTATACGATTATTCCTCGGCCTTTACTAAGCTAGGTAAGTATGTAAAAGGTAGGAATGGAACTAATAAATATCAATACCAAGGTGAACTTATTTACATGGAAGATCTGAAAGTTAAAATCAACATGTCTATTTCCTATAAAAAACTAAGCGGCAACAGAATTCAATTGACCAGTAAAAGAGAAGTGAAAAGTACAGATGGGGAATTAGATGCTGATGAGGCTTATGTTTTAAAGAGTGTTAAGTGTCCTGATCATATTCAACTACTCTTTGAAAATTCAAATTCTCAATTTAAGTACAATACACCAAGATAATTTATTCAATAGGTGATTGTCAGATTTGTGGCCTTGTATAGTTAATCCTTTTGAACATTTTTTTTATTCCATTATAAATTGATTTCAATTATTTGATCTAGGCGTAAATTCCATGTCTGCGAAAAGGCATTCTTTTGCTGTTAGTCTATCTAGTGATGATAATGTTTCTTTTATTCAAAATTTAGAAACATTATTAAACATATCAATTTTTGAGAATTAAAATGAATTTTTTCCAAAATTCTGAGAAACTAGCGATCTCTACATAATTATTTCCTGTTTCATCATTCTTTAAACAACAAAAATAATATTATTTGAATATTCATCTCCAAGTAGCTAGGACTAGTTAATCTATTGCTACAACCAAAGGGACAAAATGAAACTTAAAATGACTCTTCTCGCTCTTTCTTCAACTCTTCTCGTGTCTACAACATTCTCTCAGGCTAAATACAAAAAGATGAAAGTTAAAAGGGCAACTAAAAAAATCTTAAAAATGATTCCATTAGGAACCTATAAAGGAACAAATAAAAGCTTAGAATTAGACTGCACCGTTGAAGTTAAAAAAAAGGGAAGCTATTTATATATCAATGTTGATCAGACCAATGCTGATGATACTTATGGACTCTCTCTCTATTTGCCATCAAGTTTTTCAATCGATACTAAATCTAAGAAAAACTATTTTGAAGTGGTTGATGCTGAGGGAACTGGAGACAGTGCCAATGGGCCTTACGAAGTAATTGATACCTTGGTGATTGAAAAAATTAGTAAAAAATGGAGCCGGACGAAAGAGTATCGCGTGACTGGATCTTGGGAAACCACCATTGACCGCGATGATTATGTGGAAAACCTATGTGAAATTGTAGTTAAGAAATAATTTCTAAATTTACGTAAAAATTATCTAAAGTACTATTAATCTTTAACTATACAAAATAGTGGATTGAGTGAGATTATAGATCCTATGATTTCACTCATTCGCTATTTTTCTGAGCGCCACTTACTTTCTAATGTACTCTTTTTTGGCATGATTCTTATGGCCATCTTTGCATGGTTTTCAATTGGAAAAGAGGAGATGCCGGAATTTGCCAGTAACTGGATTAGGGTGAGTTCGATTTATCCTGGGGCCCCAGCCGAGGATGTGGAACTATTTGTTACCAAACCAATTGAGGATGAGCTTAAAGGTGTGGTGGGCATAGAAGAAGTTGTGACAACTTCTAGTGTGGGAGTAAGCTCCATTCGAATTGTGATTGATGATGATTATCCAGATAAAGATGAGGTTACCAGGGAAGTTAAGGATGCTGTTTTAAGAGCTGACTTACCTACTCAAGTAAGGGAGTTACCAAAAATCCGTCAATTTAAAAGTTCAGAAAAAGCCATTTTGGATATTGGAATTTTCCACAAAAAGAATGAATTTTTAGATGCAATATCGCGCCAAGAGTTGCAAGAGTATGCTTTAGGATTTGAGAATCAGCTTCTTGCTTTAAAAGAAGTGAGTTCTATTGAACGGTCTCATTATCGCAAACCTGAATTACAGATTTTAGTCAACCCAAAAGATAAGAACCGCTTAGAGTTTTCACTGAGTGAAATTAAGGATCAAATTCAAACAAACCATATCCGATCACCCATAGGCAGTATGCAAGACCGAGGGGAAAGTAAAGTCACCGCGTTGAATGAGCTAGAGACAGTTGATTCTTTGGAGAAGCTTATTTTGCGAGGAAATTATACTGGTAAAAATATTTCTCTTGGAGAAATTGCTAGTATTCGTCATGGCTTTGAGCGATCGACTTCGATTTTTAAAATGAACGGTCACGAGGGATTATTTCTTAATGTGAAGAAAAGTATTTCAACTGATATCTTAACTGCGCAAAAAGTAGTTATGGACTTCATCGATCAATTTAAGAAAAATAATGTTGGAGCACCGATTGGGATTGTTTTTATGGATGATGAATCTTATGCAGTAACAAATCGCTTAAAGATTATTAGTTCAAACGGATTACTTGGTTTTATCTTAATTATTATTGTCTTATTAATTTTCTTAGATGTGAAATCTGGTTTTTGGGTGGCCATGGGAATTCCTTTTTCAATGGGGTTCACTTTAATTGTCGCTCATTTAGCTGGCTATACGGTAAATAACATGACTTTAGCTGGAATTATTATTGTCCTAGGAATAGTGGTGGACGACGCTATAATCGTAGCCGAGAATATTTCGCGTTACCGAGAAGAGGGTATGCCTATAGCTCAGGCGGCCGTAACCGGCGCTACTGAAGTCATTCGTCCCATCTTTGCGAGTATTGTTACCACCTGTGTGGCTTTTATTCCTTTAGTTTTCTTTGAAGGTTTTTTTGGAAAGCTGGTCTCTTACATACCTCTAATTGTAATACTTATGTTGCTGGGATCATTACTTGAGTCTATGTTTGTTCTACCTGCTCATTTGGCCGGGAAGACCCCTTTACTTGAGCGTTTTGCTAGAAAAGAGGGGGAGAAGAATTGGTTTCATATTGTTGAATTGAAATATAAAAAAATAATACTATTTTTCTTCAATTATCGTTTACTTTTACTAGGGATTTTTGCTCTATTTCTTTCGGGTGCAGGTTATTTATATAAAAGCAAAATGAAATTTGTGATGTTTCCTCGAGAAGAAAGTAAAGAGGTCTTTATTAAAGTTAAAGCACCTAAGGGAACTTTGCGCCAAGAAACGGCAACAATGATAAGTCCTTTGGAAAAAAAGTTTTCCTTGGATTTGAAAAATGTTGTTGGGGTTAGATCTTCAATTGCTCTTTCTCGACGGGGAGGAGAAGTAAAAGAGAATGAAGCTACGATTTTGGTGGAATTACATCCTGCGGATGAACGGGATGCTACCCTAAATGAATTGCTTAAAAACTGGGAAAGCTTTGCTAAGACTCTTGTGGATCTTGATGTCAGGTTTTTACGTGGCCGTTGGGGGCATGGTTCAGGTAGTGCTATTGAATTGCAAATCCAGGAGAATAATGATCAAAATCGAGACAAAATTTCTCAACAACTTTTTACAAAACTTAAAGAGATGCCTGAAATTACAGATGTGGAATTAGAGGAGCCTCTTGTCAAAAGAGAATACTTATTTAAATTAAATCAGTCGGCCCTCATTAAGTATGATGTCATCCCTCAGAAGCTAACCACGGCTTTGCGATCTTATGTGGAAGGTTCAATCCTTTATTCTATAAATAAAGGGGAAGAAGAAGTGGATGTTCGTTTAAGTGTACCTGATGATGCAAAGAATGATTTACAAGAACTTCTTGATTTAAAAATCGAAAACCGAAGTGGAAACCTTGTGCCCATTAAAAAGATGGTGAAAATTGAAGAAGTAAATCGCCCAGTTAATATTACGAGAAATAATTATAAAAGAACCACCATGCTTTACGGTAACCCAAAGCCTGATTCGAACTTGACTCCTGTTCAGCTGGCCGAAAAGTTAGAATCGAGTGTATTCCCTCAAATTGTGAAAAATTATCCTACTGCAATCCTTTCTTTTAAAGGGGAGATCGAGGATACCAGAGAGAGTCAAGGTGAGTTTCGTAATTCTGTATTAATTGTTATTTTGATGATCTATCTGATTTTAGTGGTGATGTTTAATTCTCTTGTGAAGCCATTTATTGTTCTCTCAATTGTTCCCTTTGGCCTTGCTGGAGTGATTTATACTTTAATATTACATGGGATGAGTATTTACGGTTTCTTTGCGGCCATAGGTGCTCTTGGAATGGTTGGTGTGGTGATAAATGATGCGATCGTCATGATTGATAAAATTGAAAATAAAGTAGGTTTAGTAGGAGATCCTTGGCAAGCGATTGCAGAAGTGGTTTCAACTAGGCTGCGACCGGTTCTTGTAACTACGATCACAACAGTGGTAGGGGTATTGCCAACTGCTTATGGATTAGCTGGTTATGATTCCATGCTCGCGGAGATGATGTTGTGTATGGGATGGGGGCTATTATGGGGAACTTTTATTACCTTAATTTTAATCCCTTGTTTGTATACTTTTGTTTATCCAAGTTCTAATAAGTGAGTATTCGATTAATGAAGTATTGTACAAGAAATTACTTTATCACAGGGATTAAGAATTCAATCACATCAAATTATATTTCAATAGGGTAATAATAGAATTTTTACTTTAGAAGGGATTTTAAGTATCTTTTAAAACGTGGATAATCTTTTTTGAGATACTTTTTTTGGTCTTCTTTATCTAAAAAATTTATTGGCATCTTGGCCTTCCCTGTTTTATCAGGTGTGATCATTTCAAGTATTTTATGAATAACTAACTGGTTTTCTTTCTTTTTTAAGGAATTAAAAGGAAGGAATATTTTTGTTACTTCATTCTTATTGGACGAGTGACAACGAAGACACGTTTTAGGAACGGGAGCACCTTTTGACTTGAATTTAAAGAGGGATCTAAATTTTTCTCGTTTTAGTTTTCTTTTTTCTTTACGGCCTTTCTTTTCATTTAATTTAGCATCGTCAATAAATTGTCCCATACTCCCTTGTGCTTTTGAGAGAAGAGTTCCACATTTATTTTTTTTAATTTTGGCAAGTGGGATCAGTGTTTGCTCGATAAAGATCTTTTCTGAAATGTCAAAATATTCTTTCGCTTCATTATCATTTTCAATCAAATAATAGATTAGAGAAGAGCTTGTAATTTGAAGCCCATTATTTAAGAGGAGAGGATTTTTAATTCGGTCTTCATTCGGATTCCAGTGATCGAATGAATAATTCAACTTTTTAAAAATATAATATAAAAAATACTCTGGTCGAATGACCGAATTATGATTTGCGGATTTTCCTTCTAAAGTGTGATGAAAGATACTGTTTAATATGAGCTCTGTCGTTGGAAGTCCTTCAGAGCGGTCTCGATTTGATTTATCTAGATAACATTTAGAGAGGAGTGCGAGAATGGCCGGTTTGAGGTAATCGTATTCTTTAATACTCTTAATATCTTTTATAATTCTTTGGTAGTGATGATTATATAATTTAGCAGTAAAGGCACGGTTGTGCTGATAACTTGATCGAGAAGCAGTAGTCCCTCGAACAAAAGTTACCTTATTTTTAAAGCTATAGCCCTCTTGAAGTTCGTTTATCTGTGAATAACGAGGATGTTTCTTAGCTTGCTTTAAAAATTTATTTAAATTTTTATATTCTTCAGGTGTAAAGGTATCATCATCACTTCCGTAAGCTCCCGGCCATTGGTTGTAATGATTCCAAATAGGCGTTTGTTCAATACCGTGGCAGCGAATACATTTACTCGGTGTGGATTGAGAGACAGAAGCAATCAATTCTCCTTTAGGATCAAAAGAAATTTCCCTATACTCATACTTTTTTGTATAGGAATTAAAGAGAGCAGTTTCGATCGCATTATATCCATTTTGTTCTTTTTTTCCATTAAACGTAAAAATGGCTTGAGCATTTTTACCGAACATAATAACTCGAGGATCGAGAAAACTAGCATCTTGAATAGACTGCGAATTATGCATTAATGTATGATGCTTCTTGTATGAGGAAGGTAATTTCTTTAGAAAGTCTTGGATTGATTTAATTTCAAAAGTTTTGATGAAATTTTGGACATGCCGGTAAGTTATTGGCTTATCAAAGTTTAATTTATTAGCAAAAGAAGTGCTAATTAAGATAAAATACATAATGGTAGAAAAATTAAAAATATTCAAGATTGTCTCCCTTGTCCATTGTGTATGATTCTGGATATGACTTGACTACTAGAAGCTGAAAATAAGGAATTAATTATAGGGGAAATAGCTTGAATAATTGATCATTTATTTCAAGACCTTACTTTAATTCTTTATCTATCAACCTCATTTTAGATTGTCCAAACTCCATTACTCAAGATTTTTTTAATTACTTTAAGAACAATTTAGGAATAATAAATATTAGTATTGAATTAAAATACAGATAGTTATATGGCAATCTACTTTTTTTCTCGATTAAAAAAAGTACTGATCATAATATTTAACAAAAAGAGCTTAGAAAAAGCGATAGAGGAATACACTCAAAGGGAGCTGGAGCTAGAAAAGGGTAGTGGTAAAAATATAGTTTTAGTTAATATAGAGAGTATTGAAAAAATTCATGAAGCCTATCCAAACTATTTTTTGGATACAAAGAAGCTTCTGAAGATACTCTCAAATATTATATTGTAGAGATAGTCGAAAAAGCTTGATTCAATTTAGTCTAAACTTTCTTCTCTAAAATTATGTCTTAATTACTATTAAGTTTACGGCAAAAGTTTTACAGGGTCGAAGTTAATGGTTAAAAAACAAATCAAAATTTAGTTTAATTGACAGCTAAGGCCTATTCCAAGAATAGCTATTTTGACAGTCCGGTCTGAGAGAATTCCACTTCTTTCAGCATAGGTATGCTTTAATAAGTATTTTTTTGATAATTGATTTATTTTCGTTTCAACTTTGTTTTCCTTTTTAGGAATACAACCACTGCCAAAATACTCAGTGTACCCAAGTGCACTCATTGTGATGTTTGTTTGTTCATCTATTGTTTTAACAGTATAACCAACTCGAAGACAGCTTTGGCTACTTTCGTCTTGTTTTAGTTCAAATTGAACCATAAGAGTAAAATTAGGCTCGGTGGCTTCGCGTTCAAGTATTGGTTGGTCTATGACCCATGTTCTTGTCACCTCTTCGCCAATTCTTTCAAATTGAAGTTTAGACGGTTTCTTTTGTTGGAACAAGTTTTTTGGAGACCCTACTTTTACTGCCACACCATAAGCATTATCTACAATATTATTCCACAGAAGATCTTTTATATTGCAAGTAACCAGAGGGTTATTTGTTTGGACATTAGAATAACTATCTTGGGCCGAAGATAATTCTATATTTAGAATCAGTAATGCTAATAAACTTAAACATAAGTATTTCATAAACAACCTTCTCTCTCTCAAAGCGGTAAATTTAAAACAGTAATTAATAAGTAATGGAAATTTAAAGTTTTGGTATGCTTACTGAAAAGAATATAGATTTTGCTTAAAGTAGAGTTGATTTTAGATAAGCAATGATCCATATGGGAATTTGATTTAACTCAAGTCAGCTCCCATCAAAAAATATTTTTACTAAATTGATGTAAGATCTTATCAGACTGAATTTATGGCCAATCTGACACTGTCTGTATAAATTTCAATCATGAAAAAGCCCAAGGGTTAATTTCATATATTACACCCACTTAGAACAGGATTATTATTTGAAAGCATCTGTACTCTTGAGTTCGTTTATACTACTTTCCACTATTTCTTACACTGCTCCTCAACAAGCAGATATCATCTATGGAAGTGATGATAGAAAAGAAATTTATGAAGTGAACAAACAGTATCAACATCTTGCCTCTTCTCTAGCAGGGCGGGTTGATCTGCGAAATATGAAAGATAACTCAGATGGAACTTACGATATTCGTAGGTTTATGACATTAGGTCATCCTCAAGGAAATAATATGTGTGCTGAAGAGCGTTTTCGCGAGCAGCCCATGATTGCTGACTGTACAGGGTTTTTAGTTGGTGAAAATTTACTAGTAACAGCGGGACACTGCATGTCATTGGGGACTCCCGGGCCAGCAGAGAATGAAGTAACATCTGCCTGTGCTAATTACGCTTGGGTTTTCGATTATCATGTGAAAAGCGATGGATCGATTAAGACTAAAAATATTGCAAAGAGCAAAGTCTATAAATGCAAAAAAGTGATTTATTCGACAGTGAATCAACTAAGAGATCCTGAGACTGGCGAAGTGAAAAGAGATCCTCGTACAGGTCAACCAATTCCCTTCGATGACTATGCTTTGATTGAGCTTGATCGAAAAGTAGAGGGAAGAGAAGCACTGGTGATCGCTGAAAAAAGTGATGACTTGGTTGGTGATCAGATTTTTACTATGGGCCATCCCACAGGACTTCCGCTTAAGTTTTTAGCAAACTCTAAAATAAAAAGAAACCCAAAAGATCTTCCTTACTTTCTTACTAACTTAGATACTTTTGGTGGAAACTCTGGCTCACCAGTATTTAACTTAATCACTAATGAAGTCATAGGAATATTAGTTCGAGGATCAAAAGACTATGTCCAAGTACAAAAACCAGACGGAACGGTTTGTACAAAAGTCTTTCGTTGTAACGAAGAAGGTGACCGTTGCATGATTGATACTGGTATGGAAAATGCTGAAGGGGTGTCTAAAATATCTCGTGTTCTTCCTCATTTAAAGAAGCATCAAGAAAAATCCGTTATGGAATCCTTTGCAGGGTTAGTTGATAAAGGTAATTCAAGTTTCTCTAACTTTAAAACACTTTCGCAGTTAATTAGTTTCCCTAACAAATAACATTTAATATTTTAAAATTATCATCGTGAGAAATGAAAGCTCTGAGCCGTGCCTATGATTGAAATAGGTTGTCGCTTCATTAAAAATAAATTACTTGAAAATTTTAAGTCTCAAAAGAGATAAAATTACGAGTAGTAAAGGGTTAAAACCGTATCTAGAAATTATTACTTATGACTATACATTTGCAGATTAACCTAAGAGTACTCAAAGCTTATACTCTTAATAATTGATAATTATTTTTGACATTTAGCCTCCTCATTGAGACTTCATTTTTACCAAATGTTAACCAACTCGCGAGGATAATTATGAAAAAAATTAATTTATCATTTTTTATTTTATCAACCCTTTTATTTAGCTCCCTAACCCAAGCGCAAAGTGCAACAAAGATTTACAAAGGAATTAGCAACGGATCCATGAAAGTCGTTGAAGTAGAAGAAAGTGAATGGTTAGATAAAGCTCAGGAAACGCTTGAAAGCAATTACGATTTTAATGAAAATGTATCTTATGTTTTTGAAGATATAGATGATGTACAAATTGCTTGTGATTTAACTGATGAAGAAACAGAAAGAGTCTTCGAAGGTACTGAAATGGATATATTATTAAAGTGGAGCAAAATTATTAAAGCTAAAAATAAAAAGACAGTTGCCTATGTTTTAAAATTGTATGCTGATCTTAATTGGACAGATGAAAAAACAGATGAGTACAAATCTTGTGAAGTTCATCGAGGAACTTATGTCATCAATAAAAAGGGTAAAGAAATTGATGATTCAAAGCTATATAAGTCAAAAGGTGTTTCCTTTGGAACATTCCTTTAAAATATTCATTTTGGGGCGCACTTCTCAAAGTGTTCCCCAAATACTAATTATTTAGAGTTAAGGAAGAACCTAATAGTTTTTTTTAATGATCTAACGATAAATAATTTGAATCCCATCGACTAAAAAAACATTACATCATTAAGCCTGAGTCAAGCAATCGATCAATTAATCATTTCTTAGCGTAATAATTATAAATTATCATCATGGGGATTGGATGATGTATTATAAATTATTTTTATATATTTATTGATTAGGATTAAGTTTTGTGAGGTAATAAAGTTATTGAGCCGTTTAGAAAAGTGATCTAGATCAATAAATTAAAAAAAAATTATCTTAAATTACTATTGAGGATACATTTCTAAAATCTGACAATTTGAACACAATCCTTACACGAATAATTAAAATAAGTTACTCCTCAAATGAATAATAAATATCACATTAGAAGTTGAAAAAAATTTATTGGAGTTAATTAATAATAATTTTTATGATCCCTGGTTAATAAAAATTAAAACGATCCGTATACTTCATCTCCCAATACACTTCAGGAGAACGTTGTTATGAAATCACTATTAATTTCACTTTTATTTTTATCATCATTATCATCCTTTAGTTTTGAGTGTAAGTTTGACTGATGAATAACTTTAATTTCTATGACCATGATCAAAGGGAATAGCGAAAATAAATCTTACTTCCTCGATACATTAGAGCGAATTAGCCGCATCCACTACTTTTCCAGTAGAGATAAATGGGTCTAAGTTACTATGATGTTTTCCTCGGCTAAAGAGACGGCTTCTTAAATCTGCATAACTTGATCCAGGGCTTTCGGATTTCATAAGCGCTAAAACACCCGCAACAACTGGAGTGGCCATACTAGTTCCGGCCATACGAACGTAAGGAGTGTCATTGCTTCCGCATACTCCTCCAGGGCAGTAGGGGATTGAAGTGGAAAGGATACCTCCGTCTGACCAAGGATCTCCCCCTGGAGCTGCTACATGCACACTTACTTTCCCGTAGTTTGAATAGGATGTTAGTTGATTAGTTGCATCTACTGATGCAACTGCAACCATATTATTTTCTTGAATAGAGGCAGGGTAAATTGGCTGAGCATCATTACAATCCCCTACGCCATCATACCCACCATTACCAGCGGCGGATACTAGGAGAGTATTATTGTCTCGAGCCAATTTAACTTTTGAAATAAGATCTTGTACATCACTATTAATATCTGATCCAGGACCGCCTAAAGATAAATTAATGATATGAGCCCCGTTATTTATTGCATACACGATACCACGAACGATGGTTCCTAAATCGCCTTCACCATTTTCATTAAGAACCTTAATGGGAAGAATTTTTGCCTTCGGTGCAATCCCAGAAAAGGTTGAAGCAACAATTCCGGCCACATGAGTTCCATGTCCATTATCATCAATAGGGTAAGGGTCATTATTAAAAAAATCATATCCCACATAATCATCTGCATAACCATTTCCATCTCCATCTGATCCGTCGGCCATACTCCCATGAGGGTCAGCGCTATTTGTACGAATATTTGGGCTAAGGTGAGGGTGGTTGTAATAAACGCCAGTATCAATAACTGCAACCACAACATTTGAGCCTTGATTAGTATTTTGCAGCTCATCTGCATTTACTTGGGCCAAATGAGGAAAGAATCCAGTTTGGGATGGATCCATATATTGAGGTATATGGGCTCCTTGGTAAGGATAATTTTGTGCGTTGCTTTGAGCGTTGACCACATTGTATTTCTCCACAGTGGCCACACTATAAACTTTATTCTTTTTTAATTTACTGTGGGGAAATGATTTTTGAATCACTGCTGAATTAACATTATAAAATTCAACGATTCGTGATCCTTCATCAATGATTCGATAATCGACCTTGTATTCTTTAGCAAAAGCTGCAGCAGCTACTGGATCCACACAGCTGGCGATTAAACCTGGTTTATTCACATTTCGTTTTGATCCTGGTGCTGATTGTTTGGCAAAGGGATTTTTAAGTTGAGAACAAGCGGTAAAAAGAAATAATGAAAAGGATAGGAAGACAGAAGCAAAACTTCGCATTGATCACCTCATGTGATTAAGTGTTTTGAGCAAACTCATTTTGCTCAATTTGACTTCATTGAATTTTCTAACTCAGTTGCAGGAGATCCTTTTCTAGACCTCATATAGAATAGTTTACCAATCTACTATACCGGGTAAAAGAGGAGGAAAATGTGGTCCTATTGACGGATTCATGGTAAGGTGACGGGCATGTAAATTCTCTACAACGAAACTGGTAAGTCATGGATTATATTGAAATTCAGAAAGCTAAGGTCCATAACCTTAAAAATGTATCGCTCAAGATTCCCCGAAATAACTTGGTGGTTATCACCGGTCCTTCTGGCTCTGGAAAATCATCTTTGGCATTTGATACTTTGTACGCAGAAGGGCAAAGACGTTATATTGAATCTCTTTCCAGTTATGCTCGCCAGTTCTTAGGCCAAATGGACCCTCCGGATGTGGAAAGCATTTCAGGATTGTCTCCGGCCATCGCCATCGATCAAAAGTCCACAAGTCGTAACCCGCGCTCGACCGTAGGAACTGTGACTGAGATTTACGATTATTTAAGAGTTCTCTATGCACGAATTGGAACCGCTTATTGTCCGGATTCGGGGGAAAAGTTAGAGCAAAAAAGTGCTGATCAAATTACACAATCTCTATTAGATTATCCAAATAAAAGTAAAATTTTTATTTTCGCCCCAATAATTAAACATGCAAAAGGCGAGCATAAAGAGATGTTTCAGAAGCTTCTCGCTCAAGGCTATACAAAAGCTCGTGTGAACAAAGAGCTGATGCCCATTGAAGAGATAACCCTGACTAAAAATAAAAAAGCTTCAATCGATTTATTAATTGATCGGTTGGTGATGAAAGATGGTGTTGAGTCAAGGCTGAATGATTCCATTGAGCAAGCCCTTAAAATGGGTGATGGACAGATGATTGCCTTAGTAGATGAACAAGAGCTCTTTTTTTCTGAAAGCTTTTATTCAGCTGCAACTGATAACTACTATCCGTCACTTGAACCACGTCTTTTTAGTTTTAATTCTCCCATTGGTGCATGCCAAGGGTGTAATGGGCTAGGGTTAAAAAAAGACTTTATTGAAAAGAAATTTATTTTAGATGATAACCTTAGTCTAAACGAAGGGGCATTGATTCCCTTTACTAAGTCTTCTTTTCTTTTTCATATGTTCAAGTGCATGGCCAAGACCGAAAAAATTAATTTAGACACTCCTTTTAAAAAATTAAAAGCCCAGCATAAAGATTTAATCCTTAATGGATCAGGTGAGAAGAAATATTTATTTAGTTTTATTTCAGATCGTTCTAAATTTGAGTTTAGAAGAAACTGGAGTGGGGTGAATGCTTGGTTACAAAAAAAATATGCAAACACAGGCTCTGAAAAGGTGCGAAATAGTTTAGAAAGTTTGATGGCCATCGAGTCTTGTCGAGATTGTGAAGGAACTCGGCTGAATCCTTTTGCCAGCTCAGTTAAAATAAAAAATAAGCCAATTCATAATCTAACTCATTTATCTATTATGGAGATTTTTGAGCAATTAAATTCTTGGAAATTTACGGGAAGTGAAAAAATTATTTCAGATAAGCTTTTAAAGGAGATTAAAAGTCGCCTTAAGTTTTTGCTTGATGTCGGATTAAATTATTTAAATTTAAACCGAACAGCTTCAACTTTAAGTGGTGGTGAGTCTCAGCGAATTAGATTGGCCACGCAGATCGGTTCTGCTTTAACTGGTGTTCTTTATGTATTAGATGAGCCAAGTATTGGTCTCCATCAACGAGATAATCAAAAATTAATTAAGACTCTTAAGGAGCTGCGGGATTTAAATAACTCAGTCATCGTTGTGGAGCATGATGAAGAGACCATGCAAGAAGCAGATTATATTATTGACATGGGTCCTGGTGCCGGAATTCATGGTGGAGAGGTTGTGGTGGTTGGCCCCATGGATAAAATCATTAAAAACAAAAAATCACTCACGGGACAATTTCTCTCTGGGCGAGATCAAATCGAATATGCTCTACCGCGCAAGGTAGGGAAGCATGAATTAAAGCTAATGAATTTTAGCTGTCATAATGTGCAAAAGCTAAATGCAGTCATTCCTTTGGGAGGATTGGTAGGGATAAGTGGTGTTTCTGGTTCTGGAAAGTCGACTTTCGTCCACCAGGGAATTGTACCGGCCATAAAAAATACGCTAGACAAAAAAAGCGAGCATCCTATCCACTATAAGGCCATAACTGGAGTAGATGAAATTCAATCAATCATTGAGCTGGATCAAACTCCCATTGGACGAACTCCTAAATCAAACCCTGCGACCTATACAAAACTATTTGATGAGATAAGAACATTATTTTCCCAAACAAAAGATTCGAAAATGAAAGGTTATAAGCCAGGACGATTTTCTTTCAATGTGAAGGGAGGGCGGTGCGAGTCATGTGAAGGTAATGGGATGGTGAAGGTTGAGATGAACTTTCTTCCTGATGTTTTTATAACTTGTAGTGAGTGTAAAGGAAGACGTTATAATAGTGAAACGCTCAAGGTCACTTATCGTGGACAAAATGTTGCGGATGTTTTGCAAATGTCCATTGAAGAGGCCCGAGATTTTTTTGAAAATCACCCAAAGATCAACCGAATCCTAAGTACCCTTTTTGATGTGGGGCTGGGGTATATGAAATTAGGTCAATCAGCAACGACTTTAAGTGGAGGTGAGGCTCAGCGACTTAAACTTTCTCGAGAATTAAGTAAGCGAACCAAAGGACATACTTTATATGTTCTGGATGAGCCAACCACGGGACTTCATTTTAATGATATTAAAATACTAATAAAGGCCATTAAGCGTCTAATTGAAAATAATAATACAGTTTTAGTTATTGAGCACAACTTAGATGTACTTAAGTGCGCTGACTTTATAATTGATATGGGCCCTGAGGGTGGAAAGTTTGGTGGGCAAATCGTCTCCAGCGGGTCACCCGAAGAAGTGGCTAAAGATAAAAATTCTGTCACCGGTAAATATTTAAAGAAAGCCTTAAAGGTAGGGAAAACCAATGGACTCCTCCAATAATTTTATACTCATTAACGTTAACTTATTAAGTCATTATGAAGTGGATCAAATCCAAATAAACCAAGATCAGCTCGACCTTGGTGCAATTCATGTAATGGGTGGATTAATCGAAAAAATATATCGAGGTGATGAATATAAATCATTAATCGATAATGGTTACATCGGAGGTGTTGATGTTATTGATGGGGATGGTAAATTAATTCTTCCAGGGTTAACTGATCCTCAGGTTCATTTAAGAGAACCTGGATTTGAGTATAAGGAAGACATTGAGTCTGGTTTAATGAGCGCCTTAAAGGGAGGCTATACAGATGTGGTTTGTATGCCGAATACGAAACCAGTTATCGATAATGAAAAAACCATTAAGCATATCTATCAACGTTCTAGTGATTTAGGTTTAGCCAATGTTTACCCAACCGCTTCTGTCACAATAGGACAAGAAGGTGTCGAAACAGTTGATTTTAAAAACTTATTTGATAAAGGAGCTATTGCCTTTACGGATGATGGTTTAGGCATCCAAAAAGATGAAGTTATAGATCGTGCTTTTAAAGAATTATCAGCATTGCAGGTTCCTCTCTTAGATCATGCTCAATGTGAAGAGCTATCTGCTGGTGGAGTTATTCATCCTCATAAGTTTGATGATGAAGAAAGAAATCCATTTTACGATCCTCGCTCAGAAGAAAAACATGTTATTCGTGGCTGTGAATTAAGTTTAAAATATAAGACCCCCTACCACGTTCTCCATATTTCAACCATTGGAAGCTTAAATGCAATTAAAGAATTTAAGCAGAAAGGGGCTCCGGTTACTTGCGAGGTAACACCACATCATTTACTCCTGAATGTTGATGATATTTTTTCTGTGCCTAAAAGTATGCGTCCAAATTTTAAAATGAATCCTCCTTTGAGAGGAAGAGGTGATATGTTCGCTTGCCAAGAAGCTCTTATTGACGGAACTATTGATATGATATCGACGGACCATGCACCTCACTCTAAAAAAGAGAAACTAAATGGTTTCACGGAAGCTCCCTTTGGAATTATTGGTTTAGAAACTGCCCTTCCTTTAATGGTCACTTATTTTGTTAAACCAGGAAAAATTACATACGGAAGATTGATCGAGTTAATGAAATATAAACCTAATCAATTATTCAAGCTCCCCATACATACTATCATTGAAGGAAACCTCGCAACTTTTCTTTTGGTGGATCATCTAAATTCGCGCAAGTATGAAAAATCTGAAATACTATCTAAGTCAAAGAATTCTCCATTTCTAAATCGGGAGTTGACGGGATTTGTATCTAAAACATTTGTTAAAGGTGGAATTAAATATGCTGATAAATAAGAAACAGCTTCATCAAGCTTTTTTGAAAGCAAAAGAAGTTAGAAAAAACTCCTATAGTCCTTATTCTAAGTTTGCCGTTGGTGCGGCTATCAAATTAAAAGGACAGAAAAGTTTGATTTTAGGCGCTAACGTTGAGAATGCTTCTTTTGGCGCAACCATATGTGCTGAAAAATCGGCCATTGTTCAAGCAGTGTCTAAATATGGCAAAGTAAAAATTGAATATGTGGTGGTCGTGACAAATACTAAACCAGCAATAGGACCTTGTGGACTTTGCCTGCAAACGATCAAGGAATTTGCAACCAAAGATACTATGGTCTGCTTGGCCAATTTGAAAGGGATTCAGCAAGTTGTAAAGTTTGAAGAACTAGTATCACTTCCCCCAAAAAGTTTTCCCAATAAGCAAACAAAATGAGTGGAGAGTTTGAATATTTAAAAGTGGCCGTTGATTTTCCAAAAATCGACTCTCTTTTATATTATAAGGCTAAAAAAGATTTTTTTAAAAACGAAGAATTTGTTTCGGTTCCTCTGGGTCGCCGGTTTGCGAGAGGTTTAATTGTCGACAAATTGAGCGAAGACCCGCTTAAGGATGGAAAGATAAAACTAAAAGAGATTTCAGAAAAATCTGAAACACTTTTGAAATACAATTCTCTTTGGTTGGATTTATTAAGCTGGATGTCCCAGTATTATCACTATTCTTTAGGAAAACTTATTTTCGATACTCTTCCTAAAGAAACAAAGTTAATGAAGAAGAGTTTTGCGAAGGATGGAATAGGGAATCCTCTTCCTTATGAATTAAATCAAGAGCAACTGGACATTTATCAAAAAATTTCTCCTCACCTTGAGACAGGTTTTTCTCAGCATTTAATCCATGGAATTACGGGCTCGGGAAAAACCTCTATTTATCTAAAAGTTATCATTGATACCTTAAAGTCAGGAAAATCAGTTCAGTTTTTACTGCCGGAAATAAATTTAACTCCTTCATTTATCGATTTTTTTCAAACCCATGTGGACTGTAAATTATTTTTGTACCATGGGATGCTATCCTCTTCTCAAAAACACAAAATCTGGTATGAAATTCAATCTGAAGAAAAGCCCATTTTGCTGATTGGAGTTCGCTCCTCGCTTTTTCTTCCCATAAATAATCTTGGACTGATTATTGTAGATGAAGAGCATGAAACATCTTTTAAACAAACAGATCGCTGCGCCTATCACGCAAGAGATGTGGCCATTAAGAAATCGCACCTGCATAAAATTCCGATCATTTTGGGATCCGCAACTCCGATGGTGGAAACCTATCATAACTTTACAACGGATACGAGCAGTTCAAGGTTTTATTACTCTTTGGATAAACGAGCATCTAGCTTTAATCTTCCCGTGGTGAATTTAATTGAAAAAGGTGAGAATGCAATTTTTCCTTTTGAACAGGCCACCTTAGAGACGATCAAAAAAAGACTTGAGCTAAATGAACAAGTCATAATTTATGTGAATAAATTGGGCTATGCTAATCTAGTTAGCTGCCAGAGCTGTGGATTTGAATTTAAAAATGAAGCCTGTGGTTGTGATAATAACTTAAAATTTTTTAAGCAAAAAAATATTTTGGCCTGCAGCTTTTGTGAATTTAAAACTCCGATGCCTAAAATGTGTCCACAGTGTTCATCTCTAAAACTATTTGAGCAGGGGTTTGGTACTGAAAAAGTGATGGATGTACTCAGCACTTTTTTTCCTCAACATAAGGTGGCGCGATTTGACCGAGATGAACTACATACTCCTAAGCAAATCCAAAATCGCCTGGAAGAATTCTCTTCTGGTCAAATTGATATTCTTATTGGAACTCAAATGATTTCCAAAGGGCACAATTTTAAAAATGTTAACTTAGTTGTTGTATTGGGGATAGATCAGATGTTAGCAGCTCCAGATTTTCGCGGAGTGGAGCGAGCATTTTTTCAACTAGTGCAAGTTTCAGGACGGGCCGGTCGCTTTCATCATAATTCAGAAGTAGTTGTTCAAACCAATAAAGGGAAGCATCCTCTTTTTGAGTTATTTCAAAAGCATCGAATGAATGATTTTTATGATTATGAACTTCCTCATCGTGAATTAGGAGTTCTCCCACCCTATAGTTTCCTATGCTTTTTTTATGTATCTCATGCGCAAAGATGGCAGGCCGAGAAAGAAGCAGAAAAGTTGGTTTCTTTTTTCGAAGTGATTCTTAAGGGAAAGGATGAAGAAGTACTGATTAATGGACCTGCTCCAAATTTCGTAGAAAAACGGTCCGGTATGTTTACTCAGTTTATTCTTCTGAAATCAGCTCAGCGAGCTCCAATTCATAATTTAATTGAAAGTTTCAATGGCAATGAAAAGAAGCTTTCTCTTAAGAGTGTGATAAAAGTAGATGTGGACCCCGTTTCTTTTTTCTAATTATTTTTGTTAATTTAAAACGAATTAATCCCTTTTTTGACTAGGTAAGTAATTAAGTTTTTACAGAATAGTACCGATTCAATAAACAAATGAAAAATATTTTGCCTTTTATTTTATTAAACTTAATGATTAATTTTTTTGGTTATTCCAAATGTCCTGAAAGCCCTGAGGAGTGGGATCAAATTAAAGAAACCTATTGGAGTGAGGGGTTTCGAAAAGTAATAGATCTATTGGAGCTTCGGCCAGAAAACGATAGATCATCTCAGCATACATATTTATTTAATCATATTGAAAACTGTAAAGATTCGGTTCAGAAAGAGCTTGCTCCATGCTTAGATTTTAAAATTGATCGCATGCCTGAACCAAATTTTCAGGGTTATTATACAAATCCTGATGTTGCAGATTGGGTCAATGAAAAGGAGTTACCTTCCTCTGCTTTTAACTATAATTTATTTAAAGAACTTGATAATTTATTAGTTGATCCGGCAAAATACAACAATGCAGTGGAAAAAATTCGTTCAAATTTGGAGGATTCAGGTTTAACTGATGTTTTGCTTGGTAATGATGATAATAATAGATTTATGATTTCTTTTAATCAAACCATTAAGGGGGTAAATTGTCATAGAACTATTACGATTAATTTAAACCCAGAACGGTTGATAGAAAATAAGCCACCGTCTCGTAGTGAAAATTTAAAGAAGCTTATTTTGAAGCAATCATCTCCTGATATAGAAGGAAAGCAAATTGAGAGCTCTGAAAATAATGAAAAAAAAGAAAATTTAGACTCAGAAACAGAAACAGAGAAAGCTAAAGAATTAGAAAGTTTACTAATTTGCGATAGTAACCCAGTACAAAGTGAATCTGGTAATAATCCTTTTCCAAAAAGAAAGCCTGCCTACTTAGCTGCATATAAATTACGTCCAGAGGAAGATGGAAGCTCTAGTGTTAGTTTGCATGGTAATGGCAGAATGGACTGTCTTCGTTGTCACTTTCAAGGGGGAATAACACCGAAAAAATTTTCCCAGAGCAATTTAGAAGATGACCGAAAAGGTCATCATCAGATTGCTGAGATTCAAGAATTTTATAAGAAAGAAGAGTTTACTAATAATTATTTTCCCGGTGTAGGCGTATCCTCATATAATAATTCTTTTGAAGTGGTTGGGCCTTTAGATCAAGGAAGCGCTTCTCTCATCAGGAATAAGGTATTAGAGTCATGTACCTCTGCTCTTAGACTAAAAGATTTTTCTAATAATCAAGGAAGATTCAATGCTTATAAAAGGAATATTCGAGATGCTATGAATTGCTCAAGCTGCCACAATGGAGAAAAGAATTTACCAATTCCTCTTCAAACTGATTCTAGTATAGTTCTTACAAAAGTAGGCAAAGGACACCCCAGTTTTGGAAATAGAGAAGGTGATGATTTATTTTATAAAACTTTAAACTCATGTGTGGAAAGTGAAATAAATATTTATAAAGGGATCGACGAGTTACCTGAGGGGATTTTAAGCCCGGATAGTAATAACCCAACAAGTTCAGTTCATTTCCAAGCAAGATTGAATAGTGTTAGTTGTGTCGCTCTTTCTAATGTCTATAACTTCGATTACATTCCTGTCAAAGACTCGAATCATTTTGCTTGTTCCACATCTGTGAATGAAGCGCTGACTAATATCGATATTTTTACAGAAGGCCAATTAATTTATGACGATACGGAAAGTAAAGAATCCCTATTCAAATTGACCAGTCCCACTGAAACTGAGGGGATGACTGGATGGAATAATATTATTATTTGTAACCAAAGTGATATTGGGCCTCCTTATCAGAGGGTTATTAAAGCAGTACCAGGCTGTTCTAGCGGTAGTTGTAAACCTTTTACTCAAATAGCAAATTTTGACCGAGAAGGTAATTTTCAAGGGTTTGCAAAAAAGACCAATAGAGATGGGCTCGATATTGAACCTGTCACCGGCTATGATCATGTAGAGCTAGACATAGATGGGGAGGGGGAGAATTCATTTTCAAGTTGGTATCAAAATAATAGAAATAGCTACGGCAAATATATCGCTTCTGGGTTAAGAAATACTGTGGTTGATGGAGTGACTGGTGCAACCCTTCCTCGAGTTAATACACCTAGGGGTTTTGGGGCAAGTGTAGAAGCACTGGCCGGTTCAATTTATCAAGCAGAAGAGTTTATTAAAAAATCTTTCGATTCAAATGAAAAGTGTAAATTAAAAGAGGATGAATAGCGAAATCTCATATTGACTAGAAGGAAATTTTAATCTTCTTTATTGATAAATGAATCGAAGACTTTCTTCCAGTTTCTTTTTTCTCGAACTTTGATACCACCACCTATCGTCGCTCCTTGATAAATATATCCAAAACCAACGTTATGACCGGTCCATCGAGCTTGTTCACCCTTAGCTTTGAATACGATATCCACTTCAGCCTCTTTACCGTAGAAAATGGCGTAGTTCATTCGATTCTTTTTAGTATAAGAGGAATATGTATCACCGGATTTAATCAATGAACCATACTCTAAATCGTTAGTGGGACGATAAATTGTGCTATAACCTTCATTTTTAATTTCTCTGTAGCTGATCATTGCCCCAACGCCGGCTTGCACTCCCAGATGAGGTCCAAACCATACTCTTTTCGTGTGGTTCGAATAGTTGCATACAATCACATTCGCACCAAGCTTTACTCCCCACAACCATGCAATAGAAGCTGACATCTCTTTTCCACCGCATTCCAGTTTTTCTGGAAAAATGAGATTTGTCAGGAAGTCTTTATTGTTCAAGTCAGATTCGAGTATAAATAACTTTATATCCTCATCTGTTAATTGGGGTCTAGCATACTTCTTAACTGCTTTTCGAATTTTTTTACAGCGCTTTAAATTTCTTTTTTGTTTATTTGGGGATTTAATGTCTATTTGGTCTAAGAATGAATTGAGACTAGAGACTTCATTATTTGTTAAACTTTTATTTTGGCTTAAAACTGAGTCCACGCATTTAAGAACTTTATAATTATATTTTAGATCCTTATTGGCAAAAACTAGTTGAGGAGTGATGAGAGTGAAAATGAAGAATATTACTAGACCTAATTTCATATGAGTATGCCTTTATTAAAGTTTAAGTATCCGTATCATTAATTAAAAATATATGAATTTGATTTAAATAGAATGTAAATTTGTAAAAACCGTTTATTGATCTCAGGTAAGTTTTGAGTTGTTTCATCACTCGAATAGTCAGGCATAGAGTAAAAACAAATTGAATTATTGCTATAAGCACCTTGAATTACATATTTGTGCAGATTTTATTTTGGGTCATTATATAACGATAAGTGAATTGAAATGAAAAATTATTTGGTAATATTTTTTAATCTAGTATTGAGCAGGTCAATTGTATTTGCTTGCCCTCAAGGTGCAAGCGAGTGGGATGTACTCAAAGAAATGTTTTGGCAAAAACAATATAGTGATATTGGAAGTGTGATTTCAAGTGACATAAACTGGGAGAAGCAAAGTTTAAATCGGTTGCTTAGTAAAATTGAAGAATGCAAACTTTCTGAACCGGATTACCTAAAGCCTTGTTTGAATTTTCGGTTAGATAGTTACGAAGCTATTTCATTTGAGGATTATTATAATGCTCCAAGTGTAAATTCAGTTATAAAAACCGAAAACTTTCCTAAATCTTTACAAAATTATTCTCAACTAGCTGAATTAGATTATATTGAAAATCCAAAAAAGTTTAGTCAGGTTCAAGAAGAGTTAATTCAGAAGATGAAAAAAGATGGGTTAAGTAGTATTACTTTTGGGAATGATAATAAAAATCGATTAATGATAAAATTTAAGCAAAAAATTAATGGAGTCGAATGTGATCGAACGGTTACTATGAGTTTATTTCCATTGAGGTTAAAAAATGGGGATGGATCAATTTCAAATATTTTTGATGTGGATGGTAAGAAAAATATTGAGAGTTTAATTATATGTAATGAAGAAGCAAAAGGAAATAGTGATCAAGCCGATAAGGGAAAGCCGGTTTATTTTTCAGTGTATGATGTACCTAGAGAAGATTTGGGAATAGGAACTCAATTGGCAAGACCTAATCGATCAAATTTAAAAAATGATCAAATGAATTGTATTACATGTCATATCCAAGGTGGAATTCCTCCTCGAGACTTTTCTCATGATTCCGGTGATAAGAATCATTCTAAGTTTTTAGAAATTCAAAAGATTCAAAATTTTTATCAAAGAGAGGACATGACAGCTGTGTATTATCCCGGTGTTTCATTTGGTTCAAATAGTTTTTCCGTAATTGGGGCAAAAGATATTGGGTTTGTTAAGTCCATGCGAGATCAAGTGTTAAAAAAATGTATTCCACCCGTCGTTGCAAAAAAGTATTCCGATGAAAAAGATTTTGAGGATTATCAAAAAAAGATTCGAAATGCATTGAATTGTACTCAGTGCCATAAAGGTGGAAGAGTGAAGGTGATACCTTTTAATACAGATATGGATGTAATCTCAAGAAAAATTATAACTGGACATCCAAATCTGTGGGAAGAAACTCCTTCCCCAAGCTTTTACACAAACCTATCTGCATGTGTAATAAAAGAGCGTGAACTATTTGGAGGGAAAGAGTTTGGAGAAGTTGATCCTGATTCGCCCAATAGGCAGGAAAAAATGTCTAACTTGAGTTGTGAACAATTGGAATCAGTCTATCAAGACTCTTTAAAGGGAATAAATGCAACTTCAAATGAAGCTTGCCCTCCATCAATCCCACTTGCAATTGAAAGTATTCAATTATTTAAAGAAGGACAATTGATTTATGGTGATGAAAAGAAAGCATTATATAAATTAACCAATAAGAAAATCGAGGGGCATTCTTCTTGGAATGATATTGTGATTTGCAATAAAGATCAAAAGGAACCAAAATTTCAGAGGGTAATACAAACAGCACCATCCTGTGACACCGGTAGTTGTAAACAATTTACTCAAATTGCAAATTTTAATAATAAAGGTGAATTTACAGGTTTTTCAAAAAACAGTCCTAGTAAAGATTTAATGATTGCAGATGTTACGGGAATGAATCACGAGCCCTTAAAAGATTTTAATCATTTTACAAAATGGTATGAGAAAGAAGGGAGACCTTATGGTATGTTAGCGAACCAGAAGGTGGAGGGTACTATCATTGATGGTTTAACTGGAGCGACACTTCCTTATGCAGGAACTTTACCAGGATTTGCCGAAAGTTATAAAGTACTAGGAAGTTCGATACAACAAGCAGAGAGTTATATTCAAACTTCATTTGAGACAGATAGTAATTGTGTTGCGAAAGACTAAACCGAGCAGCTTGCACCACCCAATACACAAAATTTTGCACAATGTGGGTGATTTAATTGAACACTGTCTTTTACGTCTCTAAAACTTTCACCCATTTCAAACTGCTCATCGTAGGCCAATAATGTGCAGGCCAAAATCTTGGGAGTTTGCTGACCTTTTCTTTTAACAATCATTCGTGAATTAGAGCACATAATTTCGTTTGGCGATTTGTTCAGAATTCCCCAGCAGTCCACAGTAATTTCAGGAACATCAACTTTGGTATCCATCTCAGGAAAAACCATAAAATGTTTAGGTGATGAATAATTTATCGTAATTTCTTTATCGTTAAAGAGTTTTTGAAAACCTAAGAGAGCTTCCTCACTAGATTCCTCAATAAGAGAGCGTCCCGCAATGGCAATATTAAACTTATTATCATTAAGCCATTTTATATTCTCTACGGTTTGATCAAAGGTATTTTCCCCGCGCTCTTTTTCATGAACATCTTTGGAGTAATGGTCTAGGCTCACTCTTAAACAAAGTTTGTCACCGTATCTATTTTGTAAATCCATAAGCTTAACTTTGTGACGGTTGATCACATGATAGGCATTGGTTAAAACTAATGTCTCGTAGCCTTCTTCTAAACATAATTGAAGAATAGATATAATTTCAGGGTTAATAAAGGGTTCCCCCCCAGTGAAAGCAATTTCCTTTGTTCCTAGATTGAGCTCTTTTATTTCTACTAAGTAACTTTTTACTTCATTATAGGAAATAAAACTTAAGCGATCATTCGTTGGAGTGGATTCAATATAGCAATTTTCGCATGAAAGATTACAAACTGTTCCCGTATTAAACCACAAGGTTTCTAATTGATTGAGTTTTACGCTAGCTCTTTTTTCACCTTTGGCCGTGACTAAAGGGTCTTTGAATTTTTTCGAATCTAGCAACATGCACCTCCATCAGCGCTGCCATCTGATGAATCATTTTCGGAGTAGGGTATTGATGTTCCACAACCTTCAAAAATGCCAAAGTGAGTAGAGAAGTCTCCATAGAAATCAAAGAATTCCTTAAAACGAGTTTTCTCTAGCATATTAAAACTATTCCCACAAACACGCTCAATTTTTCCTTTGGCAAAAATGTGATGACTGTCTAAAGTGAATTTGTCTTCTGAGTTTTTCATACCACCCTTATAGCGAACTGCTTGCCCAAACTCTTCACATTGTGGTTCTAATTCATCTATTTTAAATAATCGATAAGTTACTGAATAAAACTTAATGTCTCCCACTTTTTCTTCTAATTGCGGATTGTTTATGGTTAGTCGCCGAGATTCCACGATTCGGGGATCCGCAAAACCAACTCTCTTGGAAAGGTTTTCAAAGTCATTCCAATACATGGCCCCAGACAAACATTCTCCATAGAGGACAGGATCATCAACTAAATACTGAGGAATTCTGCGATCAGCATATACATCTGAAAAGTACAATTCCCCGCCTTGTTTTAAAACACGATAGGCTTCTGATAAGACCTTATCTTTTCGCTTGGCCAAATTGATGACGCAATTTGAAATTATCACATCAAAATAATTAGAGCTCAAATCAACTTGATCAAGCTCCTCGATATTTCCCTGGCGAAATTCAACATTAGATTTTTCAAAATTAAATTTCTTACGATGGTAATCCTTTGCATCTTTGGCCAATGACAATTGTTCTGGAGTCATATCAACGCCCACCACATGTCCTTTTTCACCAACCAATTTGGATAGAATAAAACAGTCTCTTCCTGCGCCACTTCCTAGGTCAAGAATGTTTAATCCCTCGAGTTTATGAGGAATAGCAAGGCCACAACCGTAATACTTTGCCAAAACCTCATCTTTGATTTGGGCTAAAATTGTTTTAACATATCCGGGGTAAGCATCGGGAGTACAACAAGCGTTCGTTTGCAGATCATTAGATTGCTCTAATGTTTTTCCATAATACTCTTGCACTTCTTTTAATTTATTATCCATTTTATAAGTTCCTTATTTTAAGAGCAGATCCACTAATTCTTTTTGGTCACCTGTCATAAGTTCTCGCGGGGTAAGAACTCCAAATTTATTTTCTTTTTCAAAATCAAATTTATTCGAAACCAACTTCGGAATAAGAATTTTCATCACTTCTTTCGCTTTAGATGTGTTTTGAGCAGCAACTTTCATTATTTCATCTACAGTGCAGTGATGTTCTTTCCAGCAATCATAGTCTGTTACCATAGCAACTGTTGAATAGGCGATACCGGCTTCTTTGGCCAAAAAGACTTCTGGGACATTGGTCATACCGATGACAGAAGCACCAAATCCTCGATAAATTTCTGATTCAGCACGGCTAGAAAATTGTGGGCCTTCAATACAAATATAACTTCCATCTTTAGCACAAGCCACATCCGCTTCGACACACGATTCATAACATATATTTTGTAAGGTTTTGTCCACAGGATAAGCTACTGAAACATGCCCAACAATTCCTTGGCCAAAAAATGAACGAGCTCGTTTACCTTTTGTCCAATCAATAAATTGATCGGGAAGAAAGAAAGTTGTTGGGGGCAATTCTTCTTTTAATGACCCTACAGCAGAAAAAGAAACAAGGTATTCGACTCCTAGCTTTTTTAAGGCAAAAATATTGGCTTGGTAATTTATTTCAGAGGGAAGAAGGTGGTGATTTTTTCCATGACGAGGAAGAAAATAAAAGTCATTTCCCTGGTACGTTAAAAGAGCGATGGGAGCTGAAGGTTCTCCAAAGGGAGTTTGAACTTGAATTTTTTCTTTTAATTCTATCCCGTCAATTTGGTAAACACCAGATCCGCCAATGATTCCAATATTTTTCATCTATAATCCTTTTGTATTTAGTGAGTTTAGATTGAATAATCTTACAATAAAAAGTTAATTATTTATAGAAAAGAAGAAAAAATGAATTACTTTGAGGGATTTTTAGAATTAACAAACGTTCTTTAGCGTATGCTTTTTGGACGGTTAACATTTTTGTGGAGAGGATTTTGTGAAAATTAAAAATTGCCATAGTAAAAAAGATATTTGAAAAAAAAGAATAAGAGTAACTTATGGTTTTTTGGATTACTCAAACTAACTTCTGACAAATAATAATGTATCGTCAGACTGAGACAATATCTCATATGTATAAATTACATTGAGCTATAGCAATTTCTAATCACAAGGTAAGAACTGCTACAGTTTGTTGAATTCAATTCCATAAAAATTGAAATAAAATGAGCTAAATTTAATTAAACTTGTTCCCCGGGGGTCGGTGTAATGAAATTTATAAAATTACTCATATTAAGTTCTGTAATTCTCAGTTCAGTATTTGCAAAAAATAATCAATGTACCATGAGATTGAAATTAGAAAATGGTGAGTCTGTTGTAATTAACTCTGAGGACTTTAAGCAAAAAGAAAAATTTGCAAATGAATATAGGGACGAAATTGAGCGCCAGTTCCGTCAGTCAGTAGCAGGGTTTCCCTTTCCATCTGTAAATATGGATGTCAACTTTATGACTAGAGTCAATCATTTAATGAATATTAAATC
The DNA here is from genome assembly GCA_028101965.1 of Bacteriovoracaceae bacterium. Taxonomy (GTDB): domain Bacteria; phylum Bdellovibrionota; class Bacteriovoracia; order Bacteriovoracales; family Bacteriovoracaceae; genus JAOHMI01. Next base: position 35,889 of record JAOHMI010000011.1, read on the forward strand.
CACATTAAAGAGTATTGAATTAGAGCAGTTTGAACAAGGAACAAATTATCCTCTCTATTCATACACTAAAATTGCCGATGGCTGGTATCGTTTAAGCAAAGATCTTGAAAGTTTGATTAATGATTGGTCAGATATTGCAATGGATTGTTATCTTTTCTTAACTCATAAGAATGTTCAGTTAAATGATATTACTCCTGAGCAAAGTAAAAAAATGAGTTATCCAAGAGACTACCCTAAACCATGTATTAAGCTTTGTGTTTCAATGAGTCTCCCTAAAGTTGGTAAAGCCTATCAAGAAAAGTTAAACAAGTTTTATCTTCCGGAATTAAGAGAGAAGTTGGCATCATTAATCAAAATTAAGTACCAAGAACCACCAAAAGAACAGTCTTATTTAGATGAAAAAAATAAAATTAAGAAGGATTATCAAAGTTTAAGAGCTGAATATATTGAAAAAAGTAAGCGTTTTCATGAGCTAAAAGATAAAAAAGAGCATAATGAGTATTTTGTTAAAAATAAAAAGAAGCTTAGTAAAGTAGATAAGCATTGGGCAAGAAAATCTAAAAAGATCTTGAAGAAAGAAGTCTATCCGTTTTACGAGCAAGCTCAAAAAGAATATGAAGATATTAAAAAAAGATATGATCCTATCAATAAAGAGTACACGAGACTTGGTTATCGAATTGATACGATTGAGGATATTAAAAAAGGTAAAGTTGATAAAGAAATTGAAGCTGTTCGTGGAATAATCTATCGTCTTTCTGGCCCTCAGCCGGATCGAGTATAGCCATTAAGGGGGGTCAAATCCCCCTGGATGAAAAGGGTGGCAGCTTAAGATTCGCTTGGTCGACTTTCTGATCGCCACCCATAAATTATCTTGCTTTAAACTAGTGATGACATAGTTTGAGCAGGACGGTGTGAAGCGACAGCGCGGGCCTAGAATAGGGCTAATAAGCCATTGATAAATTTTGATTATAAATATCAAAATGAATGAAAAAAATTTTGATAATACTTTCACAGATCCAATTCTCCACCATAATTAGCTAGAACCAAAAGAAAAATAAGGTTATTGTAGTTTTTAATCTTTTATTGCTAACGAAAGTTAACTAGCAGATTGAAGGATTAATGGTAAGTGCAATTTAACACTTTAGTAATTACTTGCACTTAGCTTTTTTTTCGGTTACATGATGAGCTGATAAGTCTTTACCGATTTTGCTAAATAAGTTAAATTTTGACTTATTTAGATAAAGTTTTACAAACACCTAGGAGTGGATAATGGTGATCCAAAATTTTGATTCAAATGTTAGACAAGCAAAAACTCTCGTGGAAGATGTTAAAAATTGTGAGGTCAAAGATCAAACCGGATTAAATGATTTCCAGAAACTTCCTACCACAGATAGTATTTCTATTCCTCGAGTTGGAATCAACCGTTTTCGCCTACCAATTAAAATTACTTCTAGATCTGGTGAGACCACTCAACATGATGCCCATGCCAACATGTATGTAGCATTGGAAGGTGGTAAAAATGGCGTTTCCATGTCTCGGTTAGTGAGCATTTTGCAACATGAATGCGAGATAAAGTCACTGAATCAAGACTTTTTTAAACACATCATAAGTCGGTACTTAACTGAGTTGACTGATGAGCAAGATAAAAATCAGATTGAAACAGCTTATTGTAAACTATCATTTAATTATGGGGTTAAACAGCAATCGCTTAAAAGTGAAAATTGGGGATGGCAGTATTATCCCGTTAGCCTGACAGGAAAAATTTCCAAAGAAAAAGGTTTCGAATTCTTCATGAAGATTGAATATGAATACAGTTCAACCTGTCCTTGCTCTCTTTCCATGGCCAAGCAATATGAAATGGAATATCGTAATGGTGATACGGATGCGGGGTCAGGAATTGCCGCCGCTCATTCACAGAGGTCTAGTTGTAAAGCCACAATTCAGATTAAAGAAAATCAAGATTTCTTTATAGAGGACCTTATTACCCTATTGAGGGCTTCGATTCCTACTGAAACACAATCATTAGTTAAAAGAGTAGATGAACAAGCTTTCGCCATTTTAAATGGTAGCTATCCGATATTCGTGGAGCATGCTTCGAAAGAAGTTTTTAAGACTTTTAATTCACAAGATTATATCTTGGATTGGATTGCCAGTTTCGAGCATTATGAATCTTTACATTCGCACAATGCGGCCGCAGTTATTTTTAAAGGAATTGAGGGAGGACTATCCTACGATTCAATTTTTTAAGTTACTCTTTAATAGGATTTCTGTGAAGAACAGATTATACTAAGCCCCATGGAAATAACTGGAAATATTCTTAAATTAAAAGCGACATTTATCAACAAGAATTCAGATGTAAGCTACCAACTTCCTTTGGGGGGAGAGCTCTACGATTGTGCTGAATGGATCGGGAAAAAAGTCACGATTAAATTTGATGGATTAATTAATTGTATTGATAGCGGAGAAGTTATTACTAAAAGTTATAACAGTGGATATAGTTATAAGTCATTTCAGAAATTAGCAGAGTGCGATATGTGCATGACCCGTCCATCTTTGTGTCATTTTGCTCAGGGAACTTGTAGGGACGAAAGTTTTGCTCAAAAACACTGTTTTAAGCCTCATGTGGTTTATTTAAGTTACACTTCAGATTTCAAGGTAGGGATAACACGCCAAAAGCAAGTTCCAACGCGTTTTCTTGATCAAGGGGCCTTATTGGCAAAACCTATTTTCATTGTCAAAGATAGGCTTCACTCTGGGCTGATGGAAGACTTCCTTGCTAAGTATTATGCAGATAAAACGAGCTGGAAGAAAATGCTGGGGTCTTTTAATCAGGTTGAAAAAGGCGTCGTGACAGAATTTGAAAAGAATTACCTACGAATATCCAGATTAGCTCAACTTAAAAATTTAGAATTAGAGGGAATTCCCTATGACCAAGAAGAATTGTTGCATATAAAATACCCAATCTTACCCGAGGCCTATGAGTCTAAATTATCAAGTTATAATTTAGATAAGGTTGGAGAAGTTCAGGATCAATTGCTAGGAATAAAAGGGCAATACTTGATTTTTAAAGGAGGGGTTTTGAATATTCGAAAATACCAAGGGTACCACATTACGCTTAAGGTGGAATAAGCCATGAGTTCACAGAATCTCTATATTTTAATATTAGTTTTTCTCTTTTTTCTTTTCTCAGTACTTCTGGCCGTCGTTTATTTTATGCATCGATATTTTAAGTTAAAAGAAAAGCAAATTGAGCAATCAAAATTTAGCGAAAACAGAGACTCAGTTTCAAGGTCTTCTGTTTCCAATACTAATGCCGGAGAAAGTGAGACCTCTCATCAAGTAGTCGAAAAATTCGTGCAAGGTAAAGTGGAAGGAGCCCCCGTCGATAGAGAAGAGCATAAAAAAGCTTTTCAATTGTTAAAAAGTAAAGGTAAGGATTTTAAAACAATTCACCCGATTCAAAGCCAAACAGGATATTGTGTAGACCACCCTGATCAAATAGGGATAGGGGTTTGTGCCATTAGTAATGAGTTATACTGTGAGCACTGTCTCGTTCAATTTGATACTTTTAAAATTAGTAAAAAATTTCAAAATTTGTATTTAGCTTACAATTGGGTTCAAGTTTATAGCGTTCCTGAAAAGAGCGATGGAAGTCGAGATTTAATTCAAAAAATTTGGAAAATAAAAGATAGTATCTGGCAGGAAAATGAAATTCCTATAATAATTCAAGGTCAATATAAGATTAATGTTGAAAATGATTTAATTGAATCTTATATTGTAATTCTCTCCCGGCAAGATGACCAAGAGTTCTTAGAAAATAAATTAGCGCTCTTTCATTAGTCGGAGAAATTACTTAAACCTTCTAATGTCCTTTGGAGTAACTAGTGAGCGAAATACGAACCATCAACTTTTTCAACACAAAGTCCTTGAGCAAGGAAAAATTTGTTCCAATAGAACCTGGAAAGGTTAAAATGTATGTTTGTGGACCTACGGTTTATAATTATCTTCATATTGGAAATTTTCGCGGGGCCATAGTTTTCAACTTACTCAGAAATTACTTAGAGCATATTGGCTACGATGTAACGTATGCTTACAATTATACCGATGTGGATGATAAAATTATTCAGAAAGCAAAAGATGAAAATCGAAGTCCAAACGAATTAACTGAATTTTATATTAAGGAGTTTGAAAAAGACTTCTCAGATCTAAAACTAAAAAAACATGACCACAATCCAAAGGTGACTAACTTTATTCCTCAAATTGTTAAGTTTATACAAGACTTGATTGAGCAAGGAAAGGCCTATGAAGTTGATGGTGAGGTTTTTTATGAAATTAATAAGTTTGAAGCTTATGGTCTTCTTTCTAAGAAAAAGCTCGATGATCTAGAAGCAGGAAACCGAGTTGAAGTAGATCAGCGAAAAAGAAATCCTTTTGATTTTGTTTTATGGAAGCCGGCTAAAGAAGGAGAGATTAGTTGGGATTCTCCTTGGTCTAAGGGGCGCCCGGGATGGCATATCGAATGTTCCGCTATGATACAAGATCTACTTGGCGAAACCATAGATATTCATGGTGGGGGAATTGATCTAATCTTTCCACATCATGAAAATGAAATTGCTCAAGGAGAAGGGCGAACGAATAAACCTTATTGTAACTATTGGCTGCATAATAATTTTATCAATGTTAATGATGAAAAAATGTCCAAGAGCTTAGGAAACTTTGTTACGGCACGAGACTTTAATACAAAGTATCACCCAGAAATTTTAAAATATATGTTTTTATCAGTTCACTATCGATCAGTCTTTTCCGTGAATCAAGAGAAGATTATAGAAACGATAAAGGCATTGGACAGAGTCTATCATTCGATTCAAACAGCTAAAATAATTTTTGATAAGTTTGAAGCTTCAGAAGTGGAGAAAGCATCTGCTCAAAGCTCCGTCACAAAGAAATTAAGTTTATCTCAAACTCAAATTGAAAAAGCCTTAGCCGATGATTTGAATTCTGCAGATATGATTTCCAAGGTTTTTGAAACTGTTCGTTTTTTTAATGGGCATTTTCCAAAAATTAATAAAGCCAATGTTTCTCATGCAGCCGACGCTCAATCTTATTTAAGTTGGATTCAACAAATTGGCGAAATGACAGCTTTATTTGGGGAGGATCCAGATAAGCTGATGGATCGTTTTGATGAAATTTTATTGAGAGAGAAACAAATCGATCAGAGTAAAGTAAATGAGCTGATCCGCCAAAGAGAGCAAGCCAGAGAAGAGAAAAATTGGAAATTGGCGGATGATTTAAGAAATAAGCTTGATGAAATTGGTATCGAAATATTTGATGGAGAGGCCAAATCTTTTAGAGTGAAACGATAATGAAAAAAATACTAGTGGTTTGTTTAGGAAATATTTGTCGATCTCCCGCCGCGGAAGCAATTTTTGATCAATTAATTTTAAAGCATGATCTTTCACAACAAATAAAAGTGGATAGTGCGGGAACAAGTGGCTATCATGTTGGTGAGCTACCTGATTCTCGTATGAGAGCAGAGCTGGAGAGTCACGGTTATGCTCCTTGTAAATCTCACTCAAGGCAAATTAATTTGGCCGATTTTTCCGAATACGATCATATTTTAGTCATGGATAAAAGTAATTTTAATAATGTAATCACCTTAACTTCTCAGGAAGAGCAGCAAAATAAAGTTGAAATGATGACTGATTATGCAGATGAGTCTTTAGGCCGGGACTTTATTCCTGACCCCTATTACGGAGGCCAGGAAGGCTTCGCGGAAGTTATCTCTTTATTAGAGAACTCTATTTATAATTTTTTAAATCGGCATAATCAAATTTAGTAAGCCGGTACATTATTTTTCTTTAATGTTTTCCCAATATTTCTAACAAAGCTGGCGTGTTCGCTTAAGTTAATCAGTTTTCTTTGTGACTTACTGTACCTTTTTGCCATTTTACAGTTCTTCCCCTCAGGAGTGAAGTAGTCAGCTCGCCCTCTTGATAGAACTCCTTCAACTAACTTTGTTTTTGCGTTAAAAACTGGTGAACCAGAGTTTCCACCAAAAGAGTCTAGATTATGCTTGAAGTACCATTTTTTTACTTTTGTTGTTTTTCCATCATCTGTTAATTTGAGTGGTAAACCAGAAGGGTGCCCAATCATATATAAACCAGCATTCTTTTTAACTTTTCTTTTGAGGTTTAATTTTAAAGGTTCAATCGGGATGCTTTTGGTTAACTTAATTAATCCGATATCATTTCCACCTTTGAATGGATTTTTTTCAATTCTATAAATAACTTTCTCACAGGTCGATACATGGGCCTTTTTTATAAAAAGATCTTGTTCCTGATCATTGTGTTGATAACGGTAATTAAATGCCCAAACATATTTCTCACAAAAGTATTTTGTAGCACAGTGACCTGCTGTCATGACTAGATTAGGTCCAACGAGAAATCCTGTACAAACTGGAGCAACATACTGGTTTGAAAAACGCTCTTCTTCACAAACTCCATTATCTTTTAAGTTAATCGCCGAGACTCGAAATAGATTTGGGTCTTCAGAATCTTTTAAATGCCATTTGGCCATCAATCCACCCACTGCAGTGGCTTGTTGATGAATCAAAGGATCTTCAACATTAAATAGGTCCTGCCTATTGTCATCTCCATAAATGGATTTAATTTGTTTTGTTTTTGAATAAATAAATGTCGATTGGACAATTAAACTAATGGTTAAGAATTTAAGTGTGGCCTTCATAAATAATTTGCTTCCCTATTGATTTACGGTTTTGGCCTAGGACACTCAAAGTCTCAGTGAGTTCAGCTTCCTCCTTGCATTGAACACATAGTTCGCTAGTCGGACGCGCCTTCAGCCGTTGGAAGCCAATCTCTAACGTACAATTTTCACATATTCCATAATCATTTTTTAAAATTCGATTTTTCGCGTTTTTTAGTTTTTTTAGGTACAGAGATTCTCGTGACGTGAAGCGCATTTGGGTGGATAATATAATGTTATTATTGGCATTATCAACATCATCTTTAAAGTTAAACTCTAATTGATGCAGATTCTCAGAATCTTGTTTTATCTTTTTTGAGAGATTTTTGATTTCTTCATCAACCAGTTTCGATAAAAATTCGAATTGTTCTTTATTTAAATTTGACTTCATTTTACAGCGCCTCCTTGCTTCATCAAAAAATTAAAATTAGATATTGCTGCTCGCTTAATTAAAAAACTCAGACACAAATTAGATAAAAGTTGAGGACTTTTGCCAATTACTTGTAAGAAAATTTTAGGTGTTACTTTAGAAAGAGCCTAGTTTCAAGACATCCGTTTCTTTCATCTAGGCGTTTAAAAAATGTGTTTTTGTGACCTTATGGAATAATAATATTCTAATACCTAAAGAAGAGCTTATCTAGGAAATATTAAAGGGTATTTTCTGACAAATTCTAAATCTGCCTTTTATCAGAGATTTAACCTGTAATCCCTACTTAACTGCTCTACATGGTTGGTGATTAAAACTTATTCTTTTTCTATTAAAGTTTTCTTACTCCTGTTTATTAGTAAAGAAATATCAATATCTTGACACGATTAACTGTATATTAATTTTGAATAGAAGTAATATGATACACAACTGCCCAAATATTTCATGTGGTCCTCGCTCAAATAAGATTCAAAAAGATGGAACTTATTTCAGAAAAAATGATTGTAGGAGAATTCAAAGGTTTAGATGCAGGATCTGTGGAAAGAGGTTTAGTAAATCAACTTTTGAGCTAGAGTATAGACATAAAAAGAGAAGAGTTAATAATCTTTTATTTAAATTCTTAGCATCAGGCGTGTCAATGAGAAGATGTGCGCTAAATCTAAACATTCATCAGATTACCGTAAAAAGAAAGTTAATTTACCTCGCAAAAAAAGCTCGTATTCATCACTCAGAATATTTATTAAAAATTAGAAATCTAAATAAAATTCAATTTGATGATCTTATTACTATTGAACATACCAAACTAAAACCACTTACTGTAAGTTGCGCGGTAGATCCTACAAGTCGATCCATTTTAGGTGCTCACGTAGCTTCAATCCCAGCCTTTGGACACCTGGCTAAATTATCTCGAAGAAAGTATGGTAAAAGGGAAAATAACCACAAGAGATCATTAAATGATCTTTTTAATCAAATCTCTCCTTGCCTCGATCCAAAAGTGGAAGTTAAGTCAGATGAGCATAAAGTTTATCCACAGATAATAAAAAGCCATCTACCACAAGCCAAGCACATAAGATTTAAAGGTGGTAGAAGCTGCGTTACAGGACAAGGGGAATTAAAAAGAAAAAAAAGAGATCCTCTCTTTTATATAAATCATAGTTACGCAATGCTGAGAGCTAATATTAATCGATTATTTAGAAGATCATGGTGTACAACAAAAGATCCTGTAATGTTAAAAAACCACATTGATATCTATATTCACTACCACAATTCAATTCTCATTTAATAAAAGTTTTGTTTTTAATTAAGGTGTTTTCATATGAAATAAAAATATTTATTATTCACCATACTAGTAGTGCAGTTTAAAAGGTAGAAAAAAACATTCGGATGCTAATAAATGCTAAAAGTAGGCTAAACAATATTCCCTTGACGTTACTAGGGATTCTTTCATTTAAATTGACCCCAATCTTAGAAGTAATAAATGATCCCAAAACAAAGAAAAAGATCACTAAAAAATAAACACGCCCAACTAAACCATAATTAAATAAAATAGAATCGTGAGGGTGGGCCATTAAGGGATCGTTGAATAGAAGGTGTGGTATAAAGCCAAAAAACGTTGCAAAAGCCATGGCAACATTAGAGTAAGGACTTATTTTTACCATTGGGAAGTTGGCAAAAATCAATAAGGGGACAAAAAGAATTCCACCACCTAAGCCTGTAATAGAGGCGATAAAGGCTCCGAGAAAAGAGGCAAAAGAAATAACTTTCCAATTCGATTTGTTTGAGTGAATTACTGTATTAGTTACTCTTTGACCTTTAAAAACAAAAGTAAAGACTATGGTTTTTATAAATGTAAGGGCAACAACGGCAGAAAAAATTCTTTTTAACAAAATTGGGTTCATATCCTTAATAAAGTAGTAACCGAGTGAACTTCCGGCTAAGCAAAATAAGCCCATAATCAAGGTTTCATTTAGATTTGGGGCTCTCTTTTTTAAACGAAAATTATAAAAATTTACCAGAGAGTTTATAAAGATAGTACCTAAACTTATGGCCATAATAGAGTGAGAAGAAAGATTAGGGTAAAGGTAGTGGAGTGCTGGGATAAGAAGAATTCCTCCTCCAATTCCAAACAAGCTACTAATGATTCCTACTAACAACCCTGATCCAAAAATAAATAGTACATCCATCGTTTGTCTTCCTCGAATAGCGAAAGGTAATAGAATTAATTTTAGGTTATTAATTCTTCTTTGCAAAATTAGCATTTAAGAATTAGAATTAATTCTTAAAGGTTTAATTTATGCCAGAGAGAAAAAAAGAACGAAGTTACGTTCACGATATAGCAAATCGAATCATTGTTTGTGAAGCCGGAGCAAAGCGGACTATTAAAATGCTGAAAGAAAAAGGCTTTGAAGATGAGAGTGATGAGGTGGTGCGATTAGGGAAAGTTCTTCGGTCAAGTAAAGAAATAGTTGAAATTATAAAAGAATTCCGGCAACACTTGATTGATTCTGAAAAGGATTAAGTTTTCTGCTAGCCTAAAGATAGGGAATCCTCAGACTAGGAGCCGATGTGAGTCTAAAGAAATCATCAATTTATTTTTTTCTGTTATCTCTTCCTATTCTTTTAATCAATAGTTCGTATTCTAATATTTACCTTGAGCCTTACGCAGGAATTTTTGTAAATGGTAGGATTGAAGGGGATACTCCTTCCGAAATTGAAGATTTAGGAAGTGCTGTCGAAGGTGACTCAGAAGGTGTGTTTAAAATGACCGGTAACTTTCTTGGTGCAAGGGCCGGACTTGCTTTTGGCCCAATAGCTTTGGGAGCAGATGTTTTAACATCTAGTTCATTGTCAATCGATGGTTGGAGCTCAGGTTCTCTATCAGAGAGTGGTGTCTTTCTCGCCTATGAATTCCCGGTTTTGCTAAGAGTTTATTATACATATATTGTGTCTTCCACTTTAGAAAGTGTTGATGAAGAGTCTGTGCAGACCTTCTCACAAGGTTCTGGATCAAAGTTGGGATTAGGTGTGACGATCCTTCCTTTAGTCTCGATTAATATTGAGTTAAAGAATGTGACTTATTCTGAATATGACTACACGATTGATGGAGATTCTATTTGGGATATCCCAGCTTTTGAATTAATTGGAGTTGATGATGATTGGGCAGATAATCAAAATACTTTAAACTCTTTACAAGTATCGGTATCATTTCCTTTTGATTTCTAGTCTTGCACTAACTGGCCTATGATCACTTAGAAACTTATCTTCCTTCCTATCTTTATGGATAACCCAATTTGTCGTTGAGACGAATAAATTTCCTGGTGAATAAATTATATGATCAACCATACATTTCGGAAATTTTTTACCTTTATGATGGTAGCATAGATCCTTTCCTAAATCGGTGGAGTAGGTCTTAGGCGAGAATTCATAAAAAGTATTAGTAAAAATATTATGAATAACCTTGTACTCTTCATCATAGAATCTGGTATTTGAGTCCAGTGCTGCTATGACTAGTTGCTTTTGATCTCGTTGCCGAATTTCTTTTATCGTATTGAGGGCACCAAGACGGTTAGCATCTAAATTGTCAAAATGAGAACTCATAAGAGTTAATTTGAATTCTGTATTTCGAATATTAAATTGTGCAATAATCAACATGCGAGGAAGTGCCATATCCCAACCAAAAGAAAAACTTCCCTCTCGAGGACCAAGCCAGTGATAATTCACATTTAATAATTCAAACTTTTGTTGATCATAAATCAGAGTTGCATCTGGGTAGGTAAAGGGCCCCCAGGAAAAATAAAGAGCTTTATAATTCTCACCTAGAGAAGTGGTGATTTGCTCAACTTGATTTTTCGTTCTTATTTCTTGGAGGGAATAGAAATCCATTTGATTTCGTTTAAGAAAGCTTTTGATGGAGTTAAACCTGTCATCAAAATTTTGAAATTTTTTCTTTGGTTTTGTACACCAATCACACATAAGATTAAAAGACATAATATCAATCGAAATTGTTTTGGCTTGACTAAAGACAAATATGGGGAAAAAGGCGATTAAAATTTTGTACATGTTGGTATCTTAAACTGTCGAGATTCATTTGAAAACGATTCGAAAAGTCTTGGTAGATTATTTCAATTGGGGATTGAGTATCATCTGACTCAAAAAACAATTTATCGGCCGGGATTTGCTCAAAAATTTTTCGATTGTCATTTTTCTTTAAAAATGAAGGTGAGATGCTGAAGTAAAAGTCAAAAGGCGACCTAGTTAATTGATTTATTTCTTGAATGTTTCCTCTAAAGTCATGGAGAATTAAGGGATCTTGAAAATTGATGTTTTTTATCAAATGAAGCATATCGGAATAAGCTCTGACACAATGAATGAATACAGGAAGAGATTTATGCTTTGCTAGTTCTAAAAAATCATTGAAGATTTTAGATTGAATTTCAAAGTCATTCTTCAGTGATCGATCGAGACCAATTTCACCTATAGCAAGAAGCTGATTTTTTGTTAAATTATTAATATGTTTTTTAACGATTGAAGGTTGAATGTTATTTTTTAAAAGATAAGGGTGAAATCCACTACAATAGAAACTATTTTTATAAAATGAAAAATCATTAAAAAGAAAAGTATCGTCATTTAGGATTTGTACAACATTAAGATTATCATTTTTTTTATGAGAATGAATGTCAATAAAAGTTTTACTCATTTATGTTCGCAATCAATTGATTTATGGCCATATGGCCCATGTGAATACCTACTGTGGCCACCATGCTCATTAATGATCCTTGATAAGAGTCACATTGGGAAGAATTTTTCTGATTGGTGGGTTCCTTAATTGAGGGGACTTCTTTTGAATAAATGCAGGGAATTCGAAATTTCTTATTTCGACGGGGATAAAAAATATTCTCTTTCCTAAGACTTTTTCGAACCCGATACAAAAGTGGATCATTTATTGTTTGATTTAAATCTTCACAAACAATTTTATCTACCATTCTTTTTCCGGCCATACCTCCACAAGTGATAATATCAATTTTTCTTTCATAGCATTCTTTCAATAAAAGGCATTTGGCAGACAAGGAGTCAATGCAATCCAAAACGAGAGTTGGTTGTAATTTAAAAAAATCATTTTTTGTTTTTTCATCAAAAAAGTCTTGGATAGGATTTATTTCTATTTCAGGATTGATTAATTGAATTCTCTCTTTAAGACTTTGAACTTTAGGTTCTCCAACATTTTTCATTGTGGCTTGGATCTGACGATTTATATTGCTAAGGCAATTTTCATCTAAATCCATTAAGGTTATTCTTCCCACACCAGTTCTGGCCAGAACTTCAACGGCCCAAGAACCAACTCCACCTAAACCAACGATTGCCACGTGAGACTCAGATAGCTTTACTAGAGAATCTTTACCTAGAAGAGCAGCAGTGCCTTGATAGATTGATTGTGACATATTAGTATCTGACAAATTTTTATTCCTAATCTAGAGGTGTATTATGGCCGATGCCACTATTGTTTTAAGTACAGATGAAATTAATAATCTAGTTTCTCAAAAAATACCAGGTTGGATTTATAATGATGAAAAAAAATGCTTGCAGCGTTTAGTTGAGTTTAAGGGATATTATAAAACAATCTCATTTGTGAATACCTTGGCTTTTTATGCTAATAAAAAGGTTCATCATCCAGATTTGCATGTAACTTATAAAACTTGCTTGGTTGAGTTTACTACTCACGACTCTGGTGGTGTGACACAAAAAGACATTGAAATGGCCGAGATTGTTAATGATATCTTGAGCTAGAAAGTCGGAATAACTCCATTGTCAGACTGATACATCCAACATCTTGATAACCGAAGGTATCTTTGCATTTCTTTAGATGTTAGTTGAATTATGTTTCTAAAAATCATAAAATAGAGCCGTATTATCGACGCTGCTTGATAATATTCTTTTTTGTTGCTAACCAGTTATTTTTTCATGGCCATAAAAGCTTGCTGCCATAAGCTTCCTTTTGGAGAAATAGCTGGTTCTTTTAAATGCCTAAAATTATTAGTAAAAAAAGAAAAGCCCAATTCTTAATGAATTGGGCTTTTCGTGATGAAGAGTTGATGGATTTTAAAACGGGTTTTTTAATTTAGTCTGGTAACGTTCCTCCTTGTCGGAAAATATCTTGTCTGTTGAGTCTATTATCTTACATTGCAGTGTGTACTCCAATGATCACCTGAGCAAAAAACTTTAATATCAATATATTTGAATACTTACCTGCGGCAAAAAATAAAGGCGGTGATTTGGGACCCTCAATTTTTGTTGGCAGTATATTGGTGGCTTGGAATGAGGGTAAAATCAGCACCTAATTATTGTCACTAGGCGCAAAATGATAATCTTAAGTTGTGGGAAATTTAATACAGACTAAATATAATATATTTATTTTCTTAATTGTCTTTTTTTGCTTTATTCAAGAGCCTTATTCATTGGAAAATAAAGTGAAGGGGGAAGTTTTTGATGTAAAAACTGATGAACCTATTAATGAAAAAAAGTTGCTTTTTGTTGCGCCTATTCAAGGCACAAAATTAATGAATGAAGTTCAAGTTAAGCAAGTCCAAAAAATTGCGGTTAGAGAAATTATGCAATCAAAAGAGTATCGACTTATTATTGCTCAATCATCCCAATCACATGAAAAGAAAAAATTTTTTGCTTTAAAGATAAAAGTTAAAAAGAAGAAAGAGTTTTCCATTGTTATTCAAATCTACGATCAGCAAAAGAAGGTTGTGGTCAAAGAGTTTACCCAAGATTTAATACCTAAATTAAACTTAATCTTGCACATTGAAAGAGGGATTAAGTCCTTAGTGCATACTAATAAGTTTAGAAAAAGAAGCGTACTAAATAGTATTAAAATCCCTGTTGAACCAGAACTTCCAGCGTTAAGAAAGAAAAGAAAGAAAAAGAAGAAAAATAAGCTAAAAAAACAATTGGCCAGTTTAAAAGAATCCATTGATGAAGAAGTAAATAAAGAAGATGAAGCGAATGCAATGAATTTATCTATTGGTAAAGGGGAGTCATTGGCAGATGCTCCCGCTAAATCAGCCAAAAGTATATTTTTAGGCTATGCTAAATTGCAAGGAATTTTTGTTAGTTACAATCAGCAAAGTATTAAAAGTCAGGATCTTTTCCCGGTAACTAACTCCTACGATACTTTAGACCTTGGTTTAAATGCTCGTCTCCTTGAAGATTATTTCTCTGAGACAGAAATTTATCTAAATGCCTATACAGGTAAAGTAGTTAATTCTCCAAATTATGTTGTTCCCACTAGATTAGGGTTAGCACTAGATTTTCGAAAACCATTGTTTTCTAAAAACTTATCCTTTTATGGGGGGATATCTCAAGATAATTTGAGCTATGTAAATTCAAATGAATTTGGAGATGGTCTGATGATCCAAGAAAATAATATTCAGTGGTTCAGCTATGGAATGGTTTTAGAGTGGGATTTAGTCTATCCTCAATGGGCTAAGTTAAGTCGTTCTTCAATTATTTCGGCCGAGAGTACATATGGGGGGGAGCCTGTGGAATTGTCCTTAAATGGAAACCGAACTAACTGGGAATATTTCATCAATATCTCAAAGTTATATTCAATTGGTATTTTTGGAGAGACAATAGAGTTGGTTGGAAGCTCGGATACCCGTGTTTTAACTGTGGAAAAATCTGATATAGGAGCAACCATTGCATACCACTTCTAATTTAATTCAATTACGAATTCTTATAATTGGATTGGTTGTCTTCTATCTGCCGGTGAATTTATTGGCCCAATCAGGGGAGAGAATATCTAAGGAAGTAGATATTGCTTTTGGAATAGTGAACTTTGATTTAGCAGAAAATGAAACGAGCCTTGAGGGGGACAATGTGGATACGGAAGCGGCCACAGTTACAGGTTCAATTCCATCCTTAAGTTTTAATTATAAACTGGCCTCGACCACAACGAGAGCTTTTTACGCAAAATTTGTCACTCCAATTTCTTCTGCAGATGGTAATACAATTTTGATGGGAGGTGTTGGACTTGAATTCTATATTAAATCTTTCTCATCAAAAGTAAATTTTGATGATGGTTTATCTTCGATTAAAATTATCCCTAAGTATCGCTTTTTCTGGGGGGTGGATTTACTCTTAGGGAGTGTGGCCTACACTACTGATACTGATCAAAGTACTGATATTTTTATTGAAATTGCGGCCCAAGGAGGGTTTGCTTATAATTTCAGTGAGACCTGGGGGCTAAAAACTAATGTTTCTTTTGGACAGGGAATTGGGATTCTTACTAGTTCAACTTTAGTTCAGTTCTTTGTTGGGGCTTCCTACTTTCTTGATTAAAATTGTCGGAGTCTGCCCGGTCAAATTTTCCTTTCTTTTTAAATCTGAATAGCTTTCTTAATTAGTCACTAAATTCTCTCGATACTATTTAATGAGAGGAGTATGAATGAATAAAAATTTCATTATATTGTTAGGTTTAATTTTAATGACCTCACTGATAAAGGCGGCGAGTATACAAATAGACTCTAATCCTATTGAGGCAAAAATCTTTGTGTCTCCAGATGGGAAGAGAGAGATTGAACTTGGTAAAACACCTTACAAACAAGACTTGGACGATCTAATTGATAATCATGTAAAAAAAATGAGTTTTATTTTAGTTATACGAAAAGAAGGGCATGAGCCTTACCGTATCTTCATGACAAAAACTGGAAAAGTTGATATTAAGCTTAATGCAAACTTAGAAATAAGCCGCTCGATTCAAAATTATAAAAAACAAGATAAATTAATTGCAGAGCTTTTTGATGCGCAAAGATTAATTCGTGGACGCAGCTTTAATGAAGCCATATCAAAATTGACTAAGCTCGAAAAAGATTATTCAAATATGTCGATTGTTTATGAATTAAAAGCGACTACTTATTATTTAATGAAAAACATTGAAAATGCTCTCGCTTACTATAGGAAAGCATTTAGTATAAATTCTGAAAATACAGATGCCTATAAAATGAAAGAATATTTGGAGAAGTCATTAAACTTGAGTGCTGAATAATATGATGAGAATTTTAACCCTATTTTTATTGATCTTTACTTCTTTGGCACTGCCAGAAGATATCGTCCAGAGTTTGCGCTGGCAAAAAGTTCGACTGGAAGATCAATTACAAAAAAAGATTGCTCAATCTTTAACGACTGTTCTGGATACGAATGACTTTGTTGTAAGTGTTGAACTTGAGTTAAAAGAAGTTAAACCACTAAAGTTTAAAAATAAAATTAAAAAGCCCCTTGAGAAAGAAGAACCTATTCCAGAGGTTCGTCTTTCCGATATAAAGTTTGATGAGTCGAAAGGGGATTACATTGCCTTTTCCAAAGTTGGATTAGAGGTTCCTGTTTTAGATAAGCTTTTTAAAAAAGAAG
>JAOHMI010000110.1 GCA_028101965.1 Bacteriovoracaceae bacterium
TAATTTGGTAATTTAAAAACATTGTTCTTTTGCTAAAATTTTCGAACTCTTCACCTGATGTTACGAACTCGTGATGATAGTTAAATGATGTATTTTGAAATGCTAGCTTGCTTAAGGGGGCAGAAATATCTAATCCATATCGACTTTGAAACTCATTATTTCTCTGTGAAAAAAACTGATGGTAAAAGAGTGAAAAGTTAGGAATTCGTAATAAATCTCTTTCATTTCGAATATATGAATACTGTAAACCTGCAAGGACATAGCGATCGTGTTCGATTTCATCAAGCGGATTAAAATAAATAGATGATTCAATTGGAATAAAAAATTTGTGAGAAATAAAGCTTTTTCGATATGTCTTTTCTAATTTTAATCGGACAGTTTCTCGTAAAGGTGTTTGGTCCGAGAATTTGATTGAAGAGGTATTAAGACCTTCATATTGAAGACTATATCCAAATTGTCCATATTCGTAATTTAGGTCAGTTTCTTCATATTCAAATTTCCAAAATTTATAGTCATTACTTGCACTATTTAGGGAGTCAAAGCTTCGGTTAAGATACTCAAAGGAATAATTTTTCTTATCAGTTTTTAAATCATTTTCTTTTTTTAGTATAAAACCAAAATCATAAGAGTAGGCTCTTTCATAGTATTTATCTCCCTCTAAAAAAGTTGATTGAGTAAAAAGAGGATTTGAATGTCCCAGCCAGTTAAACTTACCAAAAATTCTGGTTTGGTGTTTGTAGTTTTTTTTCAAAAATTTCTTCCAGAAAGAATAAATAGCTTTATTCCTCGTTCTTTGAATGTATTTTTTTATTTTTGCAGAAGAATTTGAGTAGTTTTTACGACCAAAATCTTCAATCCCTGTATGTAAAAGAATGAAGTTGTATGCAGAGGGAAATTCATCAATCAGATATGGGTATTCTTTAAAAGCTTCATAAGACAGTAAAAAATTTCCAAAAGAAAGAATTGTTTGCTTTTTTAGTCTATAAATTTCCCCTAAAAGATAGTGTCCGATAGGAGAGGTATCTTTATTATAAGTTAGGATAGTCCCATATTTAATGATGAGTTTCTCTGTTCCAAGTTTAACCTTTTTATCCTTAAATTTTTTTAGGTTATTTCTATAGTAGAGCAAAGCGAGAAAAGCTACGTGACGAATATAGTTTAAGCGACTTTCTGAAAGTTTTTTGATTTTTTCAATATGCTGGGGTAATTCCTCAAAGTGGGATTTTTGCAAATACTCTAATCCCAAGAGGTCTAATTGTTTGTGAGCAACTTTTATGGCTAGGAAGTATTTCTTGTCTTGAATAAGAAGGTTCATTAAAAATTTTAAAAGAGGGGGGTAGTAGTGCCCCCTTCTAAAGTCTTGTAATATCGCTTTTATTGCCTTTGCTTTTTTTCCTTCCTCGACTAAGGCTCTAGCTTGCTTAAGTTTAAAATTAACTATCTTTTCATCGTACTCAAAAAAATTCTCTTCTCCATAGGCAAGATGGAAAGTTGAGAAGGCAAAAGAAAAGATGATCAGTAATTTTGCAAACAAAACTAGGATTTTTTCATATTATTAAAGATATCAAGGGGGAGTGGAAAGAAAGTCGTACTTTTTCCATCACCGGTACTAATTTCTCTCATAGTATCAAGGTATCTAAGTGTTATGGCATCTTTTTCCTGGCCTAAAATTGCAGCCGCTTCGCTAAGTTTTTTAGAAGCCTGCAATTCACCATCAGCTGAAATAATTTTAGCTCTTTTCTCTCTTTCTGCTTCTGCTTGTTTGGCCATGGCCCTTTGCATTTCAATTGGTAAATCGATAGCCTTCACTTCAACGTTGGTTACTTTAATTCCCCAAGGCTCTGTTAATTCATCGAGAATTGTTTGTAGTTGTGAGTTGATTTTATCTCTATGAGCAAGTAGCTCATCTAGTTCATACTGTCCAATAACGGATCGAAGGGTGGTTTGAGAGATTTGTCCGGTGGCATGAAAATAATTTTCTACTGAAATAATACTTTTTTCAGGAGAAGAGACTCTGAAGTATACGACACCATTTACTTTTAAAGTAACATTGTCCTTAGTGATAATGTCTTGACTGGGTACATCCATGGTTACCACTCTTAAGTCCACTTTTCTCATTTTTTCGATTCCTGGAATGAGAATAATTAACCCAGGTCCTCTTACTCCAGCGTAGTTACCGAGTCGAAAAACAACTCCTCTCTCATATTCATTGAGGATTTTTACGGAACTGAGAACTAAAACTCCCACAATAACTACGATTAAAATTATATGAATAGGCATAGGTTTCTCCTTTAAACGATATTAATCTTAACTTTCTTTATGTATATCAATTTCTAAATGTTGCTCATCAAAACCAATTATTTTAATTTTATCTCCCTCCTCCAACTTGAGAGTTGAAGAAGCCTTATAAAAGCTTCCGCTAGCTTTGATTTGATATAAAAAATTATTTTCATTTTTTTCGATGATTTTATAAATGACTCCACTTTCTCCGGTTGGGTTAAAAAATGAAGATGGTTTATCAACTTTTCTAAAAAACATATAAGCAACTAAGCCTAAATAGAGCGCCACTGAAAAGGCAGAGGAATAGATTAATGTACGATTTAATTCTAAGAGTGAATCAGGCGTATCAAAGAGGAAAAGCGAACCAATAATTAGTGCAGCTAAACCTGATAGCGAGAGAATTCCAAAGCTAGTAATGTAAATTTCTAAGACAAATAAGATTAATGAAGCAATGATGAGAGCGAGAGCACCAAAATTAAGTGGAAGAACTTGAAAACTAATTCCAGCCAGAATTAAGCAAACTACTCCAACTCCACCTGCTATAAAACCTCCAGGTGCTTGGAACTCAAAGTAAAGTAGTGCAATTCCGATTAAAAACAAAATATAAGCAAAACTAGGATTGGCAAAAAGGTTTAATAAACTTTCTTTGGAATTCATTTCAACCAAATTAAATCTTGGCTCTGTTAATTTTAATTTTATTTTTTCGCCTTTAATAATCAAAGAAGACTTATCTAAAACTTTAGCTATTTCATTTTGATCATTGATAATGTGATCTATTATTTTTAACTTCTTAGCTTCTTGAGCAGTGTAAGATTTTGCTTCTGAGATCATTTTTTCAAAGCCTTCAGGGTTTCTTCCCCGGCTTTCGCTTAATGATCTAGTCAAAGCGACAAGATCATTAACTGCTTTATTTTTTGCATCATTCTCTTTTATATCTCCTGACATTTGAATAGGGGTAGAAGCGCCAATATTTGTTCCTGGGGACATAAATATTTGATGGGCACCGGCCGAAATAATAGCACCGGCGCTTGTGGCAGAAGCACCCTCTGGTGTTATCCAAATGAGCACAGGATAATTCTGCTTACCAATTAAAGTTAAAATATCCTTTGTGGTCGAAACTAAGCCACCCGGTGTATTCATTTTTATTAAGACTGCAATATCATTAATTCTGTCACTCTTAAGGTGTTTTTGCATATTGTCATTCAAGTAATGGAATGTCCCAGGGTTAATAGAACTATTGACTTCGTAAACAAAAATCTCTTTAATTTCTCTTTCAGTTTGTGCAACCAACTGAAAAGTTAGTGTGAGTAATAATGTTAATAAATAAGCTCTCATTAAAAACCTTTAATTTGTTAGTGATAATATCCTAAAGAAGGAGCGGTCAGTTGTCATTTATTTTAGTCAAAGGAATAGTCTTTAATCCTCTCAGTGATGAGAAGTATGAGTTTTTTCCCAATGGCTACATTTTATTTAATCGGTCTAAAAAACAAATTGTTGCTTATGGTGATTTTGATAGGGATAGAGAGAAAAACTCCTTAAAGGGGATTCCTAAAGTTTATGACTTTTCTGGTCATCTGATAATTCCACCTTTCTTTGATATGCATTTTCATTGGGTACAAGATAAAGTACGAACAAAGAGTAAATCAAATCTATTAGACTGGTTACACCGTCATACTTTTCCTCAAGAGGATAAGTTTTCATGCACTAATTACTCTTTAAAAGAAGCTGAGAGATTTTTTAAAAAACTATCTGCCCAAGGTACTTTAGGTGGAGCAATCTTTTGTAGCATTCATGAGCATACTCTTAAGCATGCCCTTAAATTTGCCCAGGGCAACTTTATTGCTGGAAATGTTTTAATGACTCAAAATAGTCCCGATTATTTATTACAGGATAAAAGAGAAGCAAAAAAACTCGTTTCAAAATTGTCTAATCGCTTTAAGAATAACTATGCATTTACTCCTCGCTTCGCTATTAGTTGCGACATGGAAACGATGAAATTAGGTCATGATTTATCAAGAGCATGATTCATTTATTCAAACCCATTTAAGTGAAACGAAAAATGAAATTAAATTTACTAAAGAAATCTACGTAAAATATTTCAAGAACGCTAAGGAGTTTAATTATACGAGCGTATATGACAAAGCGAAAATTTTAAAACCTAAAACTTTACTTGCCCATGGGATACATCTATCAGATGAAGAGTTGAAACTAATTTCACGTAGAAAGTTCATTGTCCTACATCGAACGCACCGAAAAAAGATTTAGGCTTAGGTTCAGGGAAAATGAATCTAAGTAAAATTGATGCTCATAAAATTCGCTGGGTATTAGGGTCCGATATTGGGGCCGGACCTTTTTTAAGTATGATCGATGTTATAAATAGCTTTACCGATCAACATAAAAAAGAAAAATTAAAAGCTAGTTACATGAGAGCCATCTTTCGCAGCACTCTTGCTTCAGCAAAAGTATTGGGAATTTCTAATGAACATGGTAATTTTGCCAAAGGAAAAGAAGCATCTTTTCTTTCGATAAAGCTTAAAAATAACCTTGCCTCTGCTTCTCATCAAATTGATAGCGATCAAGAACTGCATTCTTGGCTAAAAGAGGTGCTAAAAGTGCCTGAATATAAGCGAA
>JAOHMI010000111.1 GCA_028101965.1 Bacteriovoracaceae bacterium
CTTCACTAACCCCTTACTAAAAAGTGGTGACTTACCATTAAAACCAATTGCGATATCCTCAATACCTAAAGTACTTACTTCTATATTTTTTCTTTTCGAAACTTTTTTTAAACCAAATGCTTTGCAAACTTTCGTTCCATCCATTTTCATTTTCAACCTTCTTACTACAATAATAGTTTCATTTTCATTTGGATCTTTAGAGTCAATAAATCTTGGCTGCTTTATAACTTTACCCTTGATATCGGCACAGATTTTATTAAAAGAAACTTTACCATAACCATGGTCCCAATCAGTCTTGATAGGAGTAATATCAACACACTTATAATCAGTCGCAAATATAGAAAATGAAATTAAACTAAGTGAAATTAAAAATAAAGTTTTCATAGTATCTCCCTTGGTATTTTTAAGCTTGTAAATAACTAAAAGACTCTTATCTAGTATAAAACGAAATTGAAAATAACCTAAATCAATAAAAGATATATATGAGTTTGCTTTTGAAAAAAATAAATAAAGGATGAAAATATCAGAATTACCCTATGCAAATATTATTTTAGATTTGCGAGTCTAATTCTCATTTTTGCTCTTTCAAGTTTTCTTTGAAATTTAATTAAATGAACATCTGTAAGTGCTTCATTACTATCTAGCCGAGATGCCGCTTTATGTTCAGCTGCCTTTGCTCGTTCAATATCAATAACTCCTGAATCTTCAGATGTAGTTGAAAGAACAATAATCTCATCACCAAGAACTTTTAAAACTCCAGCAGTGATTGAAAAGTGACGATCACCTGAATTTGTTTTTGCAGTTAGGATTCCAGTAGAAAGCGACGTTAAAATATGAGTATGTTCAGGAAGTATATTAAGTTCACCTCGACAAGTTGGAATATAAGCTTCGTTACAAGCTAAATTTTTTACTAATGTTCCAGCGGGAGTGTATAAACTTAATCGAAATTCTCTCATAAATTAACCTAACTTTACCTTAAATTTTGCCTGTTTGAGGCTTAAATAAAGAGTGCCCCTATAGGGACACTCTTCAGTATTTAACAGTCTAACTATTTATTTTTTTTGCTTTTTCTCTTACTTGCTCTAAATTTCCAACTAAGTAAAAGGCTTGCTCTGGAAGATCATCAGTTTCTCCACCAAGAATCGCTTTAAAAGCAGAAATAGTATCTTCAATTTTAACAAATTGCCCTGGAATACCAGTAAATTGCTCAGCAACGAAAAATGGTTGAGATAAGAATTTTTGAATCTTTCTAGCTCGCCCAACAATAACTTTATCTTCTTCAGATAATTCATCCATACCAAGAATGGCAATAATATCTTGAAGCTCTTTATATTTTTGAAGAATTTGTTGAACGCCTCGGGCGATTCCGTAATGCTCTTCACCAACAATTTCAGGAGCAAGAATAGTTGAACTTGAAGTAAGTGGATCAACCGCTGGGTAAATCCCAAGCTCTGCAATTTGTCTTGATAGTTCTGTGGTTGCATCTAAGTGAGCAAAGGTTGTGGCTGGAGCAGGATCTGTATAATCATCCGCTGGAACGTAAACAGCTTGAATAGATGTAATTGAACCATCGTTTGTAGAAGTAATACGCTCTTGCATAGCACCCATTTCAGTACCAAGAGTAGGTTGGTAACCAACCGCTGAAGGAATACGACCAAGTAGCGCCGAAACCTCAGAACCTGCTTGAGTAAAACGAAAGATATTATCAACAAAGAAAAGAACATCTTGCTTTTCTTCATCTCTAAAATACTCAGCAACAGAAAGACCTGTTAAGGCAACTCTTGCTCTTGCACCTGGTGGCTCATTCATTTGACCATAAACCAGTGCTGTTTTTTCAAGAACACCAGAGTCTTTCATTTCATGATAAAGATCGTTTCCTTCACGTGTTCTTTCTCCAACACCAGCAAAAACGGAAAATCCACCGTGCTGAGTAGCAATGTTGTTAATAAGTTCCATAATTAAAACAGTCTTACCAACACCAGCGCCACCAAAGAGGCCAATCTTTCCACCCTTTAAGTAAGGAGCAAGAAGATCAATAACTTTAATTCCAGTATAGAATGGTTCTAATTTTGTTGATTGATTTGCAAATGGAGGAGCTTCACGGTGAATCCCGTATTTTTTCTTAGCTTGAACAGGACCTGCCTCATCAATAGGCTCTCCAACAACGTTAATGATTCTACCAAGGCATTCTCTCCCTACTGGAGTTTGAATTGCCCGGCCAGTGTCCTTAACTTTAAGTCCTCTTGCTAATCCTTCTGTGGCATCCATGGCGATAGTTCTGACCATGTTATTCCCTAAGTGAGAGGCTACTTCGATAACTAAATTATCTTCACCTTCACCGATTTCTTTATTAGTCAACGTTAGTGCGTTGTAAATCGCAGGTAGTTTTCCTGACGGAAACTCAACGTCAATAACTGGACCCATAACTTGTTTAACAATACCAGTATTATCACTCATAGTGAATCACTCCTTAATTATTCAACGACTCCGCACCAGAAACAACTTCTATAAGTTCGGTGGTAATCGCTGCTTGTCTTAATTTATTTGCTTTCAATGTTAATTTTTTAATCATTTCTTTACAGTTTTTAGATGCATTCTCCATAGCACTCATCCGTGATCCATGTTCAGCTGCAATAGCATCTAAAACAGATGCATAGACTGAAGTGAATAAACTTTCCGGAATCATATCATCCAACATCTCTTGAGCAGTTGGTTCATATTTAAAATCGTAAGGAAGCAATTCCCTAAATTTTTCTTTTTCTTCTTCAGATGTACTCATTGGAAGAATCTGTTGAGGCGTTGTCGTGAAGCTTATTGCACTATTAAACTTATTAAAAAGAACGAATACTTTTCCAATTTCGCCATTTGTAAATTGCTCAGCAAATTCATTGGTTATTTTTCGAATTTCATTTGGAGCAGGATCAGCTTTTTCAAAAACAAAGTGCTCACCAAAATTGACTTCTTTTTTCAAAATTTCTTTTGCTTTTTTTCCAATGAAAAATGTTTTGAAATTGTATTCGTTGTTTTCGGCTATAAACTGCCGAGCGGTTTTAACAATTTGATTGTTATAAGAACCGCATAAGCCTTTATCTGATGAAACTACCAGAAGAAAGGCATTTTTATTTTCTTCATTCGCTTTAAGATAGGGATGTGTGTATTCCGTATTTAAAGATGATGCGATCTTTATGGAATGATCTAGCTCATTAACATAAGGTCTTAGACCTACGATACGCTGTTGAGCTTTAGCCATCTTTGCAGCAGAAACGAGCTTCATCGCTTTTGTAATCTTAAAAGTCGACTTAGTCGTTTTGATTCGCTTTTTTAAATCTTTTATATTGGCCATTATTAAACCTTCGTTTCTTTATTAGAAATTAAGTACTCAATTAAGCATTAAACATTTGTACAAATGATTTTAATACTTCGTTTAATTGAGCTTCTAATTCAGCAGAAATAGCTTTCTCATTTTCTAAAGTTGAAACAATCCCTGAATGGTTTGTATTAATATATTCTAATAAATCTTTTTCTGCCGCTGGAATTTTTTCCGTTGGAATAGTATCAAAGAAGCCTTTCGTCGCAGCAAAGATTACTATTACTTGCTGAAAAACATCCAAAGGAGCATATTGACGCTGCTTAAGAAGCTCTACTAGTCTTTCACCTCTTGCAAGTTGCTTTTGAGTTGCATCATCAAGGTCGGAACCAAATTGAGCAAAGGCAGCTAATTCTCGGTATTGTGCAAGGTCTAGTCTTAATGTACCTGCAACTTTCTTCATCCCTTTAACTTGAGCTGAGCCACCAACTCTAGAAACAGAAAGACCAACGTTAACCGCTGGACGAACACCTGAATTGAAGAGATCTGATTCAAGATAAATTTGACCATCAGTAATTGAAATTACATTTGTAGGAATATAAGCAGAAACGTCACCTTCTTGAGTTTCAATAACAGGTAATGCTGTTAATGATCCTGCTCCAAGTTCATCACTTAACTTAGCAGATCTTTCTAAAAGTCTAGAGTGACAGTAAAAAACATCCCCAGGGAATGCTTCTCGTCCAGGAGGTCTTCTTAAAAGAAGTGATAATTGTCTATAAGCTTGAGCTTGTTTTGTTAAATCATCATAAACAACAAGAGCGTGCTTTCCACTATCTCTGTAGTACTCACCTAAAGTACAACCAGTATATGGAGCAATGTACTGAAGAGGAGCCGTATTAGATGCAGTCGCAGAAATGATTGTTGTGTAATCCATCGCTCCTGATTCTTTTAATTTTTGATAAACTTGACGAACTGTAGATTGCTTTTGCCCAATGGCCACATAAAAGCAATAAACGCCTTTACCTTTTTGATTGATGATCGTATCAATCGCAACTGCAGTTTTTCCAGTTTTTCTATCACCGATAATTAATTCCCTCTGTCCTCGACCGATTGGAATCATAGCATCGATTGCTTTTAATCCTGTTTGCATTGGCTCGTGAACTGATTTACGTCCAATGATACCAGGAGCTTTTATTTCTACTTTTCGATAATCATTTGTATTAATCTCACCTTGTCCATCAATTGGCTCGCCAATCGCATTAACAACACGGCCAAGAAGAGCGTCTCCAACAGGAACACGAACAATTTCATTTGTTCTCTTAACAGTTGAACCTTCTTTAATTTCTAAATCAGAACCAAGAACTGCAACACCAACGTTATTTGATTCAAGGTTAAGAACCATTCCTTTAACGCCACCATCAAACTCTACAAGCTCACCGGCAAGAACGTTTTTCAGACCAAAAACTCGTGCAACACCATCACCAATGGTTAACACAGTTCCGATTTCATTAACTTCTAATTTTGCATTAAAGTCTTTAATTCGATCCTTTATGATTCCACTAATTTCTTCAG
>JAOHMI010000112.1 GCA_028101965.1 Bacteriovoracaceae bacterium
AGCATTTTTGAATATAATCTTTCGGAAGGGGGTCACCGCCTTCTAAGTCAAATATATATTCATATTTCCAATCTTTTACTTGTTCCACATAGTCTTCAATTAAAAGCTTTCTATTTTCATATTCTTCAATAAATGTTGCCACTTTCTCTGAGTCATTAATAAATTCTTCAAAAGAAATATGAGAGTCTATTTCCCCTGGAAATTTTTTTAATCGTAGTATTGTATAGCCTGCATCTTCTTTAAAAGATCTTAAATTCTTACCTCTAGGTGATTCGACTTGAAGGAAATTTTCGTTGTTGTTGTCTTCCCCAACAATTGATACATGGGGGAACCCTGAAGTGAAATTATGGTAGAGGTTATCTATATGAAGTGGAATGCTAAGTTTATTTTCAAGTACCACATCTCCTGGTTGCAGAAGGTCGTCGATTTTACCTTTAAGGATAAAAGAGCCAAAACAATTTCGATCACCAATAGATGATAAAAATGGATGCTGATTTATTAAGTCTTGTTTAAAAGCGGTATGAAATGAATGAGACTTACTAGCAAAGGTGTGCTCACTTCCGAAATAGTTATTTCTTTCCTCTAAGCTTAATGATAAATCGAAGGCTTGTGAATTGCCTATAGGGTAAGACTGGTAGAACGATTTCTTTATATCATCAACAGTTAGTTCTTGTGAAAAACAAACTGTTGCTAGGATTAAAAATAAATAAATAGTTTTCATTCTACCTTCTTTTATCTTCGGTTGGTATCATATAAAAATACACGGCAAGCCTTACTGCGATCTCCGCGTTTTAAGTTATCATCACTGCTATTGTCATAAAGAGAGAGTCCCTCTATGATTTCACCTTCGATGGTTACTTTCTCATTGTTCTCATCGATATAAGTTTGCTCATAAAAAAGACGCCTTTTCCCAGATAGCTTCCCCCCGCTCATTGTAAAGTGATCTTCTAAATAACAAATTTCAATAACACCCTCTCCTGATTCATCAAGTTCAATCATGCTGATGGCCCCATTGAATGCTCTATCTTTACCTTTAGGGAAATTTACGTTTCGTACGGTATATCTTTTATCTAAGGTAACTCCATCAAGTGCAATACTGATTTCAGGTTCACCTTCTAGAGCTTCACCCCTTAATTTTAAACTAACGGTTTTATGAGGAATATTGTAAAAGGTTTTATATTGGTCACGCATTTCAATATCAGCAAATTTCTGGTTAGTATTAAAACTTTTATTGTAAACAAAATGTATTCCTTCATCTGATGTATTAATATCATCAAAGTTCTTAGCACGTGTGGCGTGATCGCCACCTAAGGTTTTATAGTTTTTATAATCAGCCTTCCAGTGATCTTTCCAATAACTGCCAAATTGGTTCTTGTAATGTTCTTTCGCTTTTTGCTCTGTTTCCTTACATTGATTACTAAACAGCTCTCTATTTAACCAGTTATCAGGGAACTTTAAAAATCTAAAAGATTTACTTTCAACAGTGAGAATACTTTCTTGGCAGGCATAATTATCAGCGTAATTGATATGGGCTTTGTAGCCAGTCTTCATATGATGTACTTCTGGAAACTCTTGAGCAGGTAAAGGTATGGCACAATTGAGATTCGTTACAGTTTCTGATTTTTTAGCTACTTTTCTTACTGTTTTGCTACTTTGTAGAAGGTAAGACATTTCACCTTTGACCGCAAAATATTTATACTTAAGGAAATCATTTTTTTCGCCTTGCTTGAAACTATTCGCCAATTTATTTAATCTTGATAAAGGGTCATTTAAAGTTTCCTGAAACTTTTCGTTGTCAATACTAAGTTGATTGTCGATTGAGTAGACAAATTTATTTCTTTCTAAGCATTCAGGAAATACTGATTGTACCATTTCATTAGAGAGAATAGGGCATTGGTAGGCTAGAAAGTATTTAAGTGAACATTCAAAAGCATTTTGCTTAAAAGCTTCATTACTAGATGAATCAATGCTGCAGTCTAAAAATTTATTCTCTTTTTCTTGAGCATTTTTAAAAACTTTCTTAAATCCTTTGGCGTTAGTTGTAGGAACCATCGCTCCAAAGGTACCGTGATTTCCAAATTGACTTTGAACTAAAACCACTTGTTGTTCGACGTTAATTAGCGATAACAAATCAGGAGAGATTTCCCCTAATTGAATCTCAAGTTCTTCCTTGATCAGTTTTCTTATCATGGCCACAGTTCTTTCATAACGTTTCGCTGCTAACTCTTGGTTCGAATAATTATTAAATGTATTGGTATTGAGTAAAGATGCGAAGCTATATACTTCTAGTTTTATGACAAGAGAATTAAAAAGCTCTTCCGCAGCTATTTCTATTGGTTTCCCTGAATCCTCAGAGAATTTTTGCAGGACCTTAATTGTTTCTTCAATTTTCCCTTTGAATGTACTTCTTAGTTTTTGATAAGTTGCGGTCATAACTTCGAAGCGTTTACGACTGATTGAGCGAATTTTACCATCAGCACTTTTTCGAAAGCTTGCCACTTCAGTATCTTTGATAGATACAGAACCTGAGGCCGGAATTGAGTAATTATCTTCAGTCGCTTCAAGAGTTATAATGTTGTTTGGAAATGAATCTCCAATATTATCAATATCAAATTGCCCATTGCTAGTGGAAACCTTAGTCTCGCATTCAATTTCTTTTTCTCCTTCACCTAGAGAAAAAGTTACTTCCATTTCATTTTTATCGCTAAACTGACTTAGTTGTTTCTTTAAGTGGGAGCATTCAGGATTATTTTCAATTAATTTTCTTAATGCAGATGTGTCTATTTTTTTATTGATTTCATCGCAAATTGCTTCTTCCATTTCTTTGATTTGTGCTTGGAACGCCCTTTGCTTATCTTTATCAATGATACCAGAGTTATAGGTGTTGCAATTTGGGGCAACAGCGTAAAATTCTTTAACTTCATAAGTGCAGTTTTTATTTTCGCATACACATTCATTATTTTTGTATTGAAAACGGTGTCCTCCGCTATTTGTACATTTCAAATATGCGTTGTATACAGGTTCACTTAGATTGTCTTCGTATTGACAAGTTTTTCCTTTCCCATAAACTTGGCATTCACAATTGCCACCTTGGTTGTAAAGAATTCCAAATTTTTCTTCGCACAATCTTCTTGCATCAGAAGCACTTTTGCCAGGATATTTGCTATTTTCCGAGCAAGTGGTGTTACTTCCTTGAATTGAGCAAGTACAATTTCCGTTATTAAAGTCGAGATAGGTCCCTTTATGCTCATCAATACAGGTTTTTTCTGCTTCAAAAAAGTTCTTTTCTGCGTAAAAACCTTTTGTGCACATTTTCTCTTCCAGCTCTTGAGAGAATGAAAAAGTAGTCATTAACAAAAATAGTGTTATTACATTTTGTAAAACTGAACGTGTGTTCATCTTTAGCCCCCGCTAATAAGAATTTATTAATTTAAGTTAAGAAGAACTCGCAAGTTTAAACCAAACTTCTCAGAAGAGTCTTTTACTTGAAAAGTGTCTTGGATGAACTCCCAGCTTTGTTTTTGATAGTAAGGCTCTACTTCAAACCTCATCCAGGCTCTTCTTAAGCCAAGGTTGGCACGAAAAGTCATTCTCTGAAACTTAGCTTCTTGAATATCATGAAGCTCTGATGTTTCATACACTCCATTGGTGTAAGTATGAGCTGGTTCAGTATAAGTTACGCCATTTTCTTCCCAGGTATACTCACCTTCGTTGTGGTCAAAGCCTCGCTCAGGATCAAAGTGGTAAGCAGAGAACTTCTCATAAGGAGTTGCATCTGGTTTTAAATCCTCGTCCCAAATTTTTTGAAAATTATGTTTTCGACCAGTCCAAGTCGCGCTTCCTCCAAATGAAATCATCCCAAAGTTTGTTGGTAATAATGAAGTTTCAAAACGCAGAGCTGCTCCCCATTTCGCTTTAGGAAATGCCGTTTGAATTGGAACTTGAACATAACGAGTTTCAACATCAAAATCATCTGGATTTTCTTCTATAAGAATTGCTCCATTTTCATATTTTTCACCAATTTTGGTAACTGTGGAGCCTGGTTTTTGAGTGTAACGGTTGATACCATATTGGTAAGTATTTTCTTGATTATCAATTAAGTGATTGTTGTAATCAATTTCAAGTCTAGGGGAGAGTCCCACATAAAAGCTACCATAGCTTCGTTGTCCTTCTGGTAAATGATCCCAGCGATTTCCTTTGATAATTCCAATTTGTCCAATATTTGCATTAAGTTGTTGATTTTCTCGATTACGAATATACTCAATACCACCAGCTCCAACGGGAATAATTCCTGAATCTTGTAATGTTGCTCCACCATCAAGTTTAATTTCAACATCAAGATAAGTCTTACCATTGTCAGTAAAAGGTTTTACCGCACCCACAGATGCATCATATAAAAAGAAGACATTGTTATGACTGCTATGGTTTATAATTTGGTTTTTATAGTTTAGTCCAACTCCATATCCACGATAGTCTAGTTGGCTATTGGCTTCTTTGTAATTATAACCTTTGAATTGTAGGCCAAGACTTGGTTCAGTGTGAGGAGGGTTTTGCTGACTGTGCAAGTTTGCCCTTGTATTGGCCTGGCTTCTTCTTACTCTCTCTTCTCTTTCTTCTCGAGCAATTCTCTCTTCTTCTGTTTCTGGATCATTTTGAGCATTAACAGTTGATAAAGTAAAATGTGTTAAAAGTAATAATGATATTAATGACAAGTTCACAGGTGCCCCCAGTGTTTCAAGCTAATAAATTAAA